>CAIUVD010000132.1 GCA_903902515.1 uncultured Planctomycetota bacterium | reverse complement strand
GTCATGATGGCCTGCCCCACGGCCATCGCCGCCGGGCCCATGGCCCGCCTGCTAGGGGGCGATGAACGGTTGGTGGTGGCAGTCGTGGTCACCAGCACCGCCCTGGCACCCCTCACGCTGTTGGGGTGGCTGGCGGTGCTAACGGGCTAACGACTCTTGCTCAGAGTTCCTGGGCCGCAGCCCAGGCACCAAGGACGGCCGTGCCGGGGTTCAGGACCGCCGTCAGGGGGATGCGACTGAGCAATGCACCATGGGCCGGGTTGCGACGGAAAGCGGCAACCACGGCAGGATTCTTCAGCCAGGTCAGGATGCGCGGCGTAACGCCACCAGCGAGGTAGACGCCGCCGGTGGTGATCCAGCGAATGGCCATGTTGCCGGCCTCCTGGGCCAGGATCAGGGCCAATTCCTCGGCCACGGCGGCGCTTCGCGGATTGGCCACGGGATCTTCGGCGGCGGCCATGATGACCGGGCTCGGGTCGGCGGCAGCTTGGATGGCGGTCTCGGTGGCGGCGGCATCCCGCAGTCCGATCGTACCCAGGGCCCGCCACAGGGTCGGCAAACCGCGACCGCTGGCGACGATTTCCGTGGGAACCTGGCCGAGTTCCGCTTCGACCGCCGCATGGACAGCCCGCTGACGCGGGCCCCGGGGCGCGAAGTCGGCGTTGCCGCCCTCACTGGGGTGGGCCCGCCAGCGGCCGCCTTCGCGGGTCAGCCAGCCCAGGCCCAGGCCGGTGCCGGGGGCGAGGACGCCGACCGTACCGTCGGCCAAAGGCTGGCCGGGGGCGAGGGGCAGCAGTTCGTCCGAGCGCAATTGGGGAATGCCCAGGGCGGTGGCCACGAGATCGTTCATGAACAGGGCCTGCTCAGCCCCACAGACGGCGGCAATCGCCTGTTGTTCTGCTTCCCACGGCAAATTGACGGGTTTGACGCGGCCGCCAATGACCGGGCCAGGAATGCCCAGGCTGACCAGCCGAGGACGGGCCTGGGCCTCGTGGAGAAAGCGACGGAGGGTCTCTTCCAGAGAACCAACCCCCTGGGTTGGCAAGCGGGCTTCATAACGCGGCTGACGGGGATCGCCGCCCGCTTCGACTAAGAGAAGGTGGGCCTTGGTGCCGCCGATATCGCCGGCGAGGATGAGGTCGGTCATAATGGGGTTCCGAGCATTGGTTAAGTCGCCAAATGCCAAGACCCGCCGTGTTCACGGCGGGTCTTGGCATTTCACCGGCTGGTGGCTCAGCCCGTCACGGGCTGGGAATCGCCCTCGGTCTTGGCGGCCTCATCGTCTACGGGCTTCGGCGGCTCGACCGCGCCCTTGAAGGACAGCAGCAGCGGGCTGGCGACGAAGATCGAGGAGTAGGTGCCGCTGATCAGGCCAACCAGCATGGTCAGACTGAAGGCATACAGAGCATCGCCACCAAACAGCACTAGGACCAGCACGGTCAGGAACACCGTGCCGGTGGTCAGGGCCGTACGAGGCATGGTCTGGGCGATGGAAAGGTCGATGATTTGCGAGAGTTCCTTGCCCGGGAGACCCTTGGCCAGGGCCGCCCAGTTGGCACGGATGTTTTCACGGATTCGGTCGAAGGTCACGATCGTGTCGTTGATCGAGAAGCCGATGATGGTCAGGATCGCCGCCACCACCGTCAGGTCGATGCGGATGCCGAGCATCGACATGACGCCAATCGTCACCAGCACGTCGTGGAACAGGGCCAAGACGGCGCCGATGCCAAAACGGAACTCGAAGCGGGAGGCCACGTAGGCAAGGATCGCCAGCAGGCTCATGAAGACCGCCAGCAGGGCGCCCAGTTTCATCTGGCCGGCTACCTGACCACTGAAGTGCTCCGTCGAGGGGTAGGGTCGGGCCACGGTGACCTTCTGACTCGCAGACACATTCACGAGGTCGTTATAGGCCGTCAGGGTGGCGACCACCAAGCCGTTGCGGGCCTTGGCATCGTCGCCACCGATCAGGGTCGCTAGGCGGACCGCCACCGGGTCGGTGGTGTCAGCCTCGGCCCGAGGCAGGGGCCGAATCCGCCAGGTGATGCGCGCTTCAAGGCCACCATCGACGGGCACCACCTCCACGGCCTCGCTGTCGCCCTTGCGTTGCAGACGGGTAGCAATTTCGGCGGCCGCATTGGTCGTGACCGGCTCCAGGGCCGCGAGACGCAGGGTCAGGATGCGGTCTTGCCACGAGGCCATCGTGACTTCATCGCCTTCGACCCCGACCCGCTCGGCAAAAGCCTGGGACAACTGGGTCTTGAAGGCCTCGGTTCGATTGGCGATGGAGCCCGTCAAGTCGCTGATGCGGACCGACAGGGGCTTAATGCGCTCATCCAGGGCCTTGGCCTTGGCCTCTTCGGGCACGTCCTGCTGGCGCAGGGCATCCGCCTCACGGATGAGGGCCGCCCGTTCCCGCTCCAAGTCGGCGCGTTCGGCTTCCAGACGGGTGCCTTCGTCATCACGGCCCCGGAACACCCACTGGCGACTCTTGGTGCCACTGGAGGCAAAATCGGCGAAGTAGGGCTGCTTGCCCAACTCCTCGGGATCGAGCAGGGCGAAGGCCTTGGGATCCTTGGCGTGGGCCTCGTGGAGGGCCTTGGAAACCGCGTCGGCGTCCTGGGGCTCCTTAAAAATCACCTGGGCCATGTTGCCGCCGGTGAAGTCGATGGCGAAGTTGCGGTCGAAGCCGCCGCCGGTGATGTGGTGGCCGAAGGCGAACCAGGAGATGCCAATGATCGAGGTGACGACCGAGAAGACGTAACCGACTTTGCGCCAGGCGACGTAGGGCAACATGATCTCAGGAACCCAGCTGGACATGTTCACCGTCTCGGCCTTGCGGCACATCCAGTCGGTGATCAGGCGGCCGATGAACACGCCGCTGAACAGGTTCACGATGATACCGATCATCAGGGTCAGGCCGAAGCCCTTCACCGGGCCGCTGCCGATCCAGTAAAGGATGAAGGCCGTGATGAAGGTCGTCAGGTGGGCGTCGACGATGGTCAGGAAGGCCCGTTCATAACCGGCCTCGATAGCCGCCCTCATGCCCTTCTTTTCTCGTAATTCTTCGCGTATGCGTTCGAAGATCAGGATGTTGGTGTCGACAGCCATACCGATCGTCAGGACTAGACCCGCCAAACCCGGGAGGGTGATGGTGGCGCTGAAGACGGAGAGGATGGCCCAGATGAAGAAGGTGGTGGCGACCAGGCACAGGTTGGCGACGGTGCCCAGCATCCGGCCGTAGTAGGCCTGCATGAAGATGACGATGGCGAGGAAGCTGATGGCCATGGCCACCAGACCCTTGCGGATGGTCTCCTCGCCGAGGGTCGCACCGACGACGCGCTCGGACAGAACCTCGGGGGTCACCGCCAGGCTGCCGCCCTTGAGAGCGCTGCGAATATTCTCGATCTCATCATGGGTGAACCGGCCATGGATGACGCAGTTGGCACCGGAGGGCTCAATGACATTGGCGTTGGATTTGACCTGATTGTCGAAGCAGATCGCCAACTGACCGGTGCCGGTCTTGGCATCGCCCCGAGCCTTCACGCCCCGGGTGAACTCCTCGTTCTTGGCGGCGCCGGCGGCGGTGAAACCGATGCCGATGGCCAACTGGCCCTCGAACAGGGTTTCGTGGGCGTCAGCCACGTCTTTGCCAACCAGGGCGGGCTTATCGAGGCGGAAGAACGTGGTGGGCGCTTGGCCAGGTTCAGCCTCGTGGGGCATGACCACGTCGCCACGGTTGTGGTAGGTGCCGGAGGCGAAGGTGTAGCCACCGCCCGGCTTCTGGACCACCGGGGCATCAGGTTCGCCGAGGCGGACACCGTGGTAGGTGTCGAGGACCTCGCGGAACTCCAAACGGCCGGTGGTTTCCAGGACCTTGCGGGTCCGGGCGGCATCAGCCTTGGTACCGCCGGGGATCACGACCTGGACGTCGCCATTGGACAGGCGGGTCACGGTCGGCTCCGTCAGGCCGCGCTCATCGAGACGGTTGCGAAGGATCGCCAGAATCTCGTCGTCAGCGGGCACCACCCGGCCGTCGTCATTCTTGAGGCGGCACACGAACTCGACACCACCGCGCACGTCGATGCCGCGCGTGACGTGGAACAGGTTGCGGGGCGGATTGGGGTGCTTGAAGGTCTTGCCAGCTAGCCGGGAACGCACCGCCGCTTCGTCACCACCCTCGGGCAAGGTCACCACCACACGCCGGTCGGCGTCGTGGTAGCGCACCTCGGCCACCGGGATCTCGTCCAGGGAACCACCGCCCTTGAGGCGTTGGGCCACGGCCTCCTGGTCCTGGGCCAAGGCTTCGACCGGATTACCGGCGACGTCCTTAAGCACGACCTGGAAGGTGCGGGCCGTGGCATCCACGACGCGCAGGTCGGCAGTCAGGTCCTGGTCACCGACCAGGACCTTGTTCTGCACGAACAGGAGAACGAAGGCGGCGAGGAACACCGCCGTCGTGACGAGGAGGCGACGAAGCATCAGGAACTCACTTCTTGGAGGCGTTGGCCTGCTCGGCCGAGACATTCTGCTGCACGGCACCCTTGTTATAGGTGACCACCAGACCGGAGCCGTCGCCGATCCGGACATCAATGGTCGACTCGCCAACGGTTTCGACCACTCCGTGGACGCCACCGATGGTCACGACCTTATCGCCACGCTTCATGGCTTCGATCATCTCTTTGCGGCGCTTCTCCTCCTTCTTCTGAGGGCGGATCAGCACGAACCACATGAAGGCGAAAATGCCGACCATCAGCAAAATGCTGGGCAACATCGAGGGCTGCTGGGCGGCCGCGCCCGCGGGAGCGACGCCCTCGACCGGAGCGACGACGGGGACGGCGCCGGGACCAGAGGCCTCGGCGAAGACGGTGGTGGCGAGGAGGAGGAGGAGGGCGAAACGGTGCATGGGGAGGTTCGTCGGGAACAGGAGGTGGAGAAGGAAGGGCGGGAGTGTCGTGAATCCGTCTGCAAGGCAATCGGGCGGCTTGCCGGCGAGACGCTTCGTTGATGATCCAGCCCCGTGGATCTCCGCGCCCTCCGCCTCAACTGCCTGCTCGCCCCCCTCCTACCGACCGTCCTGGCCCTCGGCGCCCTGGGGTTCCTGGCCCTGCGGGAAGCCGAAAGCCAAGCTCGGATCGACCTGGCGGAGGCCCAGGCCCACGTCGAAGCCTGGGCCAATGGGCCGGAACCAACCCATTTTCTGGCGGCTGCCAATCCCCGCTGGACCAGCGTCGGCATCCTGCGCCTGACCACCGACCGGGTGGCCCCCGACCCGGGAAGCCGTGGCCCCCTGCCCCAGGAGCCCTCCCCCGAACTCGTCCAGGTGGTGCACGGGCCCCAGGCTTGGCGCCAAGAAGACCGGATCGCGGTGGCCGTGCGCCTGGGCGGAGCCCAGGATGATGGCCGGATCCTGTACGCCGAACGGTTGGCCCGGGTCTGGAATCCGACCGACGCCCTCCTCATCGGCACCCTGCTGCTAATTGGGGGAGGACTGCTCGGCGGCTACCTGGCCCGCCGGATCTACCGCCCGGTGGAGTGGCTGACCGCCGAGGCCCAGGCCGCCCTAGATGGCCGGCCGTCCCTCACCAACCCCGCCGTTTCGGCCGAGACCGAGGCCCTGAACAGCTCCATCAGCCAGTTGGCCGAACATTATCGCTCCTCCCGCCATGGCTGACCGACGGCGCGGCGTGACCCTGGCGGAACTGCTGGTGGTGGTGGTGGTCATCGCCGTCCTCGCTGGGCTGCTGTTAACCACTGGGACCACCGTCCGCCGGATGGTCACCGCCACCGCGTGCCAAGCCAACCTGCGCCAGGCCGGCCTGGGCTTCCTGGCCTATGCCTCCGATTGGTCCGGCCACTACCCTGCCGACCGCCTGCCGTCCGGCACCCCGGCCAGCCGTTCGCCCGCGTGGTTTGACCGCCTGCCGGACTACCTGGAACAGGACGAGCGGCATCGGGGCTCGGTGCTGCAATGCGCCGGTTGGCGGCCCAAAACCGCGACAGTGATGGCCAATGCCTCGCCCAAAAGCCTGAAGATGAATAGTTACCTCGACGACGACGGCCGCCCGCTGTTTTACCGCCAGGGCCGGGAACCGCGGGAGGCCGAAGTCGTG
>CAIUVD010000131.1 GCA_903902515.1 uncultured Planctomycetota bacterium | reverse complement strand
CTCCCCTCTCCCCTCTCCCCTCTCCATGTAAAAAAATGCGCATCGACTCCGTCACCACCCGTACCGGCGACTCCGGTACCTCCTCCCTCACTGATGGTTCCCGCCGTCCCAAAGACGATGTCCTGTTCGCGGTCATGGGGAGCGTCGATGAGGTGAATAGCCTCCTGGGCGTGGTACGGCTCCAGCCGGTGTCAGCAGCGGTGGCAGCGGCCCTGCCGCTGATTCAGAACGATCTGTTCGACCTCGGCGCGGACCTCGCCACCCCGCCCGGAGGCCCGTGGGAGGCCAAAATCCCCCGCATCCGTCCGGACCAGGTGGCCCGCCTCGACCAATGGCTGGCGGAGGGGAATGCCAGCCTCGCCCCCCTGACCACCTTTGTCCTGCCGGGGGGCACTCCGGCGGCGGCCTGGCTGCACCTGGTCCGAACGGTGGTCCGTCGGGCCGAGCGCGACCTCGTGGCCGCCCAAAACCACGAGCCCCACCGGACGTGGAATCCGGAGGGGCTGCGTTACCTCAATCGCCTCAGCGACCTGTGTTTTGTCTGGGCCCGACAGGCCAACGACGGCGGTAAGGCCGATCTGGGCTGGACCCCGGGGGGCTGAACCTCAGCGGGTCCAGACCTGGCCGGAATCCACCACCAGTACCTGACCCGTCACGCAGCGGGCGGCATCCGACAGCAGGAAGACCGCCGCGTTGGCAATGTCATCCGGCTTGATGTCGCGCTTCAGGGCCGTCAGGTTGATGTAATGGGGAATGACTTCCTCGGGCTTTATGCCCTTCTTCTTGGCCGCCTCGGCGATGTAGGTCGGGTTCCAGATCTTTGAGCCCTCAAAGACATTCCCCGGGGCGATGCAGTTGACGCGGATGCCATCGGGCCCGAGTTCCAGGGCCCAGCCCCGGGCCAGGTGCAATTCGCCGGCTTTGGTGGCGTTGTAGGGCGTGTTGTTCTTCGAGGGCTCCAGGCCGCTCTTCGAGGACAGCAACACCATCGCCCCGCCATGACCCTGGGCCTTAAAAATGCGGGTGGCCTCGCGGCCGAACAGGAAGTAGCCCGTCAGATTGATGGCCAGGGACAGGTTCCACTTGGCCAGGGGGAAGTCTTCGAGGGGTCCGGCGGGAGCGACACCAGCGCAGCAGGCGATGCCATCGACGCGGCCCCAACGCTTGAGGGCGGCGTCGAAACCATCGGCCACGGACTGCTCGTTGGTCACATCGACCACGGCGGTGTGGACCCGGGCGGGGTCATTAAAGGTCGCTTCCACCTGCTGCAGGCCGGCCGCATCGACATCCGTGAACAACACGGCGGCACCGGCCTTATACAGACCCCGGGCCACGCCCAGCCCCAGGCCCGAGGCGGCACCGCTGACGATTGCCACCTGGCCGACCAGCGGACCACTGGCGGCGGGGGCCGCAGCACTCACCTCCAGCCGGACCTCGCCAACCTGGATGCGGGCCGGCGTATCGCTGCGCCCGGCCAGGGCGGCCGTCAGGGCCGCCGCATCGGCGACCGTCAGATCGGCGGGCCCCGAGGCAGCAACGACCTGGGCAAAGGCGGAGGGACGGGACTTTTGCAGGGCGGCGAGGATGGAGCGCATGGCGGAGCAGGATCGGCACCGGGCCCCCTCCGGGCAAGGTGCGGATCGATGAAAGCCGCACCAGGGACATCACCGGACCCACCCCGTCACCCCGAAGCGGAATCCTCGACCACGTAAATCATCTCCGCCGCCAAAAACCCATTCCAATCCCCCGAAAACTCAGGCACCGGAGCCGCTTCCGGTGTCGGCCACCGCACGACATACCACAACCCGGCCCCGGCTCCGGCATGGCAGAGGAGTCCACCATCCGTCCGCACGGCCACCGGCTGCAGATCTTCCTCCACCAGCCAGGGCATGACCACCACCGCCTGCTGCACCCGGTCCGCCCAGGCGGCGATCTCGGCTTCCGACAAAACTTGCCAACCCTCCGGAAGAGCGAGCGGCGTGGAGGAAGTGGACGGAAGCATCGTGGACGGGGTGTAGGACTATCAGCCGAGGATGCCACCGGAAGGGCCAGACGGGGAATCATGAGGACGGTACGAACCATCATCACCCAAGCCCCCAAACATCGGGTCAACCGGTGGTGACGCTCCCGTCACGATACCCGGGCGATCGAAACGGCGATGGCCCCTACGTTTGGCACCGAACGCGTCGCAGATCGAACCGCTTTGCGAGACCATTCAATCGACCTTCAACAACGGCTTATTACCTTTATGGATAATGATCTAAAAAGAAATTCGGGCGGTGTGATTGCCAACACACGCGCACGCTTGGCCGGAAACCAAGCACGCATCCCACCAAAAAACTCAATCACTATTAACCTTATCTGCATATTTTGACCACGAAGATGTCACAATTTTTGCGACATGGGTCAATACTCCCAAGTGATTCAATTGATGAAACCGAAGGAGACGTTCCATGAGTGATCGATTCACCCGAAAGCTGGGGAACGCTCTCCTAGCCATCTTATCCCTCTGGTGCTCCCTGCCCTTGGCGGGGGCTGCTGCTGATAGTCAATCGCCTATCACTAGCCCAATAAGTGCGGCAACCACTGCAGCCACCTCGCAGAGCTCCAGGTACTATGAGGCAGTCTTAAAGACCCGTGACTACAGCCGTTTCGGCATCATTGGCAATCAGGGCGTGGTACGTCCCTATGTGACCGCTTTTTACTATCCCTGGTATACCGATAGGAGCGAGAGCTGGGGAAGGGTGACGCCCGAGCAGGTGCCCTTCCCGCTCAGGGACGCCGTATACCCTTGGCTACTTGGCGGGGCAACACGAGTATTTCAAGCGCCTGTCATTGGCATCTACGACTCTGCCCGTGACCATGTTTTGGAAATGCACCTCAATTGGGCACGAAATTCAGGCATTAACGCCCTTTTGGTCAGCGAAGCCAGCGATTGGGAGGCGGTCACTCGGTCGATGAAAAGGCTCAACAGTCTGGTCAAATTCATCCCCGTTTGGGAGTGGGCCGTTTTTCGTGACCGTGATTCAGCCAATATTACCCACGTAAAAGCCGACCTGCGGGTGAAATTTGATCGCCTATGGACCTCCACACGACCATCGCAGCCCTACGCCAATAACTCCTTAACCTACGGCCAAAATCGTCTTCCCGTCGTCTATATCTATAAAAGAGCATTAACGAGGGAATGGCCGGCAGGAGCAAAGCCTACGCGGGAAGAGACCAATAACTCCAGTGCCGCCTACCGTGAAGCCTACGCCGAAGTCCTTCTGGGATTGCGTCAGGAAGGAAAGGAGTTCATCGTTATCGCCGATATTTCCCCCAGTTCCGAAGGCATCACCAACTCCATCAATAATGCAAATGGAAAATACTCCATTGATCAATTTTATCACCAAATGCTTGGTCCAGCCTGTAAGGTATTCGATGGTTTTTTGCCCTACCACAAGAATTTTAGACTAGGTCAAGCTATTGGTGAACGGATAAAAGCCGCGCAACTCAGCGGAACACCACCCTTTGATAACAGCAGAGAGGTCTTCGTCCATACCGATGCAGAATTGACTCAAATGCGTCAGGATCTGGAGAATGACAACCGGATTGCCAAAAATTATCTTACCGGGACAGGCGTTCTTGATTTTAGCGGCCTCACCATCCGCCGCCCTACACCTACGAAAATTTGTGGAATTACCCTCAAACCTGGATTCTTTGACGTTTCAGATAATGATCCCACTGATGACGAACATCCCCTTCGGGTTGATCGTAAGGATGGAAGAATCTACGAATGTTTCTGGGACGCAGCTTTGAGTGTTTTCCCCCCATCTGAAAATTTTCCTGGGATCGTGGCCATCACCTCGTTCAATGAACACTTTGAAGGGTCAGGGATCGAGCCTACCGTCGGTACTGGCAGCAAGTACCTGGACCTGACAAGAAAGAAGACTCTCCTATTCCAAAATCAGCCAAGCACCAGACTCCACAGGGATATTTTTTACAACTCACGCAATTTCTTACAGACAGTTCGTTGGGGCGATCGAGATCCGCAAGACGTCCCCCGCCACTCAGAGATTGCCAGTTTAGTGAATCTGACCGCTGTTCTGCAAGGGCTCTATGGAAACATGTGGATCTTCGACGAAGTCGACGCGTTCAGGAATTATCAAACAACGCACACCTCGGTGAATCCCGAACTGTACCCAACAAAGAATGGAAAATTGTTCATCAAGGCCGGGGAAAATAATTGGCACCGTGCCATTCTTCTTAAAAATCTGCTGGGGTCGAGCGTCCCGAACCAAACCCTAACGGTCCGACGCCGGGATGGCGGCGATGCGAGACTCGGCATCTTTCACAATGGCAACCGGACGGCGAATGCCGACATAGCTATCAGTGGGGTCAATCGCCCCTTTGACACCTGGTTGAATTTCCGGGTCGAAAATAGCGATGTCTATCGCTCGGGAATGGCCATATTTGACATCAGGTATTCAGTAAATCCTGCCTATTCTACAGCAATCACCGTTCAATTTGTGCCCCTGGACGAACGCATCAATTTGGCCAGCGGTGAGCACCTCAAGCCTTATAACAACGATGCCCAAAGAAGGGCATGGAATGGAAGAAAAAATGTCGACTGGTATCATCGTTTTGACGGCCGCAGGCGCATTGAAGCGTTCATTGGCACCCATCACCTGGTGATTTTCCTGACAGGCCAACCGCAGGCGGTAATTGATGGACGTTGCATTCAGTTGCCGAGCCTACCAATCCAGGTGAACGGACACTGGTTTGTGCACGAGGACGTTTTTTTACCATTCAAAAATCCGACCATAACTAGGAATGGATGATCCGCAGTCGTGCTACCATCACCATCTTGAAGCTACATAACTGCCAAATGGCGAAGGTAGGACATTCCTCCGGATT
>CAIUVD010000130.1 GCA_903902515.1 uncultured Planctomycetota bacterium | reverse complement strand
TCCCCTCTCCCCTCTCCCCTCTCCCCTCAAATGGGCCACAAGGCCCTGTCGCATCCCCTCTCCAATCCGTAGGGGTAGGGCTCCGCCCCGCCGATCTCCTCCGCATGGCGGTACGCGAGGGCCTGCTCGCCCATCCGATGCGGACGGCCCTGACCATGCTCGGGATCGTCTTTGGTATCGCGGCCGTCATCGCCATGACCGCCATTACCGAGGGCGGTAAGGACGAGCAGTTGCGGCAGGTCCGGCAGATCGGGCAGAACAATTTGCAGGTGCGGGCTCTGGATCTGGAGGGCACCCGGCTGGCGCGGGTCCGGCGGCTTGCGCCCGATGGGCTGACGCCCGGGGATCTGGAGGCGCTACGGAGTACCCTTGGCCCAGCAGTGGCTGCCGCCACCGGCTGGCGGCAGATCCGGGCCGAGATCCGTCACGATGGCAATCCCATTGAGGGAGCGCTGGTTAGTGGCGTGACCGGCGACCTGCCCGGGGTGGTTGGTTTCCCGGTGGGTCTGGGGCGATTCCTCGATGATGAAGATGAGCAACGTCGACGCCGGGTTTGCGTCGTCGGGGCCGCCATCGCTGACCGCCTTGCCCCCGGTGGAAAGGCTCTCGGCCAAGTCGTCGTGGTCGGGGACGAACCCTTCACCGTGGTTGGCATCATGGCTCGCAAAGCCTTCACCACCGGAGCGGTGGCCGACCTGGCGGTAGCCGACCGGAACCACGATGTCTATGTACCCCTGGCGACCCTTCGGGCCTTCATGCGGCGGGGCGAGCGGGACACCTGGCTGGACGCCATCAGCCTGCGAATGGCTGATGAAGCCGGCCTCCTGACCCACGCCGAAACCGCCCGGCGGTTGATCCTCGAACGCCATCGCGGCGCCGACGACACGGCCGTCAGCGTGCCCCTGGAATCCCTCCGCCAGTCCCAGCGCACCAAAGAAGTCTTCAATGTCATCATCGTCGTTATCGCCGGCATCAGCCTGCTGGTCGGCGGCATTGGCATTATGAACATCATGCTCGCCAGCGTCACGGAGCGGACCAAAGAGATCGGTATCCGCCGGGCCATCGGCGCGAGTCGCCAGGACATTGCCCGGCAGTTCCTGGCCGAGGCCCTGCTGATCGCCGCCGCCGGGGGCGTCCTCGGCTTGCTCCTGGGGGTGGCCTCGGGCCTGCTGATCGAGGCCCTGTTCGCCTTCCCCGTGAGTTTCAATCCCCTGCTGATGATCCTGGCCACCGGTATTTCCATGGCCGTCGGCCTAGTCTTCGGCTTCAGCCCGGCCTGGAAGGCCGCCCGCATGGATCCCGTGGAAGCCCTGCGAACGGGCTAATCGACCTCCACCTATGGTATCACATGCGATGGTTAATCATGGAGTGAATCACTCGCATCATATATATCCCCTGGTAGCGTAGGGATGGTATGCCCCCGTTCCCCCTGAATTCAGTCCCTGAACGGCCCCTCGGTTACACCTTGGGCGCCTGTCTTGGCCGTGGGGCCATGGGCGTGGTCTATGCCGCCCAGCGTGACAACGGACCCGTCCGGGCCATCAAGCTCGTTCCCCTGGCCCTGGGAGCCAGTCAAGAAGCCCGCCGCCTGCAACGGGAAGTCACCCTCACCAGCCGACTTTCCCACCGCAATTTGCTGACCATTCTTGAATCTGGCGTGGTCGGTGCCCACTTCGCCATTGTCATGGAATACCTGAACGGCGGGGCCGCCGATGCTTTCATCGCCCGGCCAACCCCGTGGCAAACGGTGGTCCGGGTGATGCGCATGGCGGCCCAGGGCCTGGATCATGCGTGGCGAACCGGCCACATGATTCACCGCGATATCAAGCCCGCCAACATCCTGCTGATGCGGGAGGAGGAGCGCATCGTCCGGGCGGTGGTCGGCGACTTCGGCCTGGCCCGGGAATCCGGTGGGGCCGAGGGCATGACCCTGACCAAGACTGGCATGATCCTCGGCACGCCGTGGTATATCGCCCCTGAACAGGCCCAGGGCGAACGCGATCTCGATCACCGTTGTGACCAGTACGCCCTCGGGGCATCCCTTCACCACATGCTGTGCGGCGCCCCGCCTTTCGGCGGCAAAACCCCCACCGATTGCATCATCGCCCACCTCCACGATCCCGTCCCGCGCTTCAAACCCCGGGAAAACACGGCCCCCGAGGCCCTGGGCACGATCATCGCCACCTGCATGGCCAAGGACCGCGCCGATCGGTTCCCGGACCATGCGGCCCTCGTCATGGCCCTTTCGGCCGTCATCGACGGTGCCGACCAGGACCACATCACGAGCATCATCAGCAAGCCCACCACGGATCGCATCACCAAAAGCACCTCCCGCTGGACCCGCCCCACCACCGCCCGCTTCGCCCGGGGATCCTCGGGGGAACTGCCGACCGTAAGCGCCACCCCGGGAACCGACCTCCCCCTGCCGGTGGTCACGCTGGACACCCTCGCTCAACCACCCAAGGATGAGGCCATCGAGGCCGTGCTGGTCGAAGAATCCGAGAGCCAGTTCACCCTCGCGATCGGCACCCAGATCGATGAATACCACATCATCGACGCCACCCTCGGCCGGGGCGGCATGGGCGAGGTCTACCGCCTCAAGGACCAATTCCTCGGCCGTCACCTGGCGATGAAGATCCTGCCCCCCGGGGCCGACGCCACGACGCTTGAAAAGTTCCGGGACGAAGGCAATGCCCTCGCCTCCCTGACCCATCCCGCCTTTCCGGCCTACGCCGGGGCCGGGGTCTTTGCCGATCGTCACTACGTCTTGATGGAGATTCTCCAGGGTACCGACCTGCGGGCGGTCATTCGGGAGAAGGGCCCGATGTCCGAAGCCCAAGTAATCCCCATCGCCCGCTGCCTGGTCGAGGCCCTCTCCGATGGCTTCCGGCGCTGCGGCCTGGTTCACCGCGACATCAAGCCCCACAATCTCGTCCTCGGCGACGATGAGCGAACCCCGGTGCGGATCGTCGACCTCGGCCTCGCTGCCTATTTTGCCGCTCCAGATCCAGACGACTTCACCGGCCAATCCAACGCCTACCGCGAGGACGAGCACGCGGGCAAACCCGTCGGCACCCCGGCCTACATGTCGCCGGAACAATGCCGAGGCGAAGCCGCCACTCCCGCCATGGACGTGTACTCGATCGGCGCCACCCTGTTCCACCTCCTCTCGGGCAAGACCATGTACACCGAGAAATCCGCTATGGGCCTGGTGGCCATGCAGTTATCCGGCCCCATCCCGGACCTCCCCGCCTACCTGCCGATTTCCCGGGGCATGCGCACCATCATCCACCGCTGCTTGCAGAAGAACCCGACCAAACGGTTTGTGTCGTACCGGGATTTGGCGGCGGCGTTGGCGGGCTTGGAATAACTCGAAGCCGACGTGCCGGGGCTTCGGTGGTCAAACGGCATTTTTGCGGGAAATTTGTGGGGGGGCTCTCGGTGGTGCCGAACCGCACCAATCCCTCACCCCAGGGATGATCGATTCCCGGGGCGCATGATGCGACGGCATGGCAGCGCCATGTCGAGCGTCACGCAACGCCGGAGATGGACCGCACCTGCGGTCGCCGTTGGTCCATAAAGCCCCCCGGCTTTTATCGTTCTGGCACCACCTGGTCCAAAGTACCCATGTGGTGCTGCAAAAACCGCAGGTGTGGTCCAGCTCCAAGGCGCGTGATGCGACGGCATGGCAGCGCCATGTCGAGCGTAACCCAACACAAAAGCTGGACCGCACCTGCGGTCGCCGTTGGTCTGTGAACTGCCAAAACTCTTGCCGGTTTTTCGCCAAAACTTTTGCCGGTCGTGGGGCAGCATGAATCCAAGCTTTCCGTGGTCCAGCCGGACGTCGTCCTGGGTCACCGTTACGGCGGGCTTGGTGGCCCGCCTCCTCTGGCCGGGGCACGTGCTGCCCCGGCCTGCCCCAGGCCGTCGTCCTACCCGTCCGTGGTAGCGCCGCGGTGGTGCTTGGTGCGGTAGGACCGTCCGCGGAGTTCGATGAGGGAGCCCCGTTCCAGGACTCGGTCGAGGATGGCTTCCGCCAGTTGGTGGTCGTGGAGGACGTCACCCCAGACGGTGGGCGGTTTGTTGGTCGTGAATAGGATCGGGCGTCGTTGCTGGTGCCGGGCGTCCACGAGGCCGTAGAGGACGTTGGCGGCGGTGTCGGCGTGGTGGAGGTAGCCGACTTCGTCGATGATGAGGACCGGTGGTTCGAGGTAGGTCGCGGTGGCCTCGCGCAGGCGGCCATCCTTGCTGGCGGAGGCGAGGTCGTCGATGAGGTCGCAGGCCCGGACGAAACGGGCGTGGTGGCCGTGCTGGATGGCGCGGTAGGCGATGGCGCAGCACAGGTGGGTCTTCCCGGTGCCGCTGGGGCCGAGGAGGATGAGGTTCCTCCCCTGGGCGACGAAGTCGGGATCGAGAAATGGGCCCAGGGCCTGCCTCTTGAGGCTGGTCTGGTAGGTGAAGTCGAAGTCTTCGATGGTCTTGAGGCTGGGAAATCGGGCTCGTCGGGCGGATTTCTGGATGCGGGTGTTGTTGCGGTTGGCGACTTCCTCCGCGATCAGGCGGGCGAGGAAGTCCCGGTGACTCCAGCCCTCTTGGGCAGCCAGGGTGGCATACTCCGGCAGGAGCCGCCTTATGGTCGGCAGATGCAGTCGGCGGAGGAGGCCTTCGAGGTCGATGGCGACTTCGGCGTCGGTGTCGGCGTCCATCGCTGGGGGACTGACGGGGGTTGGTCGGTTCATGATGCCACCTCCGCTTCGCCCAGGGCCGCTGCCACGGCGGCAACGGTGATCTTCTCCTTCCGGGCCAGGGATATCGTCAGGGCACCCAGAAAGCGGGATGGGCCGGCGGACATGGCCAGGTCGTAGAGCCGGTGGATGTCGGCGTACCAGGCGTTGCCGGGCCGGGTCATGATCAGGTGGTCGCAGAAGGTCACCGCGGCGGGGCCCAGGTCGAACAGGTGCTGCCGCTTGGCGTAGGTCTTCTTGCGATGCTCGGTGGTGATGGCCACCTGGGCCAAGCTGTGCTGGGGCAGGCGCGACACGGCTCCAGAGTGGTCCTGACGGGGGTGGACGCAGCGAACCCCACCCACGTCGATCTCGATGACGGCCTGCCGCACCAGCAGGGTCGCTGGGGCGCCCAGGCGGCGGGGGTCGACCGAATAGGCGGCCCCACGGTAGCGCACCAGGCCCGTTGGCAGGACCGTGGATGATTCTACTAACGGGAGGGAGGCTCCGGTGTGGCCCAGGCGCCGCTCGGCCAGTCGAGGCTGTTCTTCGGCCAGACGGGTGGCCGGCGTCACGCCGGTGGCCGCGCAGGGACGTTCCTCATTGGCCCACCGCAGCCATCCCGGCAGTTCGGCCGCCATCTCGGCGGGATCTTGGAAGGACCGCCCCAGGAAGAATCCATGCTTCACGAACCCGACCCCGTTCTCCACGGCGCCCTTCTGGTTGGGACGGCGGGGTTCGGTGGCCTCCACCAGGCTATTGGTGTCGGCCAGCAACTGCCGCAGGTAGGGATGGGCGATGCGCTGCTTGCGGTCGTACCACACCGTCGTCGGGTTGTCGTAGACCCACTGCTTGGGCGCCCCGCCCCAGGCGTGGAAGCAGGCTGCCGTGGCCCGCGCCAGGGACTCCGCCGACTCATCGGGGACGATCTCCACATGGCGATGCCGACTGTACTTCAGGATGCCGGCGAAGAACCGGACCTTGGCGGTGCTCCCCTCCCGAAACCGGACCAGGCATTGGCCGAAATCAAACTGGGCGAACTCGCCGGGAAGGCCTTCGAAGCGGACCTCGGGCGAGGCCGGCACCTCGGCTGGGCGGACCTGCGCGACCGCCCGATAGACCGTGCGGTCGCTGCATGGGTACCCGGCGCTCCGTAGTCGGCGCAGCACCTCCGCCGTCGACATCCCGGGGTCCTCGGCCAACAGGCGGGTCATCTCGGCCCGGAAGTTCCCCAGCACCTCTGGGCGACCCAGAGGCACCAACCGGGACATGGCCCCGGCAGACACCTCCTCTGGCGAAGGCGGTCGTTGTTTCAAAACGGTGCGGACGGTCCGCACGCAGCAGCCCACGGCGGCGGCAATCGCCTCCTGGGTCATCCCCGCTTCGCGGAGATGGTGGATCTTCAGACAGGACATGATGTTGAGCATCCCCGGCCCCCCGGGTGGTTATCCACGCCCAGGGCAGGGAGCCGATCAGGCCGCCGGGGTGGGTAACCGGCAAAACTTTTGGCGAAGGGACCGGCAGGACTTTTGGCAATTCACAACCACCTTCCATTCTCAGTAGGCTAGCGACCAGTCCGGTCATGGCGGTGGGATTGGTGACGAGGACGCTCCTTCACCCTGGTTTGGAGAGTGCGGCACGCCGTCCGTGGAATCCACCGAAGCTTCATCCCTCCTTCAATGGGAACGACGCATGGCCACCCCGACGAAGTACCCACCCTACGTACCCAACTTGGCGACGTTCCTGCCGGGAGTTGACCTTCCCCATGTTGGACCCGCCTGGGACTTCAGCCATGGTCCTCTGCGTGTTTCGGCGGATCAGCGCAGCATTGAACACGCCGATGGCACCCCGTTTCTGTGGCTTGGAGACACGGCCTGGGAATTGTTCCATCGGTGTGATCGCGCTGAAGTGGAATGGTATTTGGAACAGCGTCGATCCCAGGGCTTTACCGTCATTCAGGCCGTGGCTTTGGCCGAGTTCGATGGGATCATGACCCCGAATGTCTACGGAGCTCGGCCCCTCGTCGACCAAGATCCCGGGCAATTACTGGTATCCGATGGCCATGATCCGACCCAGCCGAAGGCCTATGATTACTGGGATCACGTCGATTACGTGTTTGCCGTTGCCGCACAAAAAGGCCTCACCATCGCCTTTTTACCCACCTGGGGCGACAAGATTCCCAGCACCACCCAGACACCCAACTGGGGGTGCGGGCCCCAGGTGTTCACCGTCGCCAATGCCAGGCTCTATGGTCGGGCTTTGGCCAACCGCTATTCCCACTGGCCAAACTTGATCTGGGTCAATGGCGGAGACCGGGCCGGGGACATGAATGTGGCGGTCTGGAACGCACTTGCCGCGGGTATCCAAGAGGTTGACCAGGGTCGGCACCTTATGACCTATCACCCCAACGGAGGAGCCTCATCCCGTCAATGGTTCGTAGAGGAGCCCTGGCATGCTTTTTCGATGGTACAAACTGGTCATTTGCAAAATACGGACGTATGGAACCGCCTGACGACCGAATGGGATGCCGTACCGACACGCCCGGTGATCAACGGCGAACCCACCTACGAAGCAATTCCCTTTAATTACGAGCCAGACAGCGGGTATGCCACTGACCACGACACGCGAAAATTCACCTATTGGAGCCTTTTCTCTGGTGCCTTCGGCCACACCTACGGATGCCACCCTATCTGGCAATTTTATGCTCCGGGCCGGGACCCTGGGATGCGAGCAAAGCCCGGACTGTACTGGAAGTCCGTCGATGGGAGCCCCGGGGCCATCCATCTGCCGGGGGCGTGGAGCATCCTCAATACCCGTCGCCTCCTGTTGAGCCGTCCCATGGCCGGACGGGTACCTGATCCCGAATTCTTGCTCAACAACCCGTCGAACCCTGGAGAACACCAGGTGGCGACCCGGGCCAAGGATGGTTCATGGGCCATGGCCTACTCACCTGCCGGGTTGCCGATCACCGTGGATCTTGCACGCCTGCCAAGCACCCAGGTACGTGCTTGGTGGTTTGATCCGCGACGGGGTACCAGCCACCTGATCGGTGAGTTCCAGAAGCCCGAGGGTGGGCCCTGGCAAATGACCTTTGTCCCTCCTGCCACGACACCCGATTGCGGCAGATTCGCCGGAAACGATGCGATCGTGGTCCTCGATGCGGTAGATCCGGGGTATCCACCCCCCGGAGCCGTGCCCTCAATGGCTCCCGCTTAGAGGGACTGGCCCTCGGCCATCGAGTCGGAGGGCCAGGGGTGCGTTCATGGCGTAGCGAGGATCGCCGCACCATTCGATGGTGGTGCGCGTTCGGTTTGGCTCGGTTAGAACACCAGACCGTCGGCCTGCCGTTGGCCAGGGCGGCCGCTACCGTGATCACCAGGACCCGCAGGCCCATCGCCCGGGCGCTGGGGGTAGAGGCCAGCCCCGCATCCTGGGGCGGATTAGGGAGGAGACGGGGGCCACGAGAATGAGACGCGGCTAGGACGCCCACAAAAAGCGCGGGCGAAAGCCAAAACTGGCCTCCGACGGGACCAAGGCTGGCGTGCCGGGGGCTAAGTCCATGCTCCCCAGGCCATGTCGATCCTCCTGACCCAAGCCCGCCTCGTCGATGATTACCAGGCCCTCGCCTCGTGGGAGGACCGCTATGCCCGGATCATCGCCCTCGGGCGGACCCTGCCGCCGATGCCCGAGGCCCTCAAGACCGACGACAACAAGGTCCGGGGGTGTTCCTCGACCGTGTGGCTGTTTGCCACCAGTGAGAGCGGGAAGGTGGTGTTCCAGGCCGACAGCGACGCCGCCATCCCCAAGGGCCTGGTGGCCCTCCTGCTGGAGGTTTACAACCACCGTACCCCAACCGAGATCCTGGCCGCGCCCCCAGAGTTCATTGAGGAACTCGGCCTCAACCAGGCCCTGTCCCCGAACCGTGCCAACGGCCTGTCGGCGATGGTCCGCCAACTGATGGCCTACGCCGCTGCCTTGAAGGCCCAGGTATGAGCCTGCTCTACGACCTCGTGCCGACCCCCGGTGCCACCCGTTGGGTGGTGATGCTCCACGGTCTGGGCGACTCGAAGGAGGGCTGGAAGCCGGTGGCCCCGATGCTCGGCCTCGATCGGGTGGGGTGGATCTTCGTTCAGGCTCCGGAGGCCTACGGCCCCGGCTGGTCGTGGTTCGAGTTCGCTGGTATTGGCCGAGCCCCGGATGCCGCCGGCATCCTGCGCAGCCGCGAGCTGTTGCGGGACCTCCTCAAGACCCTGGAGAGCCACCACCGCATCCCCTGCGAACAGATCATCCTGATGGGGTTCAGCCAGGGCTGCCTGATGTCCCTGGATGTGGCCCTGCGCCATGACCGCCGTTTTGCCGCCGTGATTGCCCTCAGCGGCTGGGTGTTCGAAATCGACGGCTACCCCGCCAACCTGGGCACCGCCCGCCAGCGCATTTTCCAAGCCCACGGCCGCTTCGACGACGTCATCCCCATCGAGCGCACCCGCCCCCAGGCCGAACGCCTCAAGGCCCTCGGCCTCGATCTCACCTGGGCCGAATACGACCTCGACCACGGCTTGGATCCGGACGAGGAATTGGCGGATATTCGGGCGTTTGTGGCCGCTGGTCCGGGGTCCGGGGTTCGGGGTCCGGGGTCCTGTGCTACCCCATGAGCCGGTGGCGTTTTCTCGTGGAGCGGCGTCACGCGGATAGGCCCGGACCTCGCTGGACCCCGGACCCCGGACCCCGGACCCCGGGCCGATGCTAAGCCACGTCCTCGACCTGACCCTGGCCCTGGCGCCGGTGTTTCTCCTCCTGGCCCTAGGACGGGGCTTGGCGGCGGTGCGGCTGCTACCGACCGGCGGGGCAGATCCCCTGGGGGCGCTGCTGTACTGGGTGGCCCTGCCGGCCCGGCTGATCACCGAGGTGGCGCGCACTGATCTACGGGCGACCGCTTCACCCGAGGCGATTGCCGCCGGGGTTCTGTCCTTTGCGGCAGCCCTGGTCGCCGGGTGGTTTGCCACGGGACGCATGACGCCCGAGGAGCGCGGGGCTGCCCTCAATGGCATGGCCCGGGCCAATGGGGCGTTTGTCGGCTTGCCGGTGATCGCCCTGGCGGCCACCACCCTGCCGGCGGGCTTGGGCGGGGCCCTGACGGCCTCCTATGCCACGACCCTGACGGTGATGGTGGTCGTGTTCAATGTCGGGTCGGTGATCGCCTATCGGCTGCCCCACCATGGCGTGACCTGGGTGGGGCTCCGGACGGCCCTCGGGAAACTGCCGCGCAATCCCCTGATCCTGGCCTGCCTGACCGGCGCGACCCTGGCCTGGATCCAGCCGGGCCTGCTGACCGGCAATGCCCTGGGGCAGACCCTCGACCTGCTCGGCGCGGCGGCCGTGCCCCTCGCCCTGCTGACCACCGGAGCCAAGATTGATCTGCATCTGGCCCGGGCCCGGCCCCTGGCGGTTGGGCTGATCACCTTGGCAAAACTGGTGCTGGTGCCCCTGATGACCTGGGGCCTGTGCGGAGCTTTTGGAGCCTCCCTCCCCGCCACCGTGGCCGTGGTGGTCATGATGGCCTGCCCCACGGCCATCGCCGCCGGGCCCATGGCCCGCCTGCTAGGGGGCGATGAACGGTTGGTGGTGGCAGTCGTGGTCACCAGCACCGCCCTGGCACCCCTCACGCTATTGGGGTGGCTGGCGGTGCTGACGGGCTAACGACTCTTGCTCAGAGCTCCTGGGCCGCAGCCCAAGCACCGAGGACCGCCGTTCCGGGGTTCAGGACCGCCGTCAGGGGGATGCGACTGAGCAATGCACCATGGGCCGGGTTGCGACGGAAAGCGGCAACCACGGCAGGATTCTTCAGCCAGGTCAAGATGCGCGGCGTAACGCCACCAGCGAGGTAGACGCCGCCGGTGGTGATCCAGCGAATGGCCATGTTGCCCGCCTCCTGGGCCAGGATCAGGGCCAATTCCTCGGCCACGGCGGCGCTCCGGGGGTTGGCCACGGGATCTTCGGCGGCGGCCATGATGACCGGGCTCGGGTCGGCGGCGGCTTGGATGGCGGTCTCGGTGGCGGCGGCATCCCGCAGTCCGATCGTACCCAGGGCCCGCCACAGGGTCGGCAAACCGCGACCGCTGGCGACGATTTCC
>CAIUVD010000129.1 GCA_903902515.1 uncultured Planctomycetota bacterium | reverse complement strand
GAAAACAGCGACCACAGAAGTTTAATTTTTGGCCGTCCGCGCTGTTCAAAAATCGGCCAACCTAATTGTCGGTGACCGGCCAATCTAATTGTCGCTAGACACTATGGTCCTGATGATCTGGCGATGCTTCTTGCCGACCTTGGTCATCATGCCCATGGTTGGGTCCATGACCCTGCCATGGCCGATCACCATGTCAGTGAATTCTCATCACTGCTTGAGGACCTGCGCATCCATCCAGCGGCGTTGGCGAATCCTCATGTGGCCCTAGGGGTCTTAATGCCGATCCGCCCAACCCTGCGGGTCATGGAGAGCAGCCAAGGAGATCCAACCGATCCTGATGAGAACTCGCAGATTGGCATTCAAGGACCCATTGATGCCGACACCTTGGTGGACGCCCAGGGGACCTTGGAGCTCACCATTGGCGATCTCCTCGGACATGCCGGTCGGCTTTCCGATGCGCTTGTGACCTTGGATCACGCTTGGGGCTTCTTCGCAGATCTTGGACGGATCATCCCCGTCATGTGGCCGGTCCACGGAGACCAAGCCGATGTCCGTATGGCACAGGCACGCCATCTTTGGCTTGCTGGGGAGGCTGATGCTGCCCGGCAGCGTGCCGTGGAAGCCGAGTGGCACCTGACCCAGGCCAAAGAGGATCCGACGGTCATGATGGACCTCGTCGATGAAGCATTGGTCCGGCTTAATGACCTGAAATGCCTCATGGCGGGGGCTCCATGACAAAAATGGAAGGCTCGCCCAGAGGCCGCATTCTCACGCTGGGAGACTGCCATGGGGACTTCAACGCCGTTCACAACGCCCTGATTCGGGGGAAGCACGCTGGATGTATCGCCGCGATCCAGGTGGGAGATTTTGGGTTTTTCCCTGGCGAACTTGAGAAGTTCATGCCCTCAATCGGTCGCTGGCCCCTCCCGCTGCATGTCATCGACGGGAACCACGAGGATCACGAGTGGCTTCATCGCCAGCGGACTCACCGCCGGGGCGAGGCCCTGCTGCAATGGGCCACAGACTGGGACCTCCACTACCATCCCCGCGGCACCGTCAGCGAACTGTGCGGCTGGCGCGTTGCGTGGTGCGGCGGTGCCGCGCATGCCGACCGACCCCAGGAATACGCGGCTCGTCCCAGTCTCCATCGCCGTGGCCCTCCACCCGCGCCCACATGGTCATCGTGGGTCTCCCAAGCGGATGTCCGCCGCACTCTGGCGGCGATTGGAGATCGTCCAGTTGACCTGATGGTCACCCACAGTTGCCCTTACGGTCTGGGGATCGGCATGGCCGGTTCAGACTTCATGATCCCCGGAGTCATGAAGCACAGCTTCAAATTTGGATTTGAGATCGGACCCGAGGGTGATTTCGGAGAACAGTACCTGACCGATCTGTGGCATGCCTTGCCGAATAAGCCACTGCTGTGGATTTTTGGTCACTGGCACGTCCGTCAGGCTCGAAAGGCTCAAAGCACTGAATTTGCCTGCCTTGGTACGTGCGAAGGAGAATGTCGCGAGTCTGCGATATGGCAAATCATCACAGATTCGGATAGGCCAAGGATTCATGCCCTGAAGTAAAGCGTGAAAGGGACTCTTGCCGTCAAAGTTACACGGCGTGCCTCGGGGCAGTCATTGTTTTTCTAAATTTCAAAGGTAAAATATCGCCATGCGCTTCATATGCGGAACTCAGCACTGCCCCACCGGCCTGACCTGATCTCCCCGCTGGGATATTCACAGGTTGGCCAACGCCCTCCTGTGAGTTCCCTGTGGCCGCTGTCATCTCCCTCTCGGATTTTTCCCGTTTCGCGAACGCTTGCCTCCATGTCATTCATGGAGAGTTAAGCAACTTCCTGGTGAGCGTACATTTGGATGCGCCTCCCTGGTTAATCCGGTATTCTAACGGGCTGTGGATCGGTGAATCGGAACTCCCCATCCGAGTTTCCATCGAGCGGGCGGCCATCCAAGTGATGATCTTGAGTCAATCTCAAGATCATCACTTGGCAGCAAGGATTGATGTTGCGCGCTGGTGCGTTCACGTCACGTCTCAGGAATTCAACAGCAAGGATCCTGAAGCCCTCGCGACATGGATTCAGGGCTTGGGTCAAACGTTGGCTAAGGCCGTAAAAGTTGAGGACCAAGCGGGGCTTCCAATCGATCTAACCGCCGAAGCGAAGGCACGTCACCAAGGAATGATCCGTCATGCCTTGGTCCTCACTCCTGTTCCTGAGGCCATGGAAGGTCTGGTGAATCCCTCGGAGATCTTGCGATGGCTGCCGAACGCCGACTGTAGCGAATCGGTAATCGTTGAGATTTTCGAACGTTATGGAACGGGGCAGGTAACGCCGATGGCCCACAAGCAGATGATGGATGCTCTCAAGGCGGCGGTTTCAGTGATGCCGGTGGGCTTGCGTCTCATTGAGGGACAAGCGCATGCCTTGGTGCGCAGATTAACGGGCGAGCATCATCGTTCCTTGGGCTGGATTGATTGTGAGGGCGTTGTTCGCGCCTCGCGCTTCGAGGTACGACAGTCACTGAATCGATTTCAGATTCCCTGGATGGAGGAGGATCCGACCGATGCGAATTGGCCCCAGGAACGCCGGCACCTAATTGCTCGACTGGGATGGATGCTGGTTGGGCTGAGTTGGGG
>CAIUVD010000128.1 GCA_903902515.1 uncultured Planctomycetota bacterium | reverse complement strand
CAGGCCGCCGCCCTGGTGAATGCCCGCCTGACCAACGACCAGGAGGTCCAGCGGGTGATTGGCGAGGGCCTCGGCTAAGAGCCGTGCTAGCCACCATGCCCTCATCGATGGGGGAGGACGGCCTCCGAGGACGGTACCCATTTTCTGCGATGCCGACCCGGTGCGGTCGGTTTCAGCCTGGGGCCTTCCTCCAAAGTGCCGAGAGGCGGCTACTCCAGCACGCTGAACGCATACCCCTTCAGATATTCCGTCTCGGGAATCGCCGGTAGCACCGGATGATCCGGACTGGCGCCGAAGACCGCGTCCTGGCGGAGGGTGCGGCGGGCGTCCGTGGCAGATTCGACCACCATGTGGCGGTAGTCGTCGGCGCTGATGTGGTGAGAGCAGGAGTAGGTCAGCAGGCGTCCTCCGGGGCTCAGGAGTTTCAACGCCTGGACGTGAAGGTCCTTGTAGCCCCGCAGGGCGGCGGGAATGCCGGCGCGGTTGCGGGTGAAGGACGGCGGGTCGAGGATGATCAGGTCGTAGCGGGCCTTGGCGGCGACCTCGGCCCGCAGCCAGTCGAAGGCGTCGGCGGTGGCGGTGGTCAGGGTCAGGCCGGTTTGGCGGGCGGCGGCCTCGGCCCCGGCGGTACTGGCGGGGGACTGGTCGATGGCCACGGCGGAGCCGGCCCCGGCGGCCAGGGCGTGGAGGGCGAAACCGCCGAGGTGACAGAACACGTCGGCTACCCGGTCGCCGGGGCGGACCCAGGCGGCGACGCCTTCGTGGTTGGCCTGCTGGTCGAGGTAGGTGCCGGTCTTGTGGGGGTCGAGGAGATCGAGGGTGGTGTCGAAACGGCCGATACGGACCGTGACCTGGGTGCTGGCGGGTCCTGTGCGGACACCGCTCCGTTGCGGCAGGCCTTCCAGGGTCCGGACGGCAAGGTCATTGCGCTCAACGATCTGCGCCGGGTGGCACAGGTCGTCGAGGATCTGAACGCAGCTGTCCAGCCGCGCATCGATGCCGGCGGTGGTGGCCTGGATCACCAGGCGGTCGCCGTACTGGTCGACGATCAGGCCGGGTAGGAGATCAGCTTCGCTGGAGACCAGCCGGCGGGCCGGCTTGGCGGCCCGGGCGGCAATGGCCCGCTCGATGCGTTGGCGGAGGAAGGCGTCGTCGAGGGGCTGGTCCTGGCGGGTCAGCAGACGCACCGCGATCTGGCTGGAGGCGGAGTAAAAGCCGCGTCCCACCAGGCGCTTACGCTCATCGACGACGATCACCTCGGCACCCGAGGGCAGGTCGGCGGGGACCTCCGCCAGTTCGCTTTTCCAGATCCACAGGTGGCCCTGTTGGCAGCGGTGGGTCTGGTGGCGGGCGAGGGTCAGGGTCGGGACGGTCATGGCGGGCGGAATCTACGGAGGCGGAGGCTATTGGAACGCTTTGTGCGTTGAGGCCCGGTATGAACCAACTCCTCTTCGGGGACGGACAAGCGGACCGGCTGGCCAAGCTGATGGATGTGTCGCAGCTGCGCGCCCGCGTCCACGCGGCCAACATCGCCAACCAGAACACGCCCGGCTACAAGACCAAGGCGGTGGCGTTCGAGGACTCCTTCCGCGAGGCCCTGACCTCTGGGGCGTCCCTCGATGAGGTCGAGCCTGAGATTTATGAGCCGCTGACATCGGCCGCCCAGCCCGATGGCAACGACGTGTCGGTGGACCGCCAAGTGATGGAACAGGCCCAGAATAATACGCTCTACAACACCTACCTGGCCCTGGCGACCGGGAAGAAAAAGTTGCTGACCATCGCCATGTCCACGGCTCCGGGAGGCTGATAAATCATGCCCGATAACCTGAGCATGCGAGGTCTGTTCGCCGGCGTTGACGCCTCGGCCAGTGCGATGGGCGGCGAGCGCCTGCGCATGACCGTGGCCAGCGAGAACCTGGCCCACGCCAACGACACCCGCCGCCTGGCGGACGGTAAGCCCTACGCCCGCCAGCGGGTGACCTTCGAGACGGCCCTGAACCAGCAGGGCCAGCCCACGGGGGAGGTCGCCTCGGACGTCGTGGCCAGCCCCAAGTACCAGACGCGCTACGATCCGAGCCATCCCCATGCTGACGCCCAAGGGATGGTTATGTCGCCGGATATTTCGCCGATCCTAGAACTGACGGACCTGCTGACCGCCAGCAAGGCCTACGATGCGAACGCCAATGCGGCCCGCGGATTGCTCCGCATGCACGAGAATGCGCTTCGCCTCGGTCAGGAATAAGTTAGAATACCCATAAGAAGATCATCCCATGTCCATCCCCCTCGATCCCATGCGCGGACTCTACGGCAGCCAGCCGGTGGCCCCCGTGTCGCCCCAGGCGACGCCGGCCAACCCGCCCCGGACCGACGATGGCAAATCCTTCCAGGATGTTCTCAACGACTTCGTGAAGCAGGTCGACACCACCCAGCACCAATACCAGGATGCCATCGGCGCCGTGGAACGTGGTGAGACGGATAACCTCCACCGGGTGATGCTGGCCCAGAACGAAGCCCAGTTGTCCCTGAAGCTCGCCGTCGAAGTCCGCAACAAGTTAGTTGAGGCCTATAAAGAGACGATGCGGACGCAGTTCTGAGGGTAGGGGGGGGGTACCCCCTACGGGGGTTCGGTCGTGTTCCCGAGGCCAGGTTGATTACGGCGATGTTTGGGCGATGAGATCTTCGGCGGGAGTCAACCGGGCACCATGCCCGTCCAAAAACGTGACGGTGACCCGTTGACGATGCCGAACTTCCGCCTTGGTAACGGGAAAGGTCGACATCCCCGACCCTGTCCAAAAGCTATCCCGGTCGGCTAAATAGGTTCTGGTCGAAGCCTTGCGCACGACGCCAAGTTTAAATTCCTTGAATAAACTGGGGTTAGAGGTTCCCCCAATGCGATTGTGCACGTTATTGTTGGTGCCGTAATCCAAGTAAGCATTGATGCCGTAGGAATACCCGACGTTATTCGGGAAATAGACGTATTTGTACGTTGGACAGCCACGGATGATGGTGTTCTTCCAGTAATCTTCCGGGGCTGCCGCGATTCCCTTTTTGCCGATTTCGAGGTAGTCCATCATCAGGTCGAACCAGTAGGCTCCCGTCACCAGTCGCGTTGCGGGTAGGCCGCTTTCATTGTCATTGGCGTAACCAAAGGCCGCCAGGGCCACCTGACGCTGATTCGATTGGCAGCGGGTCCCTTGGGCCATCTCGCGCACCATGGAGACCGTCGGGATCAGCATGCCGGCAAGTACGGCGATGATGGAAATGACGACCAGCAATTCGATGAGCGTAAATCCCTGACGGAGAGCCGTTTTTGGGGAAGGCCATGGCATGGTGGCGTGCATCGGGTGCTCCTTGGACATCGGCAGAAACCGTGGCCGTCGACAGGTGAGGATGGCCGTCTGGCAAGTGCCCAGGCGGTGATCGAAACAGTATTCCGGCGACCTTGTTTTCCCTGCAAGGTTTCCCTGGATCCTGGAGCTTCGACCGGCCTCCCGTTACATCCCTATTGTTCGTGGGTGGGGATGGCGAGCCCCACGGTTTGAGGTCGGGGTCTTCAGGGTGCCTGGTAGTGATCAAACCCACCGAGGCGTTTGAAAAACCGAAACAGGACCAACCAGCACGCCAGAGAGCCGCCGAGTAACAGGGCGCTGGCGATGTAGACGAGTTGATACCAATGGCCGCTCAGGTCGATGATCCAGCCCAGGAGGGGGGTGCCCAGGAACGCGAAGAGATTGATAACGACGTTGGCGGCAGCGAAGAATTGACTGAATTGCAGTCGAGGAAAAAGACGGGGCATGAGGCTGGCGGAGGCCGTCATATACGCCCCCCCGGCCACGCTGATGAGGACAAACATGACTTGAAAGGAGCGGGCATCGCTGACGTACAGCGCCGCGACCAGGTTCAGGGAGAAGAAGACGGCCAAGCAGGCAAAAGCCGTGCGCATGGGGTGAAAACGGTCGCTGAGCCAGCCGATCGGAAATGACAGCACGATGCTGATGGCATAGATCAGGGCCTGGGCCTTGCCGAACTGGTCAAGATCCAGGGCATAGGACTTCGCCATATTGAACATGAAGATGTTGCCCGGCATCCCGCCCAGGGCGACCAGGGCGAGGGTCAGGAACAACAGCACATAGAACGGAGAGCGGATGGTTTCCCGGATGGTGCCGCCAATGCGTCCGAGGGTTGGTCCCGAGACGGGGGGTGGTGGAGGGTACTGGCCCTCCTTGACGAACAGGCACATGATCGTGAAGCCGACGAAATAAACGGCCGCGATCCCGAGGAATAGGGGAATATAATGATCTTCCGCGTGTTTGAGCAGGGAAAAATTGAAGAAGATGCCAGCTCCGAGGCTGACCATGCGGAACATCGCGAAGAATCTGCCGATTACCTGGCTCGGTACGACGTCTGCGACCAGGGCGGTGAAGAGGTTGCTGGAAATCAGGGCGAAGACCTCAAAGACGATCCAGCAGATGGCAAAGACCCCGATGATCCAAGTTTCCACCGAACCCGTACCGCCCATCACGCCATGAAGCCAGCGCCCCATCATGGGCGAGAAGGCGAGTCCGACCATGGCCAGGCAGACCAGTGGCGTGGGGATGAGCAGGAACGGGATGCGCCGGCCCCAGCCAGTCCGCGTCCGGTCGCTCCACACACTGAGGATCGGCCACATCACCATGGTCAGGATGGCAGGGATGGACCCGTAGATCAGGCTTGTGATCAGATCGCTGGCGTGCTGCTGGCGCAACATGACCTGGGAAATGGGAACGACCGACCGTTCGCGCAGGGAATAGGCGAAGTCCCCCAGCAGCAGGAGTCCAAATAGAACGACTAATCCGTTGAGGGAGTAGGTCAGGGTCCCGACCGACCAGGTGCCCCCGCGCCCTGGCGGAGGGGTGGTGGGCGAGGATGGCATGGGTGCATGCATGGACGGTTCCTCGTGGAGGTCCGGTGAACGACGTGGTGGACGGGATCCCAGAATTGGCCCCGACAGCGCAGTGCCTTAACGCATCGGCCAGCGGAAGGGTGCCGCCGGAAGGCCGGCTCCATTGACGAGATTGCCGTCTGGACTGCTTTCCCAGTTGTAGCGGACCGCCACCGGGCTTGGAATGGCGGGATGGCTGACGCGGATCGTGCCGTTCGTCACCGTGGCCTCGGCCGGAAGGAACCGGCCGTCTTCCCCCGCGATGACCAATCCCCGCACGGTGCCCTCCTTGGCCGCCAGGCCCTCGGCGTGATCGAAGGTCAGGGTGGCGGCCTGGTCCGAGACGACCATGGCCTTAAAGACCGGACCCGAATACACGAGGTCCTTGCCGTAGTCCCGTCCCAGGGCGCTGAGGGCCAGGCGGCGACCGACTTCGCGTTTGTTGGCCGGGTGGATGTCGTCGGGATTGCCGATATCGATGGTCACCGCGAGGCCGCAGTGGGGAAGGGTTGCCGCGACCAGGGCCTGGCTTTCCCGGAGGATCGGCCAAGGAACCACGGGCCACGGCTGGGTCAGCAGCGCCGGATCATCATGGCCGAAATTGGCGAGCTGGACGATGTGGAAGCGCACGTCGCTTGCGAAGGCCCGCCGCCAGTCGGCGATCAACAGCGGGAGAAGCCGTCGGTAGGCCATGGCCTGGCCCGCAAATCGGGCATTGGCTTCCCCTTGGTACCAGATGACCCCCCGCAGGGCATAGGGGGTCAACGGAGCAATCATGCCATTGAACAGGCCGCCGGGCCGTCGATCAAACGAGGTGGGGCCGGTGGGTTCCTTGGGCTTACGGATCTCCGGTTTGCCCGCGGCTTTGGCCGCCGCGTTGTCCTGTTCCCAGCGCACCAGGGCAGTTGACCGATAGTCCTCCATCCGCTGGGGGTAGAGGGCCAGGTCCTTTTCCCAGGCCTTCATGGCCTTTTTAAACTCGGGGTCCGCATCGAGGGTTGGTTGACTGATCCAGGTTTCCGCGGCCGTTCCACTCCATGACGCGTTGATCAGACCGATAGGAACCTGCAGGGCCTCCTCCAATTCACGGCCAAAGTAATAGCCGACGCCGCTGAAAAGCCCCACCGTTGCTGGCGTGGAGGTGGTCCAGGTGGCATCGAAGGTGTCCTGGGGCGTTTCCGCGCCCTGCTTGCGCGGACTCAGGTTGAGCAAACGGATGCGTGGATTGGCGGACCGGGGAAGGTCCGCCGCGGCCGTCGATGAGCGTCGGGTGAAGAAATCCATGTTCGACTGACCTGAACAGAGCCAGACTTCGCCGACCAGGATATCCCGTCTCACCACCGTCGAGGTCCCTGATACCGACAGTTCATAGGGACCACCGACCGGCAGGGGCGGTAGGGTGGCCTGCCACCGGCCATCCGTGCCCACGACGGCCTTGGCCTGCAGGCCATGGATGGTCACCGTCACGGGCGTTCCAGGAGTATCCGTCCCCCACACAGGAACGGGTTGGTCCCTTTGGAGAACGGCGTGGTCGGTGAAGGGTGCCGCGAGGGCCACCGCCGCCGAGGCATGGGCGGTGACCGTCAAGACCAGCACGAGGCAACGGGACAGCATCATGGCGTGGTCCCTCCTACGACGCGACGAAGGTTGATGATGACGGGATTGCCCGCGTAGCAGGTGATGGCACAGCGGGTCCGATCACCAGCCACGGACAGGGAGATCCCTGGCGCATCCGTGGTGAAGTGACCGGCAAGGTCCACCACCACCTGGGTGGGCTGTGATTCCCGGTGGTCGCCAAATTGGTTCCCATCCGGGGAGCCCAGGTCCGGGTCCACGACCCGCAGTTCCACCTGTCCAGGAGCGGATTCCGTGACCCACACCAGGCTCGGGCGATCGCAGGCCAGGAGGCTGCCCACCGGGACGGTCAGGGGGGCGAACAGGGCATGGGCCGTCGTCTTGACTGCGGGGAAGCGCACCACCTGGGCCACGGCATCCGACCGCAGGATTTCGTAGCCGGGACGTTCCGCCACCCGGCCCGTCACCTTGGGCGCGATGAGGTAGGCGTATCCGGCTGCCGTGGGGGCTGGTCCGTGGTCGATCCAGGCGGTGTCGTAGCGTCCTCTGGAGATGCGTCCGTTGCTGGCCGGTCCCTCCTGGAGGCCCTGCCGATGCACCACCTGGGCCGGGGTGAGGAGCGTGAAGACATTGCCGGCGGGATCGGTCAGGCTGGTTCCGGCGGCGACGTCCTGGACCGTTTCGGTTCCCGGGGGAACGCCATTCCCGTCATCGGGAAGGCCGAATTGGAACAGGGTGGTGATCGCCGGGATCTCCGCCAGATCGCTGCGGATAGCACTTCCCAGGCAGATGATCTGGTCGCCGGCGAAGAAGGCGCTTTTGCGCGCGGCGAGTTTCCCCGGATAGACGGTGTCCTGCAGATCCAGGGCGAACATTCCGAGGCCAGCCGGCCCGGCAACGCCGGCGCAGGTGCCCCGTTCTGAATAGTTGCGCATCCGGCGGGGCTTGGGGGGCGCTGGGAGGCCGAGATCCTGCGCGGACAGGTCCAGGGTGGTGGCTCCCGGCATCTTACTCCAATCCCATCCACGACGCAGGGTCAGGCCGGAGGTTTCCTCGGCGAAGGGGTCGCTCCCCGACCACAGTTCGATGGTTCCATACCGGATGAACCGGCCCCAGTCGTTCTCTACCCACGGGTAGTTCCCGGACTCGAAGTCGAAGTGCCAGCGGGAGCAACCTTGCGCCGCGGCGCTCCAGCCCTCCCGACGATAGTTGGCAATGCCGGCCCAGTTATGGATGGCGAGCAGCGGTCGGATTGCGGCGGGGGCTTTGTCGTCGGACAGCGCGTCTGCCGTGGCGAGGATCTGACCCGGAGCACGCCAGCCCAAGCGCATTTTGATGGCCAAGGCGGCCATTTCGTCGGCGGCGGAGGAGACGCCGGTGGCTTGGATCAGTCGACGGGCGGTATCGGCATGCCGGCCCGAGAAGATGGAGGTATCCGCAAGGGCGAGAAAAGTTCCGAGGCTCTTGGCCATGGCTTCGGGAACGTCGGGGAACCGACCACGGACCCCCATCGGCAGGGTGTACCCGCGGCTCAGGTCCACCAACGTATCTGCACACCCCTCAAGACGGTCCAGGGTGGCCCGGTCCATGGCCCAGGGGGTTCCGGCCAGGACCCAGGACGCCATCGCGGCGGCCTGAATGCCGTGGGGGCCGTATTCCACCAGGTAGGCGTTGTGGTGATGGTTCACGGATAGGTCAGGTTTGATGAACCCCAGAAGATTGGCCTGGATGGCGAGTCCGCCGGTGAGCCAGGTTCTGAAGTTTGCGAGTTCCCGGACCCGGCTGGCGTTATCGGGAGCGGACAAGGCGCAGATCAGGCGCGGGAAGGCTTCGCCGCGCAGGGAGTCGGCGTTGACCTCAAGCCGCCGCTGGCCGTCCATCTCCCCGGCCCGGGACTGCCAGCGCAGGATGTCGTGGATGCGGCCCAGGCGGCCGCGGGTCGCCAGTTCATCCCGCAACAGACCCACGGCATGGGCATAGTTGGCCAATTCCAGGCGAACGAACAGCATGCTGCCGTCCTCGCCGAAGGCGGGGTTGGAGACGGCGAATCCGCCTTGATGCATGGCATCGAAAGCCAGGAGCAGGCGTTCCAGCAGCGCCTTGTCGGGATGCCGCCGGTAGGCAAAGGCCACCGGGGTCAGCAGGCTGCGCAAGGTACTGGTGGAGGGCTGAACGCCGTTGGCATCGACAATCCAGGGCCCCTGGCGGCGCAGTCCCATGCCTTCCAGCTGTTTGACCGCATCGGCCTGCCACGTGGCGTGGGCTGTCGCCGCCGCCGTGGAGAACGGTCCCTGGGCACCCTGGGTGCCGAGCACCCACTCCAGGTAGCGACGATAGACGACGGATGCATCCAGTTGGGTGGGGGGAGCCACCGGCACCGGTGGTTGGTAGGCTACGAGCCATTCACGGACGGCTTCGGCATACTGCCCTTTGGGATCCCCGAAGTAGGGGCCCTCGTCCTGATGGTAGATTGAGGTGCAGTAGGGGTCCGGGGTCCGCCGGTAGGGTACCTTGGTCAGCCAGGCGACGGACCCAATCCACAGGTCCCCGGACCAGCCGGGAGTGGACAGGATCATGGCCTTGGGCGGAGCCTTACTGGGGTTGGATTCGGCATCGGCCTTGAAATCCACCACCAACCGGCGCCACCCCAGGGCATTGGGGTTCAGGGAAAACGTGGCAATGGGCTCATCCGCCGCTCCCACAATGGTCAGGCGCACCACCTGGGGCCAGCGTTCTCCATATCCCAGGGTCAGGTCTAATCCCTTGGGCACGGCCTTGGTCGGCGCCGTGATGCGTAGGCTCCCGCTGGATTCT
>CAIUVD010000127.1 GCA_903902515.1 uncultured Planctomycetota bacterium | reverse complement strand
GCCGAGGCGGCGGCGGTGGCGGCCGATGCGGGTCAATGCCTGGCGGCAGAGGGCGAGGTCTGTTGGGCCGGCATGGCCACCTGGCGCGACATGCTGGCGATCCTGGAGGGGGTGGGCCGTCCTGAGGCCCTGGGCTTTCAGGCCGACCTGGCCCACACCTACTTTTACCTCGTGGGCGCAGTCGGCGACCCCCTGGTGGCGGATCCGTCGGATCCCGAGGACTGCGCCGCTGGCTATGGGCGCCTGGTCGAGGCCCTGGGGCCGTGGACGGTGGATCTCCACATCGCCCAAACCGATGGGACGCTCCACGGTGGTGGTGACCATGCCCCCACCGGCCGTCATAGCCCGCCGGGGGATCCTCGGGGGCGTCTGGACGTGGTCGCCTGTGCCCGGCGTTGGCTGCTCGATGACCGGGGGCAGCCCCGACCCGCGATCCGCCACTTGTGCTGGGATGGCTGCCTGTTCCCCAATGCCGTTCTTGAGGATGCCGCCACGTGGACCGCCGTGTTGTCCCTGATGCAGGCGGTGACCCACGGACTGCCGAGCAACCAGGAGTATCAGCCATGAGCCATTTCCGCACCGCCTGCGAGGTCTACACGTGGTACATGGATGGGGAGGGCCAACGCCACGCCGATCGCCTTGACCATATGATCGCCGTCGCTGCCCGGGCGGGGTTCACGGGGATCGAGCCGATCCACGGCTGGATGGGCCGCCTAGCGGATCCCGGACGCTTGGCCGAGCACCTGGATCGTCACGGCGTCCATCTCGCCGCCCTGGTCCTGGCCCAGGAGTGGAACGGCGATGACGAGACGGTGGAAGAGCGTCAGGCGAGTGAGGATGCCATCGCTTGCTGTGCCCGTTTCCCCGGGGCGCGGCTGTGTCTGGTCCAGCGCCCCACCGGTCGGCACGACGTGGCGGTGCGCCGTCGTCGGTTGCTCGCCCACCTCCACCGGGTTGCGGACCGGGCGGCGGCCCGCGGGGTCCCCTCCACCTTCCACCCCAATTCACCGACGGGATCCATCACCCGCACCCCCGAGGACTACGCGGTGCTGCTGGATGGCCTCGACGGTCGTCGCCTGGGCTGGACGCCGGACACCGGGCATTTGGCCAACGGGGGGATGGATCCCCTGACGATGATGAAGGCCTACGCCCCGCTCATCGACCATGTCCATTTCAAGGATTGGGATGGCGCCCCGGAATTCGCCCGCCTGGGGGACGGGCGGATCGATTTCCCGGAGATTGTCAGCTGGTTAGCCGCTCGCGCCTTCCCCGGATGGCTGGTCTGCGAGGACGAGGGTCACGAGGCGCTTGCCGATCCCGATGGCACCACCCTCCATGACGGCACCTGGCTGCATCAGACCCTCCTGGCCGGATCCTAAGCCATGCCGTATCTCTCCAGCAACGGCATCCGGATGTTTTACGAGGAGGCGGGTCAGGGTGAGCCCCTGCTGCTGATTATGGGCATTACCGCCCCGGGCGCGGTCTGGGCTCGGCATACGGCCGCCTGGCAACAGTCCTTCCGCTGCCTGATGCCCGACAATCGGGGCGTGGGCCGCAGCGACCGGCCCCGGGGACCCTACACCACGGCCCAGATGGCCGATGACCATGCGGGGCTTTTAGAGGCCCTTGATCTTCCCCCCGTGCGGGTGGTGGGCTGTTCGATGGGCAGTGCCATTGCCCTGCAACTGGCCCTCCGCCATCCCGGGCGGGTTCGCAGCCTGGTGCTGTGCTGTCCCTGGGCCCACGGCGATGCCCAGACGGCTCGTACGTTTGATCAGCTGGTGACGTGGCGTCGGCGCCTACGGCCGGCGGAATTCACCGGCGCCCTCCAATGGCTCATTCACGGGGCGGCGAGTTGGAAGGATCCGGCTTTTCGGCGTCAGGCGGCCCAGGCGCGCCGCCGGGCGGCCCACCAGGACCCGGTCCAGTCGGTGGCAAATCTTGCGGCCCAGGCGGCGGCGTGTGTCGGGCATGACGTCCGGGCTGACGTGCACCGGATCCGAGTTCCCACCCTGGTGCTGGGTGGGGAGGAGGACCGTTTTACTCCCCCGTGGATGGCCCAGGAAGTCGCCGCCGGCATCCCCGGAGCCCAATGGCATCTCTACCCCGGGGCGGGTCATGCCTTCCATTGGGAATGCATCGATGACTTCAATCCTCGGTGCGCGGAGTGGCTGGCCGCCCACTGAGGATCTGCGGGCCGCCAGGACTTGCCGGCCCTGGGCTGGGGCTTACTTGCCGGCTACCGGCACCAGGGCGACGATCAGATTCGTCATTTCCGCAGGGGCCTTGGCGACCTCGGCCTTGGCGGCTTCGGCGGCCTTCAGGACCTCGGCCACGCTGGCGGTGCCTGGCACCGACTGGGGCGGAGCTGCCAGCAGGCGGTTGGCCCGGCTGGTCACGCTCGGGACCCGGGCACCGGCGGCCTTGAGGGACGCGATGGCGGCCTTGGCCAAGGCTGGGGCCCGGGCGGCCTCGGCGCTCTCCTTGCTCAGGGCCACGACCCGCTCGCCCTGGGCGATGGCGGCCTTGATAAACAGGGCGTCCTTGGTGATTCCGTCGATTTCGGCGTATCCCACCGTCGCGGTTTCGAAACGCCCGCTGACCACGTCATACTGGGGATTTCCGCGCAGGGACTCATACCCCGGATCAAGTTCCGTGATGGCCATGGCATTGCGGTTGGATGCACAGCCTGCCAGGACGGCAGCGGTCAGGAGGACAGTGGCAATGGAGTGCGCGGACAGGGACATGGAGCATTCCTCACGGGGAGCCGGGATGGAGCCATGCTCGTGGATCACCGGGCTGGTGCAATGTCGTGTCCAGGGATTCTCCGGCGGCGTTTGTGGCACGGGCGAGCTTGAAGTGCCCCTGGTTTTAAAAGGCCATGCCCATGTCGAGATTCACCCCCGTCTGTTCCGACGAGCGGGCGATATCCAGCCGTAGGACCATGGCCCGTTCGAAGGCGAAGCGGAAGCTCAGGCCTGGGTTGTGGTGGATGCGGGCCTCCGGCAGGTCCCGGAGGTGCGGGGCCACGGTGCCGACATCCCAGAACGGGGCGAGGCCGAAGCGTTCAATCCGGACCTTGCGGGTGATGGAAAATCCCCGGGGGAGGAGCCAGGTCCGCCATTCCAGGCTGGCGTGCCAGGCGGCGCGATCGACGAAGCGGTCGGCGACGAAGCCCCGCAGGGTCCGGGAGCCGCCGAGGGAGGGCAGCCCGTGGAACGGCACCTCGCCCCCGGCTTGACGGACCTGCGCGCCCAATGCCAGGGCATCCGTCGGCGGATTTTCCTCCCGGCCCCGCCGTGCCAGGTCCCCCAGGCCGCCATCGTGGAATAGGCTGGGGACGGCCACGGCGTAGGTACCGCTGAGGGTCCCCACGATTCCATCGCCACTCCACACTTCAGCCTCGGCGTCGAGGCTGCCGCCCCGATAGGGATTGGCCCGGCTGTCCCGGGTGTCCCAGGTGGCTCCGATCACGGTCACCACGTGGGTCCGGTCGTCCGCATCTCCCGTCGGCCCGGGGAAGCGATCGAGGGTCGAGGGCTTGTTGGGAACCCGTCCGTCCTCCAGATGTCGCCGTTCACCGCGCACGCCCAGGCGGGTGATGAGGTTGGGCAGGGGCTCGAAGGGATCGCCCTCGATCTGGGCGCTCACGAAGCCGACCTGATCCGTGTAGCTGGTCTCGTCATCCGTCGTGGTGTCGGGCCCCAGGCCATAGAAGCGGCGGGTGAGGGTCCGGCGGAAGCCCACTTCGACGCCGAGTTGGCTGGTCTCCTTGAAGAACACTCCGCCCGAGGCATCCCGGACCCGGCGGAGGGCCTTGCGCCAAGCCACCACCCCGGCGGTCTGGCCTTCGGTCGTGACGCTGGCGAAGGCCGCCACCGCCTCCTGGCGTCCCTGATCCCGGAAATCCGAATCGACGACCCCGATCCCGATGCCCGTGCCAATGGCCTCCTCACTAAAAATGATGGGGAAGGCGAAGGTCGTAATCCCAAAGCGATCGATGAAATTGCCGGCCACGATCCGTTCGGGGGGCAAGTAGCGCCAGCGATCCCGGTCGCCGACCTCCGCCGGGGCCTCGCGCCAGGGAATGCGGCCATCCGCGTCCTGGGTGATGTCGGCCGCCCCGGCGAGGGCGGTCAGGGTCGCGAGGAGCAGGGGACAGCGCATGGGGCCATGGGATCGACCCCTGGGCCGGTTCAAGTCGAGGAATCCCCTGCCCGTCGACCGACCAGGGCCAGGTAGGACCGGGGGGATGCGCCGTAGACCCGGCGGAAGCAGCGGGAAAAGTGGAATTGGTCGGCAAAATTCAGGCGGGCGGCGACTTCCCGGGCAGGGAGGCCGGATTCCAGTAGTTCCGCGGCCCGGCGCATGCGGCGGCGGGTCAGGTGCTGCAGGGGGGTCTCTTGGGCATACTGCCCGAAGAGTCGGCACAGGTAGACCGTGGTGATGCCGCAGGCGTCGGCGATGGCCTCCACCGTCGCCACCTGTTCGTGGCGTTCCTCCATAATGCCGCAGGCCCGTTGGAAGGTGGCGAATCCCGCCAGATCCATGGCGGCACTGGGGGCGCTGTGGGCTTCCACCAGGGCAAAGATGGTCGCCGCCAGATGACCGCACAGGCCCGGGGCGGCGGCCCCACCCCGGATTCCGAGGTCAATCAGGAGGTCGAAGGCCGTCTTCAGGGGCGCGGTGTCGGCGACGCGACGCACCGAGCCCGGGGCGAGGCCATGGTCGTTCATCAGGGCCAGGGCCCGTTCGCCGTCGGTATTCAGGAAGTACTTGGATAGGCGGCTGCCTTGGGCCGGGATGATCCGGTGGGGAATGCCGGGACCGTAGCTGAACACGGTTCCGGGGACCAGGGCAACCTCCCGGCCCTGGAGATCCAGGGTGCCCTGTCCGGAAAGGAGAAATTCCACCGCCAGGGCCTGGGTTCCGCCGCGTTCCATCCGATAATGGGGGGCGCCCAGTTCCCAGCCCCCGCACACCACGCTGGGCAGCTCCGGGGCCACGGGCTGGCGACCAAGGGCGAAGCGACGGGCGTCATCGACATCCGGACTGAAGTCTGGAATGACGTTGGGCGGTGTTGGTTTGGGCATGTCAGGGGAGTTGTGCCCGAAAGAAGTATGGGATCCAGCGGAAATGCCACGGTAAAAAATAGGTTGATTTTGGATATGTTTTATGGATCCTTGCCAGGGTAACGCGGCCGAACGCGCGCCCTGTGGGTGTGAAGAACGGCATGTCACCGATCCCGAGGCCCCATGTCCACCCCGCGCATCGACGCCCATCAGCATTTTTGGCGCTACCAACCCACCGTCCACCAGTGGATGGATGGGACCATGGGAGCCATCAAGCGCGATTTTCTGCCCGAGGATCTGGCCCCCCGGTTGGCGGCCCTTGGCTTCGATGGCTGTGTGGCCGTCCAGGCCAGCCAGACCCTGGAGGAAACCCGCTGGCTCCTGGAGTTGGCGGACGCCCATCCCGTGATTCGCGGGGTCGTCGGTTGGGTGGATCTACGCTCCCCCGAGGTGGCAGCCCAACTGGCCCGATATGCGGTCCACCCACGGTTCGTCGGGGTGCGCCATGTCGTCCACGACGAGGCCGATGACCGATTC
>CAIUVD010000126.1 GCA_903902515.1 uncultured Planctomycetota bacterium | reverse complement strand
TCGCGAGTCGTTGCGTAAGGGGTATCTGATCATCAAGCAGGAATCCGGTGGCCCCGGTCACACCATGCCCGGTCATCGAGCTGATGGCATCCAGGGTCCATCCGACATTGATGCTCAACGATGCTGCGGTGACCCCCGAGAGAAGGCGCAGATCCCCGAGCAGAAATCCAACCCAGGTGACGATCAAGGTGACATGGCAAAACCAGCACAACGACCAGGGATTGCCGTACACCACCACGGGCGCAAGGAGGGCCGGGATGACGATCATCCCGGCCCATCGCCACGACCACGGAATACGTCTAGCGGCGTCGATTGACGAACGAGGTGAGGGCATACCCAACCCAGGACAAGACCGCTAATGCTTGGAGAATACCGAGCACGTTACCGGGCGAGCTCTGCTGAGGTCCCATTGCCACGGTGCCAGGGGGTTTCATCTCATAGTTACAAAACCTCGGATTGATCGTCGCACCAGAAGCGGCGGTGACCGGCGCTTCCCATTCAGCGTAGAGGGTCACCGGGCCCGCCGCCGTTCCGGTGAACGAGGCCGCCGTGTCGTAGTGCGTGCCTTTGCCATCGGCCTGGGTGTTCCATCCCTTGAAGTCATACCCTGAGCGACTAAGCCCCAAAGAATCCGCAATGGTGATGGCCGTGCCGACATTTGCGGTGACGGACGGAAGGTCGAAATTGGGCGGGTTGTCGAACCCACCGAATCTATTAGAGCCCCACTGAACGAGTTCTCCATTCACCGTCAATCCCACGAGGTATGCCGAGTTACTGTCAGGATGTCCCTTCCCAATGTCGAATGATTTGAGTTTTGGGACAGGATTGGGAGCGCCATTAGACGCTAAAGTAAGATCATAGCCTGGGCTTGGAGCCAAAGTACCGTCAGTGAGTAAAAAATAAGGAATGTTAGCTGGGCCGACAAAGGAACCTACTTTAGTATTAGAAGGAATTGGGAATACATAAGCGGTATCAATTTGTGTGACGGTGCCATCGGTTTTACGGGCCCATATTAAAAAATTAAAGCCCTCCGAACATTCGACCATGTCGAATCGCCCAGGGTAATTACCCACGGAGAGGGACGATGAAGTAAACCATGTCGTCAAGGAGCCGTCTTGTTTAATCGCCGCACTTACGAGCGAACCCGCGGCAATCGAGGTGACGTTCGTTAAGTCTTCCGGCACAAGATCTGCGTAAAGTCCCCAGGAGACCACGGTGCCGTCACGCTTAAGGGCCAAGGAATGCGTTGCTCCTGCCGCAATGGCTTTTACCCCCGTTAAGCCGGGAGGAACGCTAATCGCTTCTCTATTAGCACCAAAAGTTGTCCAAGCTACGACGGTTCCGTCATGCTTCAACGCCATGGCATGCGCTGGTCCGACCGAGATCGCCTTGACTCCCCGAAGGTCCGTCGGGATTCCACTCGAATAGGTATCCCCCCATTGCACGACGGTTCCATCTCTGCGCAAACCCAGATTATAAGTCCCGCCAACAGAAATGGCCGTCAAAGAATTGTTGCCGCCATTGGCATCATACGTCACGGTGTATTTGAGAATGGACCATTGCGCATAGAGGGTCAGCGCGCTGTTGCCACTGTAGGCCGCACCAGATGCATACGGCGTTCCCGTGCCATCGCTGGCGGTGTTCCATCCCGCAATGCCATGGCCAACACGCGTAAAGCCAGAACCATCCGAGAGGGTCATGGTCGCCCCGTGGGTTTTGGTGTAGGGGGCGATTGTCCCCTCGCCCTGATTGGCGAGGTACGTGACAGTGTAGGTGTCCGGTTTCCATCGCGCATAAAGCGTCACCGACGCATCCGCTTGGTAGGTCCCCCCGGCGGCATAGTTATCTCCCGCGCCATCGGCCCTGGTATTCCACCCAGCAAAACTGTAGCCCGTGCGGGTCAGGCCCGTGCCACTGTCCAGGGTCAGGTCCTCCCCATGGGTTTTGGAGTCGGTGATAAAGGGTCTGGCGCCGCCATTCGCGTCATAGGTGATCGTGTAGGTGTTCAGCGCCCACTGGGCATACAGGCTCACGGAGGCGTTCGCGGAATAGATGTCCCCGAGACTATAGGGGGTGCCAGTGCCTTCTGGTGCGGTATTCCATCCCGAAAGGGTGTGTCCCGTCCGCGTGAAGTCACTGCCGCTCGACAAGGGCGTGGCGCTCCCATGGGTTTGGGAGCCGTTTGGGATCGTTCCGGTGCCGGTGTTGGCGGCGTAGGTGATGGTGTAGGTAATCGGGGTCCACTTGGCATACAGGGTCAGGGCAGCGTTCGCGGTGTACGCATCGCCGGCCGCATAATTGATACCAGTTCCGTCTTCAGCGGTCATCCAACCGGCGAAGGTGTATCCGGTGCGGGTCAGCGCGTCGCCCGATGCCAAGGCCACCGCCTCGTCGTGGGTTTTGGAGACCGCCTCGATGCCTCCGGTGCCGCCATTGGTGTTGTAGGTGATGTTGTAGGTGTTCAGCGTCCACTGGGCATACAGACTTACGGCGGCGTTATCGTCGTAGAGGGACCCGAGCGGGTAGGGCGTGCCAGTACCCTCCAGGACGGTGTTCCAACCCGAAAGGGTGTATCCGGTGCGCGTGAAGTCGCTGCCGCTCGACAAGGTCGCGGCGCTCCCATAGGTCTTGGAACCGCTCGCGGTTGCATCGGTACCGTTGTTGGCGTGGTAGGTGATGGTGTAGGTCAACGGCGTCCACTTGGCGTACAGGGTCAGGGCCGCGTTCGCGCTGTACGTCGCGCCGGCCGCATAATCGACACTGGTCCCGTCTTCAGCGATCATCCAACCGGCGAAGGTATATCCGGTGCGGGTCAGCGCGCTGCCCGTCGCCAAGGCCACCTCCACGCCGTGGGTTTTGGAGGCCGCTTCGATGGCTCCGGTACCGCCATTGGCGTTGTAGGTGATGGTATAGGTGCTCGTATCGGTGTTCGGCGTCCACTTAGCCCACAGGGTCAGGGCAGCGTTCGCGCTGTACGTCTCGCCGGCCGCATAATCGATACTGGTCCCGTCTTGGGCGATCATCCAACCGGCGAAGGTGTACCCGGTGCGCTCAAAGCCATTACCGTTGGAAAGGTTGAACGCGTCATCGTACGTCTTGGATCCAGCCGTGATGAAACCACTTCCGCCATTGGCGTCATAACTCACCACATAGGTGAGGGGCGTCCAGTGGGCGTAAAGGGTCGCATCAGCAGCGAGCGCCCAGGTGGTGACGCTCTCCATGGCATTGTCATAAAACCGTGTGCCGGTGCCATTGGCGTTCTGCCAATACCCGCTGAAGGTCGCTCCCGTCTTCGTGGGCGCCGTTGCCGGGGGCATGGGCTCACCAACGCCGAGCGTTACCAAGGGAGAGCCTCCAATGCCGCCCTGGGCGTCGAGGGTCACCGTGTAGAGCGTGGGTTCGCCACCGCCACCTCCACCTCCACCGCCGCCGCCGCCCGCGGGGACCCAGTTCGCATAGAGCGTCGTGTCGGCACTCACCGTAAGCATATCCCCGGCAGCGCGTGGGGTCCCCGTAAATCCAGGATCCTCGTACCAAGCATCAAACTCCAAGGGCGGGAAGCTGGGTGCCGACCAGCCGCACTCCGCATAGGACGCGACCCTGAACTGCGGATCGGTCGTCGTGGTTACGAAGGGAGCTGCCCCATCAGCCCTACCAATGCCGGGGTCATAGGTAATGGTGTATTCCACGGCCGATGCCCACGGGGACATCATCACGGTCAACAATGCGATCAAAAAAAGACGTAGTCGAGAAGCGATAAAGGGGCGCACAGGGACCTTTCTGAGAGATTCGTAAAAGCTAAGAAGGCAAGTGCTTATCGTTCTCATGGGAAATCCATAGCGTTAAAAAGCACCAATACCTTGGGTAAACTAGGAAATCTGTTCAATTGTTACATTAGATGAACGGCCCCATGTTTGAAACGATAGGCACGATATCCCGTCACCGGGATTATCGCGCCGACGCAACGGTTTCGTCGAAACGTTAACGACGAGGTGCTTCAACCTAGAAAAGGCCGGTGGCGTTTAAGGTCACCGGCTTTGGTCGTCCTGGCACCATCTGGCCCAAAGCCCCCATCTGCTGATGTACGAACCGCAGGGGCGGCCCAGCTCCACGGCGCGTGATGCGATGGCAGGTGGAGCATCACGCAACGCCGGAAATGGGCCACGCCTGCGGTTTGTAGTCAGGCGGCCATGATTTACGGCTTCAGTTGTACCGTCTGTCCCGGCGCGATCTCCACCCGCTGGCAGTACTGCAGCGGGTTGACGCCCAGGGGCTTGGCGGCCTGGGCGCTGGTTTCGCACAGGACGTGGGCGGTGGCCGGGAAGCGCGTGGGGTTGGTGACCGTCAGCACGCCGTTGGCCCAGGCGGCTTCGAGGTGGTCGAAGACCACCACGCGGCCGGTGTCCGAACGCAGGTAGACGCTGGGGATTTCGGCGGCCGTGAGCAGCATCGACGTCTCGACCCAGATGGTCGAGCCGAAAACGTTGTCACCGATGGTGTTCGCGCCTTCCCAGTCGCTCATGTTGATGCGTTCGCACATCATGCCGGGGCCCATGGGTCCCAGGGGCTTGTCGGCCAGGGACACGTGGTGGGTCATGTTGTGGGCCGTGTCGAGGAGCAGGTCGAGGGCCAGTTCGTCGCCGGTGGTGCGCCAGTGGCGGAACAGCTGCTCACCGGAATAGGCGCAGATGGCGGCGCTGGTGTGCTTGTTTTGGACGTTGGCCCACACGGTGCCGGTGGCCGGGGCGCCGCGACGTTCAAGGGCCGAGCCCTTGGGCCAGGGGAAATCGTAGCTGGTGACCCACGAACTGTACTGACGGATGAGGTCGCTGGCGGCCTGGGCCCAGTAAGCGTTGCCCGTCGCTTGGTGGAGGTCCACCAGGGACATCAGGAACGCCGCGCAGGACTCGCTGTCCGGGGCGGCCAGGGCGTCGCAGGGACCGCCGTTGGTGAGGCCCTTTTCGAGGGAAGTTTCCACCAGGTGGCGGCCGATGGCGATGGCCGCGCCGAGGTAGGCGGGCTCGTTGAAATGCTTAGCGACGAGGGCCAGGCCGGCGGGCACGCCACCAGCGGCGGTGGTGCCGCCGATGCCAATGGTCGCCGAGCGAACATCGAGGTACTGGCCGATCTGGCCATAGTGGTTGAACAGGCGAATGAAGGCGTCCGCCAGGCCCCGGGCGGCGTCCTCCCAGGCCTTGGGCACGGCTTCACCGCGCTCGGCCAGGATGCGGATTTGCTTCATGCCGTAGTACAGGCCGTCGGACATGCGGCGCACGGACACCAGGTAGCCGGGGCGCGGCGGGCGCGGGTCGTCGTAGTTGACCTTCACGCCGTCGTGGTGGGCGCACCACAGGCCGTTGGGCAGGGGCAACTGCGTGAACATGAAATCAAGGTTGCGGCGGGCCCGGGCCTGGGAGAGGGCATCGCCCTGGGACAGCATGGGCAGGGTCGTCACGCCGCCGCTGACCCAGCCCAGCTGGAACCAATCGAAGGGCTTGGCCTTGGTCTTGTCGATGCCGTGACGGTAGTAACCGAGGCGCTCGTCCCAGTTGAGGGCGTTGAGCTTGTCGCGCACCAGACGCGCGGCTTCGCTGAAGGGCAGGTCGTGGGTCCAGGTGCGGGTGCCGTAGTCCTTGCGGGCCTCGGCGAAGCGGTCGAACAGGATCTGCAGTTTCGGTGCGGCGAAAGCCCACAGGCGCAGGCGCAGGGTGACGGTTTCGCCGGCCTTCCAGTCGCGAGTGGTATCGGCCTCGCGGAAGCCCATGCCCGTGGGAATCTTCGAACGGGCCCGGGGCGTGGCGATGATCAGCTGAGCGCGGCCGACGGCGGCGTGCTCGGTGATGCCCATGCCGATCACGCCGAGTTCGTTGTGCAGTTCGCCAAACAGCAGGAACCCGTTGCCCTGGACGGAACGGAAGCCGATGCACGGCGTGGCCAGGGAGGCGCTGTCGAGTTCGATGGCCCCGGGGCTGCCGTCCTTCGGCAGGCGCGGCTGGTTGGTGAACGACGTCGGCTTGTCGACAGCGTAGTGGGAGGCGTCGGGCCAGTAGGGCGAGTAGGGGATGTCGAGGCTGTCGAAGCGGTTGCTGGCGTAGATCATCGCCGGGGCGAAGACGTAATTGTCCTTCGACCAGCGGGCCACATCGGCGCGCAGTTCCACCACCGTGGCCGCCGCGGCACCGGCCGTGCAGGCGATGCGAACCTCAAGGTCCACGCTGCCCTCACGCCCGACGACGGGCTTCACCGTGTGGCTAACGGCCCAGGTGGCACCCTCGGCCTCCAGGGTGCCGCTGAGGGGCGCCAGTTGCTCGATGACCGGCTGCGGCCCGGCCTTGCGGATCTTCAGGCCCAGGCACAGCCCGGCACGGGTGAGGATGGCGTCGAGGTCGTGGCTCATGGGAATTCCCGATCAGAAAAAGGCATTGGCCGGCGCGACGGCGCGCAGGTGGGCGGCGGCGGGGCTGGCGATGTCGGGGGTGTGTTCCTCCAACATCAGATCGAGGCCGCGCGGCAGGGTGGCGGCCTGGGCCAACAGATAGCCGAAGTCCAGGTCGCCCCGGCCCACGGGCTTCATGACCAGTTTGCCGTCCTCGACTTGGTAGTCCTTGAGGTGCAACGTCGTGATGGCCGGGCCGAGGAGGTCGAAGCCACGACGAATGATGGCCCGGTGGTCGTGGGCGGTGGCGGCGGTCAGGAGGTTGAAGGTGTCGAAGATTACGCGCAGGTTGCGGTGGCCGCGGGTGGCCTCCACCAGGCGATGCATGCGTTCCAACGAATTGAAAATATGCACCACCACGCCTTCAATGCCGACGTTGGCGCCGACGCGCTCGGCCTCGCTCACGAGGGCCAGCACCGTGTCGAGGACGCGGGCGTAGGTGGCCTCGTCGCGGTTGGCCTCGTGCCACGACCAGTCGCTGTTTACGCTGCCGGTCTCGGTGGCGACCATCTCGGCACCGATCTCGCGGGCCACGGCCAGGTGGCGCTTGTAGCGTTCCACCAAACGGTCGCGCTCGGCGGCGTCGCCAGTGCCGATGTTGACGTAGCACGACAGGACACCGATACGCACGCCGTGGTCGGCAAAGACATTGCGAATTGCCCGCGCCCGCGCCGGGGTCAGGGCGTTGATGTCATCGGGCAGATCCGCCAGGCCCCGGAAGGGCGCCAGCTGGACAACGCGGAAACCGGCGGCGCCAATTTTCTGCGCCAGTTCGGCGGTGGGCAGGCGGCCGAAGTCGTGGGCGCGCAGGCCGAGGTGGAAGCGGGGGAGGGTCATGAGGACTCCGGTAGAAGTCCGGGGTCCGGGGTCTGGGGTC
>CAIUVD010000125.1 GCA_903902515.1 uncultured Planctomycetota bacterium | reverse complement strand
GGTGACGAGGTCGTGCAGGAATGGCCAGCGAATCCCGACGTCGCAAGACCCCGGACCCCGGACCCCGGACCCCGGACCCCGGACCCCGGACCCCGGACCCCGGACCCCGGACGCCGAAGGCCCCCGACAGGTCCGGCCGGAACCACCGTCTTGAGGAGCGAGGTCACCCATGCGTTCCTTCCTTCCGCTCCTGCTTCCCTTCGCCCTGCTGTCTGCCGAGCCGACGCCAGCCCCGGCGTGGCTGGGGGTCCACCTCAATGAGGTGGATGAGGCCCTCTCCTACCACCTCAACCTCAGCGGGGATCTGGGGGTGCTGGTGGAAGAGGTGGTGCCCGGTTCCCCGGGGGCGGCCATGGGCTTGAAAACGTGGGACATCATCGTCGCCGTGGACGGCAAGCCGGTCTACACTCCCCGGGCCCTCCAGGCCGAAATCCGGGAGCGGAAACCCGGGGATGCCGTGGCCCTGACCGTGCGGCGGGGGCCCCAGAGCGTGGACGTGAAGGGGCCCCTCGCCCCCCGGCCCCCGGAATCCGAACGGCCGCCCATGGCCTTCGGGGAGGGTCCCACCCCCCGCCGGGGTCAGTTGCGGCAACCCGACGGCTCCGTGATGGAGTGGAGCATCGGTGAACAGCCGCCAATCGGTGGCGATACCAAGCCCTGAGGCACGACGTCTCCGATTGTCCTGGAGGTGGTGCGGGCATGGTCCGCGCCCATGCGCGTTCTCCTCTGCCTGTGCCTGCTGTGGTCTGGTCTCCTGGGGGCGGTGGAACCTGCACCGCCCGGGGCTCCCGAAGTGGTGGAGCCCCAGGCGGTGGTGTTGTGGAATCGAACGATCGTCGAACTTCGCCAAGGGATCCACGGCCTGAGCGTCGAGGAGCGGGCGGCCCGCATCCAACGCCGCATCGCCCAGCTTGGGGAGGAGATTATCCGCCAGCCCGTGGTGAGCAGGCCTTCGACCATCGATGGCATCCCGGGCCATGCGATTTTTATCGGGCCGGAACAGGTGATGACCCTGACCCATGCCGATGTGCCCGCGGCCCTCGATCCCCAGGTGGCCGCCCAAGAGGTGGTTCACCGCCTGCGGGAGGCCCTCGACGCCCGTCTGGAACAGCACCGGCCGGAAGTCCTGGCCTGGGGCATCGCCTGGTCCCTGGCCGCCAGCCTGCTCCTCGGGCTGGTGCTGTGGCTGGAGTTGCGGGCCCATCGCAGCCTCCGGCGACGGATCGAAGCCCTGCAGCCCACGCTGCCCCACCTGGCGGGCATTGATCCCGCCCCGGCGGTACGACGTCTCCTCCTGATCGTCCTGGTGATCGCGGCCTGGTCCCTGTCCGGTGGCATTCTCTATGCCTGGCTGACCACGGTCCTGTCCCAGTTCCCCTATTCCCAGCCCCTGGCGGTGCTGCTCGGCCACCAGGTCCTGGGATTCGGCGGCCTGCTGCTGCGGGCGGTGGCCTCGGCCCTGCCGGGCCTGGGGATGATCGTGGTCATCGTCTTCCTGACCCGGCTGGTCGCCAAAGCCCTCGACTCCTTCTTCACCAGCGTGGAACAGGGCCTGCTGCACATCGCCTGGCTCGATCCGGATACGGCCAAGGCGACCCGCCGGGTGGCAGCCATCGTCCTCTGGCTGTTCTCCATCACCGTCGCCTACCCCTACATCCCCGGCAGCAGCAGCGACGCTTTCAAGGGCGTCAGCGTCTTTGCTGGCCTGCTTTTAAGTTTCGGTTCGGCCGGCGTGGTGAACCAAATGATGAGCGGCCTGGTGGTGGTCTATGCCCGGATGATGAAACCCGGCGACATGGTCCAGGTGGGCGAGGTGGCGGGCCAGGTCACGGAACTCGGCTTTCTCTCGACCAAGGTGCGAACGCCCGTCGGCCATGAAGTGACCCTCCCCAACGCCATCCTGACGGGGACGGCGGTTAGTAATTTCTCCCGCTATGATCGGTCCCGCGGGCCAATGGTTAGCACCACCATCACCATCGGCTACGACACCCCCTGGCGACAGGTGCACACGTTGCTGACCCAGGCGGCGGCCCAGACCCCCGGGGTGGTAGTCGAATCCACCCCGGAAATCCTCCAGACGGCCCTCACGGATTTCTCGGTCGCCTACCAACTGCGCTGCCACATTACCGACGTCGAACAGCGGTTCGTAATCCTCTCGGACCTCCACCGCCGCATCCTCGACGCCTTCCACGACGCCGGGGTCCAAATCATGTCACCCCACTTCGTCACTCAGCCCGAGAAACCCGTGCTGCCGACTCCCGGGTGAGGCAGGGCCGGCCCCGGGATGGCTCTACCAGCCCCGTGAACCCGGTCCGGCCGTTCAGTCGCCGCGCTTGGAGCGCCGGACCATTTCCCGCTCCACATCGCGGGTCTGGGCCTTCTTCACCAAGTCGCCGCGCTTGTCCTCGTGGGTCTTACCTTTGCACAGGCAGATCACGACCTTGGCGTAGCCCCGGCGGAACAGCAGGCGTTCGGGGATCAGGGTCAGGCCCTTGGCGTCGAGTTTGCCGCTGATGCGGTCCAATTCCTTGCGCGACAGCAGCATTTTGCGCGGTTGCTGGGGCTGATGGCCCCACACCCCGGCCTGGCGGTACTCGCCGATGTGCAGGCCGTAGAGCCACGCCTGGCCCTTTTCGATGCGGGCGTGGGCGTCACCCCATTGGACATCCTTGGCGCGCAGGCTTTTGACCTCGCTCCCCATCAGCACGAGCCCGGCTTCCCAAGTGTCGATGATCGAGAAATCGTGGCGCAGCTTCTTGTTGTAGAGGATCTCCTGGGGCGGGAGATCCTTTTTCTCAACGGCCTTGGCCGGGGAGGCCTTGGGGCTGGCGACCGGCTTGGACTTGGCCATCTCAGGTCCCGCCGAGGAAGGCCGCGACGGTGGCGGGGACGGCAAGGTCACCCTCCACCAGCCGGCCGATTTCGACCGACCCCTTGAAATGCAGGAGGGTCGGGATCCGGGTCAGGCGGAAGCGGGCCTCGGTGCGGAACGGGTGCTCGGGCCGGTTCTTCCAGTCGGCCCGTTCGCCCACCGGGCATTCGTAGACCGTCAGGTCCTTACGGGCGGTGATGATCGCCCGGCGCACCACCGGGTCAGCGACCACACAATCGGGGCACCAGCTTTCCCCGGTCTGGGGATTCTCGGCCCCGAAAAACAGGAACAGCGCCTCGCCCCCGGATTTCACGACGGATTCGACGGCGACAACGGCATCGGCGGGAGTGGAGCAGCGAACGAAAGGCATGGGGCGGGATTCGATGGTGGGGATGGGCGGGGGCAAGGCTTGGCTTCGCTTGGCTTCGCTTGGCTTCGCTT
>CAIUVD010000124.1 GCA_903902515.1 uncultured Planctomycetota bacterium | reverse complement strand
CTGAGGGTAAAGATCCCTGTTCAGGTCCCAGAGTCAGGTCCACCGACCGATTCCAGCAATGCGGAATCCCCTTCCGAACCCCGTAAAAAGGTCGAACCCGCAGCGTGTGCTGCGGGTTCGACTGGACGTCTTCTTTGGTGCGCGATCTAGGACTCGAACCTAGGACCCAGGGATTAAGAATCCCTTGCTCTACCAACTGAGCTAATCGCGCAGGATCAGCGTGGGGCGGGATTGTTAGAGAAAACCCGAAGTGTCAAGATGGCGTTTGGGGGATCAGATGGCTCGGCCGTAGGCGTCGGGGGCCCAGGCGCCGGGGCGGTAGGCGGCAAAACGCTGGTCGCGGAGTTTGCCGGCCCAGGGGTCGCGGGGGCGGGCGAATTGGGCGTAGGGCCAGATGGCGATGCTGCCGCGGCTGTCGAAGTGGCCCATGACTTCCAGGTAGCGGGGTTTCATGCAGGTGGCCAGGTCGCGGCAGATGGTGCGGATCACGTCCTCGTGGAAGTCGCCGTGCATGCGGAAGCTGCCGAGGTATTCCTTGAGGGACTTGCTCTCGACTAGGTGCTTCTGGGGCACGTAGTTGAGGTGGATGTCGGCCCAGTCGGGCTGGCCGGTTACGGGGCACAGGCTGGTGAAGCGCAGGCAGGCGTTGCTGACCCACACCGGGCCTTCGCCGGCGACCTGGCGGAAGGGGATGGCCTCCAGCAGGGTCGGGGTGTAGGTGAAGGGGGTGTCGCGCCGTTTGCCGAGGGTGGCGGACGGAAGGTCGCGGGATTGGCGGAGCTGGCTGGTGGTCACGGGGGGCATGGTGTGGCCCCGTCACGCGGTCCAAGGGGCGAGGTCAGGCGGGGACGGCGACCCGGGCCTGGCCGTCGATGGCGATGGCCCGGAATCCGGTGCCGGGTTCCGCCAGCCAGCCGTACATGCGGCTGGCCACGGTCAGGTCGCCGATGGATTCGGCGAGGAGCGCGGCCACCGCCACCAGGGGGGCATAGAGGGCGTCGCCATGGATGGCGGCCAGGCCGTCCTCCACCAGGTCCCAGGGCAGGTAGGCGAGACCGTAGCAGCCCAGCCGGGCACCGACGAGAATGACCAGGCTGGTACGTTCAGTTTCCAGGATGTCCGTCAGGCGGAAGCACCATTCAAGGTCTTCCCGGGCACCATCCGGATTACCGCCCAGGCGGCGTAGGGAGGCCCGCACCAGGTGTTCGATGGGGGTCAGGTCGTCGCCGTCGAGGACCCGCAGCAGCAGATCATCGGCCCCCAGTTGGTGGAGGGCCAGGATGTTGCGCACGAAGTCGCCGAGGGCCGCGGGATCCTCTTCGCCACGCCCGAGCAGGAGGACGGCTTCCGCCGGGTCGTTGATCTTGCGCAGGTGTTCGGCGAGATCCCGGTAGCCATCCCGTAGGCGTGGTTCCCGGACCGTCAGGCGCAGGCCGAGGCTGGCCAGGCGGCGGATGCTCTGCCGTTGGGCGGCCAGGGCCGGGGCATCGGCGGCATCCACCAGGCGGTCGAGGTGGCCGCGCATGGCGTGGGTCAGGGACAGGGACACGGTGGCCAACAGGGGCGTTTCGTCGGGGGAGCCCTTGATCAGGCCGCGCACCAGGCGCAGGTCGAACTCCAGGTCCTGGGTCAGGCCGCCCTTGGCGATGCTTTCCCGCAAATGGGAGAGCATCCACAGGCAAAAGCGGGTGCGGACCATGTCGCCGGAGTCCTGGTAGGCGAGGACTTCCTGGACGGCTTTGCGGAAGCCACCCGCCGGGTTGGCGAGGCGCAGGCGGGCCAGTTCGAAGATGGCATCCTGGGCCAGGGCGTGGTCGAGGTGGTCCGAGAGGAAGGCCCGCAGGGCCGATTCCGCCTCGGCGGTCTGGCCACCGCCTTCCAGGGCCATGGCCAGCATGAATCGCGATTCGATGGCTTCGGTGGTGTCCGGATGGTTGCCGAGGAAGGTCCGGTAAAAGGCCGCCGCTTTGTGGTGCAGTCCCTGGCGCAGGAGTTCGCCGCCCACGGCGTGGGCCGGGATCATCAGGGGGCTGCGGCGGCGTTCGACCCGCAGGCCGCGTACCAGGGCCTGGCTGGACCAGGTGGCGATGGCCAACTGGGGGCCTTCTTCGCTTTCGATGCTGAGGGGCTGGAGGTCGTGGTATTCGAGGGGGTCGTGGTCCTCGAGGAGGATCAGCAGCCGCGAGCCGACGACCTCGATGGTGACCTTGCGCCGCCGGGTCTGGTCGAGGGCGGTGGTGGTCGCCGCCCGCAGGGGCCGGGCGGTGAGGAGGATCGGGTTGAGGATGTCGTCGCCGCCCGTGGACCGGGTCAGGAGCATCCACCGGCCGCCAAAAGCGCCGATGCGGAACTGGTAGGAGGGGGCGGGCGGCACGCCCCGGGCGACCAACCACACTTCGGCGCCCTTGAGGACGTCGATTTCAACCGTGACCCGCAGGTCATCCCCGGGGCGGACGGCCAGGGGATAGGATTGCAGGCCGTAGCCACCGAGCAGCACGCCGCCCAGTTCCGGGTGGTGGACCTGACCGACCTGTTCGGCCATCAGGGCGGTGGAGGGCAATGAGAAGGGCCCCAGGTCGCGGCTAGCGTTGAAGTCCCACATGCCGGAGGGGAGCCAGGCGGCCTCCCGTTCCCGGGCCAGGCGCTGGGCTTCCAATTCGGCGTAACTGGCCGAGAGCTGGGACAGCAGGGTCTTCAATTCGTCCGAGAAGATGTCGCAGGAGGGGTAGCGATCCTGGGGATCCGTGGCCAGGGCCCATTCGGAAATCACCAGCAGGGGCTTGGGGGCCTCGGGCCACCAGTCCGCCAACTTGCGGCGTTGGCCCGTGCGGACCCGCAGGAGCAGGGTTTGCAGGGTGTCGCCGGAGATCGCCTCGACCGGGGTGTGCAGGCACAGGAGTTCCACCAGGATCACGCCCAGGGAATAGAGGTCCGTGCGTTGATCCGCTTCCGAGGCCCGGCCCCGGGCCTGTTCCGGCGACATGTAGGCCGGCGACCCGAGGACCTGCCCATGGTGGGTGGCTCGGGCGATTCGTTGGGAGTGGCTGCGCACCTCGACCGTCCGCAGGCGTTCACTGCGGCCGTGGCTGCTGGTTGAGACCCGCAGCCGGGAGGAGGTGCGATTGCGGTGGGACTCGGTGATCGGCCGGGCTTCCTCGGCCGTGCGATCGATTCGGTCACTCGATGGCCGGTGTCCGTGGTCGCTCCCGACCTGGCTGGCGGTGCGGGTGATGGCTCCGGAGGTCCGGCCGGGCTCCGGCAGGGGCGACATCTCCCCCGTCGTGGTTCCGAGGATGCCTTCCCCACCCTCGCCCCCCATGATGACGGTGGCCGCTTCGACGCTGATGATCCGGGTGGTCGGCCGCAGTTCGAGGGCCGCCGTGGACGGACCGGGTTCAACCACGTCGTCTTCGGTAAACGGGTCGTCTTCGGGCGGTATCGGGGCGGAGGGATCGAGGCGGAGGCTGCGGGCCAGGCCCCAATCGAGAATCCACACCTCGCCGTAGGTACCGATGATGATGTTGGCGGGCTTCAAATCCCGGTGGACGACGCCTCGGCTGTGGGCGTAGGACATCACGTCCAAGATCTTGAGGAACAGATTGATGCGATCGATCAGGGGCAGTTCCCGCCAGGGATCAGCGGCCTGCCGCAAGCGGTCCAGACGTTCCTCCAGGGTGATGCCCCGAGCCATGGACATGACGTAGCAGGGATTGCCCTCCTCGGAGGTCGAGCTTTCGAACACCGCCACGATCCCCGGGTGGGACAAGCGGGCGGTGACCCGGATTTCGGCCTCAAAGCGGTTGGCGATGATGTCGTCCTGGGCCAATTTTGCGTCCAGGACTTTGATGGCCACGGCCCGGTCGAGGTGCAGGTCGAGGGCCTCGTAGACCCGTCCGGTCGTGCCGCGTCCTAACTCCTGACGAAGCTCATAGCGCCCGGCGATTAAGCCGGCGGGACTGCGGGTGGCACTGACGTCAGACATCTCCCGAAGGGTACCCCAGGCCGCCAAGACCCGCAAGGGTAGGTGAATCCCCGATTGGCCCTCCGGCCGACACACGAACGCAGGAAAGGCGGTCGGACGGACCCGAGGCGATACGGGCCCTTCCCTTGCGGGGGCCATTCCGACCATCCTCCCCCGATGTTCTCCCTGACCTCCCGCGTTCCTGTTCCCGCCCTCTCCCTGACCCTGGAGACCTGGCGGCATCCGTGCGGCGCGGTCCACTTTCATCTGGCCTGTCCGGACGAACACCGGGCCTTCACCGTGGCCTTCCGCACCCCCCCGGCGGACTCCACGGGCCTGCCCCACATTCTGGAGCATACGACCCTGTGCGGCAGCCGTCGTTTCCCGGTGCGCGACCCGTTTTTCAACATGCTGCGGCGGTCCCTCCAGACGTTCATGAATGCCATGACGTACCCGGAGCTGACGGCCTATCCCTTTGCCACGCAGATCCCCAAGGACTTTTCCAATCTGTTGGAGGTCTACCTGGACGCGGTGTTTGCCCCGATCCTCCATCCCCTCGACTTCGCCCAGGAGGGCCACCGCCTAAGCCCCACGGCCACCGGCTGGGAGCGTGCCGGGGTGGTCTTCAATGAGATGAAGGGGGCCATGGACGACACGGGCAGCCAGGTGGAGGCGGCCTGTGCCCGGGCCCTGCTGCCCGACACGATGTATGCCCACAATTCCGGTGGCGACCCGTCCGACATCCCCCGCCTGACCCACGCCGACCTGGTGGCCTTCCACCAGCGGTGCTACGCCCCGGCCAATGCGTGCTTTGTGACCTATGGCGCGTGGGAGCCCGCCAACCTCCACGAGCGCCTGCAGCCCTACCTGGTAAACCCGGGCAAGGCCCTGCCGCCACCGACCCTCCAGCCACCCCTCGGCACGGCCACCACCGTCACCGTGCCCGTGCCCTGGGCCGACGGCCAGGACGAGGCCGATGTCGCCAATGCGGGCATCACCTGGGTGTGGGGCGACAGCGCCGCCATCGACGAGGTGCTGACCGGCGAATTGATCGACCGGCTGCTCCTCGGCCATCCCGGTGCACCCCTGCGCCGGGCCCTGGAGGGCAGCGGTCTGGGCCGTTCCACCGGCTCCTCCGGCTACGGCGCCAGTTACCGCAATGGCCTGTTCACCGCCGAGCTCGACGGAATCCTCGCCAGCGATCATCACCGCCTGGAACCCCTGGTGTTCGGGTGCCTGGAGCAGGTGGCGCAGGAGGGCCTCCCAGCCGCCGAGGTCGAAGCCGCCCTCCACCAGGTGGAATTGGCCCGGCGCGAGATCCACGGCGACCATTACCCCTATGGCTTAGAGCTGTGCTTCCGCCTGCTGGGGCCGTGGAACCACGGGGCCGATGTCCTGCAATTCCTCGACCAAGCCCCGGCCATCGCCCGCCTGCGCACCGCCGCCCTGGCCCCGGGGTGGCTCCAGGAGCAGGTGCGCCGCCGACTGCTGACGAATCTCCACCGGGTCGAACTGCGGGCGGTCCCCGACCGGGCCTGGCATGCCCGCCGGGATGCCGCGGAAGCGGTCCAAGTCGCCGCCGAGGTGGCCGCCCTCGGCCCCGCGGGCGAAGCCTCCGCCCGGTTGCTGGCCGCCGACCTCGCCCTCCGCCAGGGCACCAAGGACGATCCCGCCGTCCTCCCCGATCTGACGTTGGAGGACATTCCCAAGAAGCGGTCGTGGGTCGAGGGCCACGGGGCTGCGCCGACCATTTTCGTCCCCGGCACCAACGGCATCCTCCACCACCTGGCGGTCCTGCCCCTGGACTATCTGGAGGACGATGACCTGGATTTGCTGCCCCTGCTGGCCCAATGCCTGGGCAGCCTGGGGGCCGGCGGCCGGGGCTTTGCCGCCTATGGATCCCACCTCAATGCGGTGTGCGGCGGCCTGTGGGCCTGGACCGACCTGAGCGCCGATCCGGCCATCCCCGGGGCCGTCCGGGCCAGCCTGGCCTGCGAAGTGAAGGGCCTGGCCAGCCGGGGTCGCGACTTCCTGCCCCTGTTGGGCGAGGCCATCGCCACCACCCGTTTCCATGAGCATGAACGCCTAGCGGAACTGGTGGACCAGGCCCTTTCGCGCCTCCAGGACCGGGTGACCAGTGGCGGTAGCCAATTGGCCGCCCGGGCCGCCGCCCGGGGTCTGCCCGGCGCCGCCGGGATTTCCCACCGGGTCGCCGGTCTGGGCCGCCTGGCCTGGCTGCGACGGACCGCCGACAGCTTGGAAACCGAGGGCGGCGTCGAGGCCCTGGCGGCCCGCCTGGAAGCCCTGCGGCAACGCATCGCCCGTTTGCCCGCCGTGACGGCCCTGATCGGCGATGCCGCCGAGCGGGACGAACTCCTGACGGAGGTCCGCCGGGCCTGGCCCATCGGCGGGAAGGCTTCTGACCCCTGGCGCCCGACGCCCCAACCGGCCGCTGGTCCCACGGCTTTCACCACCGCCACCGGCGTCAATTACTGCGCCCTGGTGTTCGCCGGCCCGCCCCTGACCCACGCCGATGCCCCCGCCCTGGCGGTGGCCGCCCGCCTGCTGACCAATGAAATCCTCCATCCCCAACTGCGGGAGCGGGGCGGCGCCTATGGCGGCGGCGCCAGTTTCGCCAGCGGCACCGGCACCATCGCCCTCACCAGTTACCGCGATCCGCGCCTGGAAGCGACCTACACCGACATGCGCGCCGGCCTGACCTGGCTGGCCGACTGCCCGGCCACGGACCGTCTGCTCAAGGAATCGGTCTTGGGGGTGATCGGCACCCTTGATGCCCCCGGCAGCCCGGCGGGGGAGGCCCGTTCCCGCTTCACCGGCGGCCTGAAGGGCACCAGCCCGGAGGTCCTCGACACCTTCCGCGCCGGGGTTTTGCGGGTCACGGCGGCCGATATCCGGGCTGCAGCCGCGCGCTGGATGCCGCCCACCGGTGGCCACCAGGCCGTGGTGTGCGGCACCGAGGCGGCCAAGCGCACGGGCTGGGTGACGGAGGCCATTTGATGGATCTGGAGGCCCTGAAGGCGGGCGTGCTGGCCCCCCTGACCCCCGGCGACCTGGTGCCGCCCCCGCGCTTCACCACCAAGCGCTTTGACACCTACCGCACGGATCCGTCGATTCCTGGCCAGGTCGAGGCGGTGACCACCGTCCGCCGTTTTGCCGCCCACCGGGAAACCTTCCTCGGCAAAGTCTTTGGCCGCCGGGGCAAGGCGGGGCTGTACCTCGATGGCGGCTTCGGCGTCGGCAAAACTCACCTCCTGTCGTCGTGTTTCCACGCCGCTGTGGGGGCGAAACGCTACCTGTCCTTCGCCGAAGCCATGAGCTTGATGACCCTCCTGGGCCACCGCGAGGCGATCAAACTCCTGCGCGCCGACCTGGTGTGCATCGACGAATTCGAGCTGGATGACCCGACCAACACTCGCCTGGCGGATCTGCTGGTCCGGGGCCTGATCGAGCAGGGTGCGCGGATCATCACCACCTCCAACACGGTCCCTGGGGAACTCGGCCAGGGTCGGATGGCCGTCGATCTATTCCGCAATGAACTGGCCCGCATCGAGCAGGCCTTCACCGATGTCCATGTGCCCGGCAACGACTACCGCCTGACGGTCGCCAGCACCGGGAGGCCCCGGGGTTTCGGCCCCGCCGCCGAGCCCCTGCCCGCGGGCGACGGCGTCCTCGACACCACGGCGGCTGGTCTGGATCGCCTGCTCCTGGGCATCCCGGTGGTCAACCTGCGCCGCCTTGCCGCCCGGCTCACCGGCCTGACCCTGCGCGACCTGGCACCCTTCGAATCGCCCCACGCGGCCCTGCGGTTCGTCCACTTCATCGACCGCTGTTACGACTTCCAGGTGGCGGTACGGGTCATCACCGACGCGGACCCGGAAGCCCTGTTCTCCCCGGAGTTCTGCCCCGGTTCCTTCATCAAGAAGTACCGCCGTTGCCGCTCCCGCCTTGCGGAACTGTGCGCCTGACGAGACTCCCGCCGCGCCGTCAGACGATCGCGGTTCTTCAGGCCTGCGTGCGGGGGGATCGAGGAAAGTCCGGGCTTCACAGGGCACCGTGGCTGGCAAATCCAGCCGTCTCCCGTGGCGGGGGGATAGGGACAGTACAACAGAAAGTATACCGCCGCCGGGCTTCGGTCCGGAGGTAAGGGTGAAATGGTGGAGTAAGCGCCCACCGGGCCGACCGTAAGGAAGGCCGCATTGCAAACCCCACGGGAAGCAAGCCCAGAATGCCGGAAAGGGTGGGAAGCCACCCGGGACGCTGCCCGCGTCCGTGACCGGCGAATCGGGTGCTGGAGCGCGGCGGAGACGCCGCGCGGAGAGAAATGATCGTCCGCGACAGGACCCGGCTTACCGACGGCACCGCCACACCGCACCCCGGCCGCAAGGCCGGGGTGCGGTTTTTTGCGGAGTCTCGGAGGGGTCTTGGCCCCGGGGCGGGGGGCGGGTCAACTCCGCACGTAGTGGGCCAGGACGGCGCGGTAATGCGCTCGAACCAGCACGTCGAGGTGTTCCACGTCCCGGAGGCGGAGGGCGTCCACCATGGCCCGGTGCTCGGCATTCGCATGGTCCCGGTCGCGCCGGGGATGGTCGTGGAAAAACCAGCGGCGTAAACGATTCCAATCGACGGTGATCCGCTGGAGGATCTCCTGGGTTCGGGGCGTCTTGGCCAGGACCGGGATATGCCCGTGAAAGCGGGCGTTGAGCTCCGCCCACTGGTGGTCATCCCGGGTCGCTTCCATGGCCGTTAGCAGGTCATCCAGCGCCGTCAGGTCTTCGGGCCTGGCCCGCTCGGCGGCCAGACGGAAGGTGGCCATCTCCACGCCCTCCAGGAGGGCCAAAATCTCGGGCATGGTGGAGAGGTCGAGGCTGGTCACCAGGGTCCCGGTGTGGGGTGTGATGTCGATCAGGCCTTCCGCTCGCAGGGCTTGCAGGGCCTCCCGTACCGGAATCGGACTGACGGAAAAATGTCGGGCCAGCCCATCAATGATCAGGCGCGTCCCCGGGGCCAAGTGGCCATTGAGGATGGCCTCCCGCAGGGCATGGGTGATGCGGGCCTGCTTAGTCCGATGAGGCGGGGCATCATTGTCCGTGGAGGGGTGCCCCATGGGTCACGTGACCTATCCCGGGGATGGGGATGGGACGGAGGGCAGCGCCACCGCGTGATGGCGGAACTCATCCGCGTAGACGGTGCCGCCAAGGAAATGGGCCCAGTCCTTCTCGAAGAAGATGGTGTCCAGGTCCTCGCGCTGGCGCAGGTGCCGGGTTTGAATCCCCAGGGATGGGCTGACCCAGGTCACCACCAGTTTTTCCTCCCGATGCTCGGGCCGCTCCTCGCGGAAGCGCCAGGCGGCGGTGTCCACGGTGCGGGCCGTGGGTTGCCGGGTCCCGTCCCCGGCGCAGTAGGCGCGGGCACCCCGGCTGCCGCCGCCCCGGGCCACGTAGGTATCCAGGGCCAGGAGCATGGCTTCCGACAGCAGGGCCAGGTGGCGCCAGCGGAAGGCCTCGGCGGACCGTTCGGGGCTGGTGATGGCCACGCCGTCGGTGAACACCCGCTGACGCAGGGTGCGGGCGGCGGCCAGGGCCGGGGCGATGCCGTCCACGGGGCAGATGAAGCCCGCATGGTCGCTCATGCGGGTCTGGATCTCGTCGCGTAGGGCGGCCGTGGCAGGACCCCGTCCACCTCTCGCCAGGGTCACGGCCGTGCGAATGCCCGCCTCGACGGCAGCGTCGGGGACCTGCGTCGGCACGGGGGCGCCATGGGCCCGGCAATGGGTGGCCACGCGCAGGCCGCCGACTTGGCCCGCATTGAGGGCCGCGCCCCCGGGGCGGGTCACGCCATGGGTGCCCGCCACTTCGCCCACGGCGTAGAGGTTGGGCAGACTCGCGCGCATCCACGCATCCACCGCCACGCCGCCATTGAGGTGCTGGTGGTTGACGTTGAAGGGCAGGGGAGCTTGGGCGATGTCCGTGCCGTGCATGCGGTACAGTTCGATGGCCAGGGGATTCATGCGCACCAGGCGGTCGATGGGCCGTTCCTGCAGGGCGTGGTTGCGCTCCAGGTAGGTGCGGACATCCGGGTCCAGGTCATCGAGGCTGAAGGGTGCGCCGCCGGGGACCGGGGCGGGGTTGCGCAGGAAGTCGAGGTAGACCGTGCGGCCCTGGCGGGTCTCGTGGAAGATGGCCAGATCGACGACGCTCGACTGGTAGTCGAGCATGCGGCTGGCGTGGAAAGGCCACTGGTAGCCCTTGCGGAAGATGTTGCTGGCCAGTTCCCGCGTGGTGCGGAACCAGTCGCCGAGGAACTCGCGCTCGACGCCCTGGGCATCACGGCTGAAGACGCGTGGGATGACCTGCACGTAGGTCCCCGAGAGGTTCCAGGGGAACTCCTCGCGGCGGGTGCCGATGCCGAACTGGCATTCCGTGAGGTTGCAGGTCTCGGCGCCGGCCTCCAGGGCCATGCCCAGGCTGCCGTAGCAGTGGCGCGGGTAGACGCTGTCGCGGAACAGTTCGCCGGGGCCGCCCGTGGCCAGCACCGTGCGGCCGGCGAGGATCACGCACAGGCCCCAGGGATTGGCCCCGTGGTCGCGGTCCACGGCCACCACGCCGGTCACGGCGCCGGTGACGTCCTTCAGCAGGTGGACGGCCTCGCAGCGGCGGCGGAAGGGCACGCCCAGGCGCAGGGCTTCCTCAGCCAGGACCTTGACCATGAGGCGCGAGGTGCGCGGCCCGCAGGAGGTGGCCCGGCCCACGTCGTCGTGGTCCGTCTGGTAGCGCAGGGCGGCGCCGAAACGGTCCGTGGGCAGGGGCAGGCCGAGGTACTGCAGGCCGGCCATGGCGTTGATGGAGCCGACGGCCTCGATGTAGGCCTGGTCCGCATCCATGCCGCCGCCGGCGCCGAGGGCCTTCGCCAGCTCCTCGAAGTCATCGCCTTTCCGGCTGGTGCCGGCGGTGTGCAGGGTTTGCTTGTCGCTGCCCGAGCAGGCGGAGGTACCACCGTAGGGGCTCATGGTCGCCACCAGCACGTCCAGGCCGCCGCGCTTCAGTTCCACCGCCGCCCGCAGACCGGCGGCGCCACTGCCCACCACCAGGGCGCCACAACGGAACACCGGCACGCGCAGGCCGTCGAGGTCGAGGAACTCGCTGGCGGCGGCGGCCGGGGTCATGCCCGGCATGTCGACCCGGGTGAGGGCGTCGAGGATGTGCTGGGGGACCGACGACATCAGAGCCTCCGCAGCTGGAATCCGCCGTCGACGTCGAGGACGGCGCCGGTGGAGAAGGGGAAGTCGCCGCTCGCCAGGGCCTTCACCGCCAGGCCCACGTCCTCGCCCGTGCCCCAGCGGGCCTGGGGCACCAGGCCCTGGGCGATGAGGGCATCGTACTTGGAGGTCACTCCGGCGGTCATGTCCGTCTTCATGATGCCCGGGCGGACTTCGTAGACGTTGATGCCGTCCGCCGCCAGGCGGCTGGCCCACAACTGGGTGGCCATGGCCACGCCCGCCTTGGAGATGCAGTAATCGCCCCTGGCGGTAGAGGCGGTGTGGACGCTGATGGAGGTCACGAAGACGATCGAGCGGTAGCGCACGGCCACATCATCCTTGGCTGCCGCCAGCCAGTGCTTGGCCACGGCTTGGGTCAGGAAGTAGGGGCCCTTGGTGTTGGTCGACACCAGGCGGTCGAAGCTGTCCTCCCCGGCCTCGACGATGTCGGCCCGCACGCTGGGCGCGATGCCGGCGTTGTTCACCAGGTTGTCGATGCGGCCGAATTCCTGGAGGTGCTGCGCGAGGAGCTGGGCGCGGGAGGCGCTGTCGGCGATGTCGCCCTGGAGGGGCACGAAGCGCTGCTCGCGGGAGGGGGCTGCGGCGGCGCACAGGGCGGCGCATTCCTCGGCGGCGGCGCGGTTCCCGGCGTAGTTGATGCCGACGCTCCAACCGGCCTTGGCGAGTTCGAGGGCGATGCCACGGCCGAGGCCGCGGGACGCACCAGTGACGAGGGCGACGGGGATGGTCATGGGGATCCTCAGACGTGGGCGCGGTAGGCGGCGATGATCTTCTGCAGGTACTGGTGCTGGTCCGTGGCCCAGTGGGTGTTCGAGAACACCTCCACCTCGATGTCGCCGGTGAAGCCGGCGGCGTCGACGCAGGCCCGCAGGTGCTTGATGTCGATGACGCCTTCGCCCATGAGGCCCCGGTCGTTGAGGACATCGCTCTGCTGGACCTTCCAGTCGCAGACGTGGAAGGCATGGAGGATGCCCAGGCGTCCGGCCTCGGCGATTTCGGCTTCGACCTGATCATCCCACCAGATGTGGTAGACATCGGCGGCGATGCCGACGTCCGCACGTCCGGCGGCATTCAATTGCTGGCACAGGCGCCGGGCCTGGGCCATGGTGGTCACCGCCGAACGGTCGGCGGCGTACTGGGGATGGAGGGGCTCGATGGACAGCCGCACGCCGCAGGCGCGGGCGTGGGGCAGGACGGCGGCGATGCCGTCGGCGATGTGCTTACGGCACTCCGCCTGGGACAGGCCCGGCACGGCGCCGCACACCAGGACCACCGACGGGGCGCCAATGGCGGCGGCCTCGTCGATGGCCTGACGGTTGTCATCCAGGGCCTTTTGACGCCCGGCCCCATCCAGGGCGGGAAAAAACCCGCCCCGGCACAGGGCCGTCACCCGCAGACCGCTGGCCTTCACGACCTCCGCCGCCCGCTTGACCCCCAGGGGCGCGATGGCCTGCCGCCACACCGTGATGGCCGGGATGCCGGCCTCGGCGAAGTGGCGGCAGGCGTCCTCCAGACCCCAGGGTTTGGTGGTCATGGTGTGGACGGACAGGCGGGAGAGGTCGTGCATGGGTTTTAGTCCGGGGTCCGGGGTCCGGGGTCAAAGACAAGAATGGTGATGACGGCCGAATTGTTGGCGATGTTCGAGGATCGGGAGCTGGGCTTGGAATGATCAGCGGGACAAGGGGGTCGCATGACCCCGGACCCCGGACCCCGGACCCCGGACAAATCTGAGGCTCCGCCTCAGATTTTCGCGAGATCCACCCACTTCCGCTCCTTCCACGACTGCAGTCCAGCCTCGGCCAGCTGCACGCCCTTGGCGCCTTCGCGCAGGGTCCAGCGGAAGGGGGTGCCAACGACGACGTGCTTCAGGAACAGCTCCCACTGAATCTTGAAGGCGTTGTCGTAGGTGGTCGCCTCGGGCACCTTGGACCAGCCTTCGTAGAAGTTGATGGGCTGGGGGATGTCCGGGTTCCACACGGGCTTGGGCGTGGCGCTGACGTGCTGGACCCAGCAGTCGCGCAGGCCGGCCACGGCGGTGCCCTTGGTGCCGTCCACCTGGATGGTCAGGAGGTCGTCGCGGCGCACGCGTACGTTCCACGAGCTGTTGAAGTGGCACAGGATGCCGTTCTCCAGCTCGAAGGTGGAGTAGGCGCTGTCATCGGAGGTGCACTTGTAGGTCTTGCCCTGCTCGTCGACACGGGTCGGAATGTGGGTCGCGCCGACGCAGGACACGGACTTCACATTGCCGAAGAGGTTGTCGATGACGTAGCGCCAGTGGCACAGCATGTCGATGATCATGCCGCCGCCGTCTTCGGCGCGGTAGTTCCACGACGGGCGCTGGGCCTGCTGGTCGGCCACGTGGCCCTCGAACACCCAGTAGCCGAATTCGCCGCGCACGGACAGGATGTCGCCGAAGAAGCCCTGCTCCTTCAGCATCTGGAGCTTACGCAGGCCGGGCAGCCACAGCTTGTCCTGGACCACGCCGTTCTTCACGCCGCCGTCCTCGCAGACCTTGGCCAGGCGCAGGGCCTCGTCGGTGGTGATGGCCGTGGGCTTTTCGCAGTAGATGGCCTTGCCGGCCTTCACGGCCTTCTCGACGAAGGCGGCGCGCTGGAGGGTGCCGGAGGAGTCGAAGAACACTTCGTAGGAGGCGTCGGCCAGCACCTTATCCAGGTCCGTGGTGTAGGCGATCTTCCCGACCTGGGCGTCGGAGTACTTATCCGCCAGGGCCTTCAGCTTGGACTCATTGCGCCCCGTCAGGATCGGCTTGGGCATGATGGTCAGGTCGTCGCTGACCTTGATGCCACCCTGCTTCATGATCGCCAGGATCGAGCGGACGAGGTGCTGGTTGGTTCCCATGCGGCCGGTGACGCCGTTGAGGATGATGCCGATGGTGCGGATGGACATGAATGCGGTTCCTGTGGCATCGATATATGATATATAAACACAGATTCAAGGGGTTCTCCTGGTCCGGTCGGTTCGGGTATTGCCAAACCCCAGGACGGGTACTCCGATGCGCATGCATCCTGCGGAGATTCCCCCATGCCCCGTGCTACCATCGCCATTTTGGCGGATCAGCCTGCTTGGGTGGCCTCTCCCATTATTCCCTATGTGTATGGGGAGGATCGTCTTGCGCGGATTCGGCAACTTGGGGAGCTTCATCCCGTCCTGCTGACATCCCAGAACCTAGCCCAGGAGTCGTCCCAGCTTGCCGACGTGGAAATCCTCTTCTCGACCTGGGGCATGCCGAAGCTTACGGAAGCGGAATTGGACCGCCTGCCCAAGCTGAAGGTGGTGTTTTATGCCTCGGGATCGGTCACCAAGTTTGCCGACCCCCTGATCCAACGGGGCATCACCATCTGCTCGGCGGTAGAGGCCAATGCCATCCCAGTGGCAGAATTTTGCTTCGCCCAGATCGTGCTCGGGGCTAAAAATTACTTTGCCAATACCCGTCGTTGCGGTCAGGGGACGTGGCAGAGTGCCGTGACCCCCTGCCGGGGGGTTTACGGAGAAACCGTTGCCCTTTTAGGGGTTGGCGCCATCAGTCGGCATCTTTTGACCCTGCTCAAGTCCGTCCATTTGCGGGTGGTGGCGGTCAGCAATTACCTGGCCGCCCGACCCGAGGCCGAAGTGAAGGCCCTCGGCATTGACCGCCTGGTCAGCCTGGAAGAAGCCTTCCAGGTCGGGTACATCGTGAGCAATCACCTGCCGGATAAGCGCAGTAACCAAGGGGTGATCACCGGAGCCCATTTTGCATCGATGCGGCCGGATGCGGTCTTTATCAATACCGGGCGGGGGGCGCAGGTGGACGAAGCCGGGATGATCGAGGTCCTGAAGCGCCGAACGGACCTGACCGCCCTGCTCGATGTCCAACACCCGGAACCACCCCTTCCCGGCAGCCCCCTGTTTGACCTGCCGAACATCCACCTGTCTGCCCATATCGCCGGCAGCATGGGGGACGAAGTCCGCCGAATGGCCGACATGATGATTGAGGAGGCGGGTCGTTGGTTGGCCGGTCAGCCCCTGCGTTATCGCGTCGATCCGGCGGAATTGGTGGTCCGCGCATGAGACCGATGGTGGGTCTCTTCGCCCGGGGAATCCCCGTTGGCCCTGACGCCTCCTGCACACCGCAACCCGGCCGGCTGCCCGCACAGACATCGGGTCATCCATGATCACCCCCGCATTGCTTTCGGTGACGTTCCGCTCCCTGCCGGCCGAAGAGGTCGTCCGCCTGGCGGCTGCCCATCGTCTGGCGGCCATCGAGTGGGGAGCGGATATCCACGCCCCGCCCCGGGACCTCGACGCCGTCCGGCGGGTTCGGGATCTGACCCGGGCCGCTGGCTTGTCCGTCTGTGCCTATGGGAGCTATTTCCGCCTGGGAGTGCAGGTTCCGGGAGCCGCGACATTTCCGGAGGTTCTGGCGGCTGCCAAGGTCCTCGAAGCCCCCCTGATCCGGGTGTGGGTCGGCAATCGGGGCAGCGCCGCCATCTCGGATGGGGAACGGCAGGCCATGGTCGCGGAGGCCCAGGAGATCGCCGATCTGGCCCGCCAAGAGGGCATCATTATCGCCACGGAATGGCATGGCGGGACCCTCACGGATTGCGCAGCGGCAAGCCTGGCATTTCTGCGCGCCGTCGACCGGCCCAATTTCCGCACCATCTGGCAACCGCACCAGGGCCAGTCCGACGACGACGCCACGGCAGACCTGCGCCAGGCCCTGCCGTGGATCGTCCATGTCCATGTCTTCTCTTGGTGGCCGATGGCCGAGCGCCATCCCCTGGCCTTTCGCGAGCAGGCGTGGCGCACCTGGCTGGGGATCCTCACCGGGGCTGGACCGATGGCCGCCGGGCTGGAGTTCGTGGTTCAGGACGATCCCGCCTGCCTGATCGACGATGCGGCCCTGCTGCGGACCATGGTCGCAGACGCCTGGTCCGCCCGTGTCTCATCGGGGCGGGGTTAGGCCGTTCGGGAAACCCGCAGGGAAACCTGTAACGGCGTCCATACTCGGATGATGTGGCCCGCGCGTTCTCTACCCTCCCGCATCGGTTGGATGCCGTGCCCTGTCACTCCCTGCGAGATCCCCATGTTGCCTCCCCTTGGTAAAATCCTTCTCAGCCTGGCGATCCTGGGGTCGCTCCACCAGGAGGTGCGCGGAGCGGAGGTATTCCTCCAGATTGAGAAGCAGTCGGTGGCGGTGCGGGAGCACCCGCGATTGCTGCTCACACCCGCCATCGAGGACCGGCTGGGCCGACTCGAACCCGGAAGCCCCTCGGCCCACATGTGGGGTATGGTGCTGGCGGCGGCGGAACAGGCCGTGCAGAAGCCGGGTCCGGAGCGGGTCATGGAGGGGCGTCGCCTCCTGACCGTGTCGAGGACCTATCTGCAACGGCTGTCCTGTGTCGCCCTGGCCTGGCGCCTGACCCGCCGTCCAGAGTTCCTGGCGACGGTGGTGGCTGACCTCCAACGGGTAGCGGGCTTCAGTGACTGGAATCCCTCCCATTTCCTTGATGTCGGCGAGATGACCGCCGCCGTGGCCCTGGCCTATGACTGGACCTGGGAGGGCCTCACTCCCGAGGTGCGCCAGGTAGCGATTGACGCGATTCAGCGTCATGGGTTGTCAAAGTTCCTCGCGGCACCGCCCTACTGGGCCAAAAATCGCAATAACTGGAATCCTGTCTGTCATGGGGGATTAGTCCTGGGAGCACTGGCCATCGCCGAGACGGATCCGGCCGCATCCTCGACGGTCATCACCCGAGCCCTCCGCGATGTGCCCCAGGCCCTGCTGGCGTATGGGCCCGACGGGGCCTATGAAGAGGGGCCGCTTTACTGGGATTACGGCACCTCGTTTCTCTTGCTGCTTGCCGAGGGGATCACCAGTGCCACGGGGTACGCTCATGGTCTTGATCAGGCTCCCGGCTTGCTGGCCTCGGGGACCTACATTGCCCAGGTTCGGGGCCCCAGCGGAGGGCTGTTCAACTATGGTGATGGAGTCGAAACGGCCCCATCATTTATGGCCCAGGCCTGGTTTGCCCGCCGCCTGCAGGCGCCCTGGATGGCCCCGGACCTGACGAAGGTCCCCGCGCGAGAACGGCTCTTGGCGGCGGGGCTGCTATGGAGCCTGGATAGCCCTGCCCCCGGGGGCGAGCCCCCGGCCCAGTACCTCGCCGGAGGGGACACCCCGGTGGCCATCCTGCGCGGGCCGGGATCCTACTTAGCCGTCAAGGGCGGGAGCCCGATGGCCAACCACGGCCACCAGGATGTGGGGTCGTTCATCTATGAAACGGACGCCATTCGGTGGTCCGTCGATCTGGGCAAGGAAGACTACTTCAAACTTGAGAAGGAGGGACTTGGTATTTGGAAAATGGACCAGGATTCCGACCGCTGGAAGGTATTCCGGATGTCGGCGGCCTCCCACGCGATACCTCAGATCGCCGGGGTCGATCCGGTGGTCACGGCCTCGGCGGCCCTGACCGCGCAGGACTTGGGTGGGTCGTCGCCCACCATCCGTCTCGACCTGACCAACCTCTACGCCGGTGCGGCGTCCAACGTGGTACGAACCTTGGAATTTCGCGAGCGGCGGGCCCTGCGCATCACCGATGTCTATACCAAGCTAAACGGTCCGGCGGCCGTCCGCTGGCAAATGGTTACCCGGGCGAAGGTTACCACAACTCCCGCGGGCCTGTCCCTGGAGCAGGATGGAAAAACGCTCCTGCTTTCTGGGGTCAGTGCCCTGCCGGGGCGGTGGCTGGTTGAGGATATTTCCCGCCCGCGGAAGCCCTATGAGCGGGCGAATCCCCAGTGCAGTCTGGTGGCCTGGGAAGTCACGCCGACCAGCGGTGAGGATCTTCAGATGCAGGTCGATGTCGTCCCCGTGGATCGTCCATAAGGCTTGGGGGTCGGGTCTCGGAGCGGGCCGGACCCGTCCCACCCACAGGTCTGGTCCCAGGTCAGTCAGGCTCTTGGCGTCTGAGGGAGGGCGTGGACCATGGGACGTGATCCCATGGCGTCCTCACCCATTCCTCCCCCCGCGGGTCGTCAGCCGACCATCTACGACATCAGCCGCCACGCCGATGTCGCGGTATCAACGGTCAGCAAGGTGTTGGGTCGTCGTTCCGAAGCCTACCCCATTTCGTCGGAGACCCGGGCGCGGGTCTTAAGGGCGGCTCAGGAGCTTGGATACGAACTCGATCCGGTGCGTCGTCCCCGTCGAGGTCGCCGCTCCGGAGTCATCGCCGTCGTCTACGGCACCATGGCTCCGCCGAACCATGCCGTTTATGAGCCCCTCTCCGAGCGACTTGGCCAATTGGTGGCGGATGAGGGGTGCCGCCTGGAGTTGCTGTCGGCCTCGACCTGGGATGACCTGCGTCACCTCCTCAATCGTCATCCGATGGACGGTTGCCTGCTGATCCCCTACCTGCCCCCGGGGGATCCCGATCCTCGGATCCCCTTCACCCTGCCGATGGTCATCCTCAATGATCGGGCGGATCTCCCGGTCCCCCACGTGTGGTCTGATGAGGGCATCGGTCAGGAGCTGGTGGTCGAGCATCTGTTCGGACTCGGGCACCACCGTCTGCTGTACGCGGATATTGACGATCGTCCCCGGTCCCACAGCAGTGAGGTGGAACGCCTGGAGGCCTTCCATCGGGCCCTTTCCCGGCGGAATCTGGAGTTGCGGTGGTGCCGTGGCGATGCGGCCACCGTCATTGACCGCGCCCTGGCCGAGGACGTGACGGCCATCGTCACTTATAATAACCAACTGGCGGTCCACTTGGTGCCGGAACTCCGCCGACGGGGTTTGCGAGCTCCCCAGGACCTCAGTCTGGTATGTGGCTCCGACTTCAAGGCCGCTGCCCTGGTGGGCCTGACCAGTGTCGTGGTGCCGATGGTGGCCATGGCCGAACGGGCCTGTCACGAGCTGTTCGATCTCATCCATGGCGAGGTCGATCCCGGTCGACGGGAGCTGGTGCTTCCACCGACCCTGGTTGTCCGGGAATCCACTGGCCCGGTGCCAACCCGGGGTCCCGCCGCAGGGTGAGGTCCCGCCCGGCGGAGGTCCTCAGGATCGGTGTTCCGCCACGGCGTGATGTGCAGGTATCCGTATCACACGACGGAGATTCCCGCCGTGGAAACCGGACCAGGAAAACGCCCGTCACCGGGATTACGTGTCCGGCATACGGTCATCGCGGCCGTCAGGGCCACCTACCCATGAAACGCCTCACGGTGGATTGCTGGGTGGTGGTGATCCCCACTCCGCACGTCACCTTCCGCGTCCCACCCCCAGGACTTCCCATGCGTCTCCTCCTCTCCGTCCTTGCCACCGTCAGCCTGCTTCCCGCCGTGGAATTGCCGTTCCCCGGTGGGCGGATCGCCATCACCCACGATGGCAATCTCCACGATCGGGATGATCACGGGGCTCTGGCCATGAACCTGGCCCTCATCACGGCGGCGGGTCAGGGGGACCGCCTGGTGCACCTGGACTACAACAACCACCTGGGCCGATCGAGTGCCACCATGGCTGCCACCATGCGGAAGATCGCCGAGGATGGTCGTTCCCGCTTCGCCTTGAAGGCGCCGTTTTTCGACCTTACGGATGCGGCCCAGCTGGAGCAGGCCATCCTCAACTTCAAGACCGAGGCCGAGCGTTCGTCCGCCACCGACCCCCTGTGGTTCATTTGCAGTGGTCCGATGGAAACGGCCTGGCGCTGCATTGACGCGGTGGATCCCGCTAAGCGGCCCTTCATCCGTGCTGTTTCCCACTCGGATTGGAATGACCGGCATGTCACCACCATGGACAAGGGCGATGCGGATGCCGGGCCCAATGCGCCCCTGCGACGGACCTGGGAAGACGTCAAAGCCCTGGGCGTGAAAGCCCACCGTATTGCGTTCCAGTCCAAATGGCAGGATGGCTCGGACGGCAAGAACACGCCGGACTGGTACTGGCTGCGGGATTCCGCCAACGCCGATCTGCAATGGATGTGGGCCTCGGCCTCCACCCTGACCTTCCGCGACGACAAGCACCCCGTTCCCTACTACGATGTGTCTGACGCCGGCATGACCTATTGGGTCCTGGCGGGTGCCGATAATGCCAAGCAGAAGGTCTATGGGGTCGCTGAGGCCAAGGCGCTGTTGGAAGGGTGGGCGGCCCGTCCTTGAGGGGTGGGGTGCCTGATAACGCCGAACGCCGAACCCCATCCTCCCCCCCGTCAGCGGGGGGAGGATGGGGTTCGGCGTTCGATGAGGCGAGGTGGTTGCGTGCGGCCCCTCCGTGGGCGAGGGGCTGCGGGGCCCTCACTGGGGATAGAGCAGTCGGAGGCGGTCGTCCTTCGGCAGGCTGAGCGTGTCGAGAGCTGAGGCCAACTCCGGAGCTGTGCCGCTACGGACCAGGATCCACACCAGGCGGGCGATGGTGGTCGGATTCACCGGGTCGGAGGCTCGGCCCCAGGTCCAGGTGGCGCCGTTGGTGAAGGTAAGTAACCAGGAGATGGACTTGGCCAGGGACCGCCCATCCGGGGACGACCACGCCCAGATTCCCGAGGGTGCTCCGGCGTGCCGTTCCATGGCCGCCATGCGCACCAGGGGGGCGAGGTTCCAACAGGTGTAGGTGAAGGCGATGGGTCGCGCCAGTTCCCGGGGCATGCTGCCATCGGGTTCCACCTGAGCGGCGATGCGCTTCGGACCGATGTCGCCCAACACCTGCCGGACGTGGGCCTGATCGTCCAGGTAGTGAGAAAAGGCGACCACCTGCATGTCGTAGTAGATCGAGTGATTGTTGGACGCGGCCGCTTCGGCCCGGCCAAGGTCGCTGGTCAGGAACCACTCCCGGTAGTCGGCCACCCATTTCCGCATTCCGGCCCGGTCCTCGGCGGTCAGGAAGGGCCCCTGCTCCAGGAGGCTCAGGGCCGAGAGCATCTCCACCAGTTTCCAGGTGTCGATGAGGCCATGGGCATTGCCCTTTTCGCCACGGACATTGGGGATGAACTGGGCATACTTGAGGTTGGGGTTCATCCGGGTGGCGGGAGCCAAAAACCAGTGCCGAAGCTGCTGGGCGGCATCTTCGGCAAGTTCGGTCCGGCCCGTGAACCACCAGGCCAGGGCACCGTCACGAATGCGCTCGGTCGCCCGGCTGAGACGGTCGGAATCGTATTTTACCACCGCCTCCGTGTTCCGGTCTGCATCGCGCTTGATCCAGGGCGCCGCCGGATCGGTGGGATCGGGCCAGAAATAGATGGAGACGCTGCGGAAGTCGTGGGGATCTTCACCCTCACGTATCTGGACTTTGCCAACCTTGTCGATGACGGATTCCAAGGGCTTGCCGAGCCACCGCTCGGCGGCCCGCACCAGATTCCCAAGGGCCGGGGCCACCTGGTCATCCCCCTGGCGGGCGGCGGTGCGCGCCCGTTCAAGGGCCGCGAGATCCCACAGGGCCGGCCGACCCGTCACCACTGCCGTCGTCGAGCCTGGGACGGATTCGGTCGCGGGGGAGGGAGCGCCGGTGGGATCAGCGGCGGGCAGGGTGGCCCCGAGAATCAGGAGGGTCGCGAGGGTCAGGGCAGGGCGTGGCATAGGGGGTTCCGGAGCAGGGGGTCGGTGGTCAATGAGCGGGCTTCGGCCAGCGCGTTCCGGTCGTCAGGGGTACGGGTCTGGGACCGAGGTGCCAGGGAGGTGGCCATGAGTATACATCATCGGGGGAGGATGGTGTTTCCGTTCCGACTTTCCAGGAGCCACCGGAAGAACTCCTCCAGGTTGAACCAGGTAGCCGCATCGTTGACCCAACCACGGCCTGGTCGGACCGGGATGGTGCTCATCGAGCCAGCCTTGGGCGGAAGTCGATCCGCCTCCCAAGGTGCGTTCCCTGATGCCCCACCCTGGGCTCGGGCAACCGGGCGCCCTCGGTGGCTCCCACTTCCGCCGTCGCTACGCTCTGCCGCCCCATGCCCCATGTCCTCGCCGTCGCCTACGGAGGCGGCCACATCAATGCCCTGCTGCCGGTCATCGAACGCCTGCGCGCCCGGCCCGGCTGGCGGGTCACGGTGTTGGCCCTGACCACCGCCGCCGCCACCGGTGTTGCCCGGGGCATTCCGGTTGTTGGTCTGCGGGACCTGCCGGTCGAGGATGCGGACTCCCGGCGGCATGGTCAGCGCCTGGTTGAGGGCCTGGCGGCGAATCCCTTGGTTCCCGAAGCGGAATCCATCGCCTACCTGGGCTGTTCCTACCGTGATCTGGTGACGGCCGAGGGCGAGGCCGGGGCGGCCCGGCGCTACGCCGCCGAAGGCCGCGCCGCCTTTCTACCGCGCCCAACCCTGGTGCGGGCCATCACCCACCTGCACCCCGATCTCGTGCTGTCCACCAGCGCCCCCCGGGCTGAGCGGGCGGCCCTTGAGGCGGCTGGAAGCCTCGGCGTGCCCTCGGTGTGCGTGGTCGATCTGTTTGCATTGTCGGAAGAGGCCTGGGTTGGTCAGGTGGGTTTTGCCACCCGGGTGTGCGTGCCGATGCCCGGGGTTCGGGATCGTCTGCTGACGGTGGGACGACGCCCGGAGGAGGTGGTCGTCACCGGCAATCCGGTGTTCGACCGCCTGGGGGATCCCGACCTGCGCCTGCGGGCCGAGGCCCTGCGCCAGGCCCGGGGTTGGTCCGGCCGCCGCGTCATCCTGTGGGCCAGTCAGCCGGAGTCCCAGGATCCGCAGCTGCCGCGCCGGGTGGAAGCGGCCCTGCTGGCGACCCTGGCGGCGGATCCGACCCGGCTGCTGGTGATCCGTCCGCACCCCAACGACCAGTACGACCTGCCGCCCGAGGGGCCCCAGGTGGCCCACAGCACCCGGGCCGATGACTTAGCGGCAACCCTCGCCCTGGCGGAGGTGGTGGTCACCATGACCAGCACCGTCGGCCTTGAGGCGGCCCTCCTCGGCAGGCCGGTGGTGACCTTCGATGGCAGCGCCAATACGCCGTTTGCTCCCTACAGCCGGATGGGCATCAGCCGGGGGGCCGCAACCCTTGATGACCTGGCCCCGGCCGTGGATGACGCCCTCGCCGGGCGCATCCCGGCACCCAACTTGCCGCCCCCCGGCGGCGCCACCGATGCGGTTCTCCGCGTCCTTGATGGACTCCTATGAAGAAACGCACCCTGACGATGGTCGAGTTCGAGGCCGCCGGCGACATCCTGCTGGAATTCGATGACGATGGCTGGCGGATCCAGAAACCCCGCAACCTGGGCGTCAAAGCCCTGGCGGCCGCCAGGGCCCTGGTGGAAAAGGCGGAGGCCATCAAGTACGCGCCCCTGCCGCCCCCGAATCACGACCGGGAACTGACCCTGGAGGAAAAGTCCGTGATTGCGGCCAAAGTCCTGAAGTTGCGCCTGACCCGCCGGAGTTTCCGCAACGACGGATAAGCCCTCAGGCCTTAGGCAGCGGGTGCGAGCCCGGTAGAAGCACCGTGGACCCCGTTTCGGAAGGTGCAACGGCCCGTTCAGCAACAGTTCAGCATCCCTACACGCCATCAGGGCTCAAGGCCGTGGCGACCATCGCCGGCGTCCTGGCGGGGAGTCGGCAGGTGGTGCCGTGGCACACCAGGACCTGGGAGTCCGTCAGTTCCCGGCGGCCGGTCAGGCATGGCCAGGGCCGGTCGATGGTGTTGGGCACCACCAGGGTCTGTCCGTCCAGACTCCGGCGGGCCGCCGCCAGCAGGTCTGATCCCACCACAACGGCGATCCGGGCTCCGCGCCGGGCATCGCGCCACGCGGTGAGCAGGGTGGCGCAGGCCGAGGGCGCCTGGCTCGCGGTGGCGGCGGTGGCGGCGAAGATCCCCTCGGCCACGGCCGCCCAGCGGGCTTCGCCCGTCAGGTGGTGGAGGCGCACCGCCGCCAGGGCCAGATGGTTCTGTCCCGATGGCCAGGCGTTGTCGTGGGCCTCGCGGCCCCGGCGGATCAGGTCTTCCCGGCCGGCGGGGGCGATGAAATAGCCGCCATCGGGGGCGGCCAGGCGCTCGGTGGCTTCGCTGATGATGCGCTCGGCGGCATCGACCAAGGTCGGATCGCCGAGGGCATTGAAGGCGGCGATCAGACCATGGGCGGCGGCGGCGTAATCCGTCAGCACCGCGGGCCGGTGGGGTAGGCGAAGCAGGCCCTCGGGGGTGTGTCGGGTCTGCACAAAGGCCGCCAGGGTCCGGGTGGCGGTGATGAACCGTTCCTCCCCGGTCAGGCGGGCGAGGGTCGCCAGGGCCTCCAGGGCCAGGCCGTTCTGGTCGGTCAGCACCTTGTCGTCGCGGATCGGCCGGGGTCGGCCGGCCCGCAGGGCCCGCAGCAGCGGTAGGTAGCTTTCCCACGAAGCCCGCCGGGCCTGGGGATCTGCCCCCAGGCCGACGCCCCGGGGATGGGGAATATGGCTGGTCACTGGATCCGCATGGCCATTAGGGCCGATCTCGGGTTCACCTGGCGCCAGGTCCCACTCGGCGGCCAGGCGGGGGCCGATCACCGGGCCCAGGGCGACGGCCAGGGCCTCGGGGCTCCAGGCGTAGAACGAGCCCTCGCCATCCGGATCGTCGGCGTCTTCAGCGCTGGCCAGGCCGGCGGTCAGGTCCCCCGGACCGGCGATGGCGAGGTCCCGCAGCAGGTAATCGCCGGCGTTGATGGCGGTCCGGGTGAAATCCGCCCGCCCCCAGCGCGCCCCAGCCACTGCATAGGCCGCGATCAATTGGGCGTTGTCGTACAGCATTTTTTCAAAATGCGGGATTCGCCAGGCACGGTCGACACTGTAGCGGTGAAAGCCGCCCCCGACCCGGTCATGGATGCCGCCGTCCTGCATCGCTTCCAGGATCAGGACGGCGTGCGCGGCGAGATCCGGCTGGTCGCCGGTGACCGCCAGATTGAGCAGTTGCGAGGGCGGAAACTTCGGGGCCTTGGCCGGGTTCCAGCCCAGCCCCGGATGCTCGTCGTCCCAGGCCCGAGCGACTTGATCCGCCAGACGTTCAAGGAGGTCCGACGGCAGATTGCCGGGTTCGGCCACCGGATCCTCCAGGTGGCGGGCGATTTCGGCCGCGGCGTTGAGAATCCGGGGCCGGTCGTCCCGCCACAGGCGCCCCAAGTGTTCCACCAGCCGCTGCCACCCGGCCCGAGGCGCATAGGTCATGGCATGGAAGGGGCGGCCCTGGTGGTCGCAGAAGGCGTTGAGAGGCCACCCGCCGTGGCCGGTCAGGGCCTGGACAGCATCCATGTAGATGGCGTCCACCTCGGGATGCTCCTCGCGGTCGACCTTGATGCAGACGAACGCGTTATTCATCAGGGCGGCCGTGGCCGGGTCCTCAAACGACTCATGGGCCATCACATGGCACCAGTGGCAGGTCGCATAGCCGATTGATACCAGTACCGGCACCTCCCGCCGACGGGCCTCGGCGAAGGCCTCAGAGGACCAGGGCACCCAGGCCACGGGGTTCTCCGCATGCTGACGCAGGTAGGGGCTGGAACAGGCGGCGAGGGCGTTCATGGGACGGATTCTGACCTTGCGGCCTACGGCTCCAGGGCGGAACATCGGGCCATGCGGACTTGTTTGATCATCGGGGCGGGGGTGGCCGGTCTCGTGGCTGCCCGCCGCGTCCAGGAATCCGGTTGGCGTGCCCTGGTCATCGACAAGGGCCGACATCCTGGGGGGCGCCTGGCTACCCGCAGTGTCGGAGGCTTGGCCTGTGATCATGGAGCGCAGTTCCTGTCGGTCCGGGATCCGCGTTTCGCCACGTTGGTGGAGGGTTGGGAGCGGGCTGGTCAGGTCCGTCGCTGGTGTGACGGATTCCCCGTTTTGACCGCCGGGGGCGTGGTGGCCGCCGATGGGCATCCCCGGTGGTGCGCCCCCGGGGGCTTCCGGACCTTGGGAGCGAACCTTGCCGAGGGCTTGGAGGTCCGTTCGTTCACCACCGTCACCCACCTGGATCCCGCCCCGGAGGGTGGATGGATCGTGGCCCTGGTCCCCGGGGATACGGTGCGTGGCGCATCGACGGGCCCCGAGGAACAGGTAAACGCCGAGGCCATCATCTGCACCCTGCCGGGCCCCCAGGCCGCCGCCCTCCTGATGGCCAGTGGCCTCCCGGTGCCGGAGGCCTTAACGCGGATTGCCTACCAGCCCTGTCATGCGTTGTTGATGGCCTGGCCCCATGCCATGGAGGCGATCCTGCCCGCTCCTGGCGGGGTGCGGATCGAGGATCCCAGCCTACCCCTGGGCTGGATGGCCTCCCAACGGGCCAAGGGCGTGACGACGACAGGGGAAGTGCTGGTGGTCCACGCCACCGGCGGTTGGAGCGCCAAGGCCGAGGCGGTGGATCCCGCGCTCCTGCTGCCGCCCCTGCGGGACGCGGCCCGGGCCGCCCTGACCCGCCTTGGGGTCCGTTGGCCAGCCTTGCCGGAAGTGGAGGTCCTGCACCGCTGGAAGTACAGTCTGCCCATCCGCACCGAGACCGAGGAGTTCCTGCGCCTCCCCGCGCCGTCGCCGTTTCTGCTGGCGGGCGACGGCTTCGGCGACCGGCCGCGCATCGAAGGCGCCGCCCTCAGTGGTCTGGCGGCCGCCGAGGCCCTGGCCACCTGAATCCGGGTTTGGCGTCCCTCAGCGACGCTTGGACAGGGCCACGTCCATCCACACCGCCAGGGCCAGGACCAGGCCGCGGGCGATCAACTTCAGTTCCGGGTCGACGGCCAACAGGGTCATGCCGTTGAGCAGGGCGGTCATGATCAGGGCCCCAAACAGCACGCCGCCGACGGTGCCCTTGCCGCCCGCCAGGCTGACGCCACCGATGACGCAGGCGGCGATGGCATCGAGTTCCAGGAACTGGCCAATGGTGCTGGTGCTGGCGCCGGCGTAGGCCGTCTGCAGGAAGCCGGTGGCGGCCACCGTCACGCCGCACAGGGCGAAGGCGATGACGATGGTCCGCTCAACCGGGATGCCGCTGATGCGGCTGGCCTCGGCATTACCGCCGATGGCGTAGAGGTGTCGGCCGAAGGGCGTGTGGCGGGTCAGGATGAAGACCGCCACGGCGGTGACGCCGAGGAGCAAAATCGGCAGGGGCACCCCATTGAACTGGTTGAGGACCACCACCAGCAGGATCAACAGCTGGACGGGAATCAGCCAGCCGGCGAAGGCGGTGTCGCGGTCCTCGACCGTCAGGCCGTGGGCGATGCGGCGGGCCCGGGCCCGCAGGGCCGCCCAGCCAAGGGCCGCCACGGCCACGGCCACCACCGCCCAGCCAGCGGACGGGGGCAGGTACCAGGTGGTGAGGGACGAGAACAGGTTGTCCTGGGCTCCGACTTTCACCGGGATGGTGCTGTTTTCGATGGTCGCCCAGTGCAGGCCCTTGAACACCAGCATGCCCGCGAGGGTCATGATGAAGGCCGGGATCCGTTGTTTGACGATCAGCAGGCCCATCAGGGCCCACAGGGCCACGGCTCCGACAAACGCTGCGCCCATGGCCGCCGGGGCTGGCCAGCCCTGGTTGTAGATCAGCACGGCGGCCACGCCGCCAAACAGGCCCACGCCCGAGCCCGTCGATAGATCGGTCTGGCCCGGCAGCAGGATCAGGAACACGCCCAACGCCAGGACGGCGATGATCGAGAACTCCACCGCCAGGTTCGAGAGGTTGCGCGGATCGAGGTAGACCGGCGATTGGATGGTGAAGAAGGCGACGATGGCCACCAGAGCCAGCACCAGGGAGAAGTCGCGGATAGACAGGCGTTTCATCGGGTTACCTGGAAGGGGGCGCGGCGTGGGCGGCGATGGCGGCGTGGAGGAGCTGGTCCGGCGTGCATTGGCCCCGCACGAAGGCGCCACCGACGCGACCTTCACCGAGCATGATGATGCGGTCGCTCATGCCCATCAGTTCGGGGAGTTCGCTCGACACCAGCACCACGGCATTGCCGGCGGCGGTTAGCTCGTTGATCAGTTCGTAGACTTCCAATTTGGCACCAACGTCGATGCCCCGGGTCGGTTCGTCGAGAAACACGACCGAGGGCCCGGTCATCAGCGCCTTCCCAATCACCACCTTCTGCTGGTTGCCGCCCGATAGACCGCCGACCCGGGATTCGAGGTCCGGGGCCTTGACCCGCAGGCGCTGGAAGAAGGACTGGTTGGTCACGAATTCTGCCGAGGCATCCAGCAGTCCCTTCTTGGCGAAGCGCTCTAAGGATGAGAGGGACATGTTGAAGCCGATGGATTCATCCAGGACCAGGCCCAATTTCTTGCGGTCCTCGGTCACCATCACCAGGCCGCGCCGGATCGAGTCGCCCGGCGTCGGCGCATCATGGGGCTGGCCCTTGAGGGTCACGGAGCCCGCCGTCCGCCGACCCCAGGCGCCAAAAATATGCATCAAGGTCTCGCTGCGACCGGCGCCCATCAGGCCACCGATGCCGAGGACTTCACCCGCCCGAACCTCGAAGGCAATGTCCTTGAGGGTGATGCCGTCGCCTTCAGCGGGTTCTGCCGAGAGGTTGCGGACCGTCAGCAGGGGGGCACCGGCCTCCCCGGCTCGGCGGGGGAACAGATCCTGGATCTCGCGCCCGACCATGTGGCGAATGACTTCGTCACGGTTGGTCTTGGCGGTCTCCAGGGTCGTGATGGTCGCCCCATCGCGGATGATGGTGATGCGATCGCAGACCGCGAACACCTCCTCCAGTTTGTGGCTGATGTAGATGCAGGCGATGCCGCGCCTGCGGAGGTCCTTGAGGATCTCCAGCAGCAAGGCGACCTCGTGGCTGGCCAGGGCGGCGGTCGGCTCGTCGAGGATCAGGACCCGCGAATCCTTCCCGAGGGCGCGAACGATCTCGACCAGCTGCTGGTGGCCGACGCCGAGGGTGCCGACGCGGGTTTCGGGGTCGAGGTTGATGTTGAACTTGGCGAGCAACGTGCGCGCCTGGTCGTTCATCCCCAGCCAGTCCACCAGCCCGCCCCGGGTCGGTTCCCGGCCCAGGGCGATGTTCTCGGCCACGGTCATTTCCGGGACCAGGGCCAGTTCCTGGTAGATGACGCCGATGCCTTTGTCTTCGGCATCAGCAATACCAGCAAAGGCCACTTCCCGGCCTTCGACCAGGATCCGGCCCTCGTAGGAGCCATGGGGGTGGATACCGGACAGGGTCTTGATGAGGGTCGACTTACCGGCGCCGTTTTCGCCGCAGATGGCGTGGATCTCGCCCGGACGGAGGTCGAAACTCACGCCCTTGAGGGCGACCACGCCGGGGAATCGCTTCACCAGCTGGTCGGTGGCCAGGACAGGGGTGGTCATGGCGGGATCAGGGCTTGACGACGGTGGGCTTGAGGGGCCGCTGGGACTCGGGCACCGAGCGGTAGACTTCTTCGAAGGGCTGGAAGCCGTCGGCGATCACCGTCTCGCACAGGTTGTCCTTATGGACGGTCAGAACGCGGTAGAGGACCGACGGCACATCGACGGTGCCGTTGTTGACGGTGGCGGTGGCCACCACCGGCCGGCCCTGGGCGAGCTTGACGGCCATCTCGGCGGCTCCGTTGGCCAGCAGGTGGAGGGGCTTGTAGATGGTCATGGTCTGGCTGCCGTCGACGATTTTTTGACACGCCGCCAGTTCGGCGTCCTGGCCGGTGACGATGATCCCCGTCAGTTTCTCTTCGGTCAGGGCCTGGATGGCACCCCCGGCCACGCCGTCGGCCGAGGCCAGCAGGCCCTGGAAAGCCACGCCCTTGGTGATGGCGGCGGTGACGATCTTCTTGGCGTTGATCGGGCTCCAGTCCTCGGCCCAATCCTCGTGGGCGATGGTGATGGCCCCGGACTTGATGAGGGGGTCAAGGATTTCGTCCTGGCCCTGCTTGAACAGTTTGGCGTTGTTGTCCGTGGGCGCCCCGAGGACGCGAACGATGGTGCCCTTGCCGCCCATTTTCTCGACCAGGAAGCGGGCCTGCTGGCGACCGACCTCGACGTTGTCGAAAGTCACGTAGAGATCGAGATCGACGCCGGTGATGAGGCGGTCGTAGGCGATCACCGGGATGCCTTCCTTGTGGGCTTCCTCGACGGCCTTGGCCATCAACCGGCCGTCATGGGGTACGATCACCAGCACATCGACCCGATTGGCGATCAGGGATTGGCACTGGGTCATTTGGTCGGCGTCATTGCCGCTGGCAGACTGCACCAGGACCTCGGCCCCCAGGCTCTTGGCCTTAGCCACGAAGCGATCGCGGTCCCCCTGCCACCGGGCTTCCTTGAGGGTATCGAGGGACAGGCCGATCTTGATCTTCTTGGTCCCATGGTCGGCGCTCTGTTCCGCCCCTCCACCCTTCCCCCGGGCAATGGCTGCACCGATGACGACACTCAGGATCAACGAGATGACGAGGAGAATATTGCGGACGGACATGGCGTTCCCGGGCGTGGCCAGAGGGCGTGGGGCGGAGGAAGGGGGCTTGTACGATACCGACCGGGGAATGCTGAGGATAAGCTGTCTAGGCTATTGAAGGCATGAACGATCCGTGTGATACACATGTGGTGGATAGAGGGTTGCATGCATCATCATTTCGACCGAATCGCCCCCGGATTGCCAAGGGATTTTGCCCATGAGGTCGCCGAGGAGAGGTTGGCGATGATGCCTGATGCAGGGATGGTGTGGGTATGCAATTGGAGGGGCTGGGATGACGTCCTTCGATCGATCGCGGGGCCACGGAAAAAAATGACCCCACGGCCCAGGGGGCCGTGGGGTCAGCAACCGGGGTCGCGCTCAGCGCTTGCCAGCCGCCTTCAGCAGGGTCTCGCCGAGGGTCGCGGGGGATTCAGCGATGAACACGCCGGCGTCCTTCATGGCCGCGAACTTGGCTTCCGCCGTGCCGGTGTTGCCGGACACGATGGCGCCAGCGTGGCCCATGCGCTTGCCCTTGGGGGCGCGGGAACCGGCGATGAAGCCGACCACCGGCTTGGTGACGTGCTTCTTGATGAACTCGCAGGCCTTCTCTTCCGAGTCGCCGCCGATTTCACCGATCATGATGATGTACTTGGTCTCATCATCGTTCTGGAACAGGGTCAGGGCGTCGATGAAGTCGGTGCCCTTGATCGGGTCGCCGCCGATACCGATGCAGGTCGACTGGCCGAGGCCCGCGCCCGTGGACTGGAACACGGCTTCGTAGGTCAGGGTGCCGGAACGGCTGACGATGCCGGTGGTGCCACGCTTGTGGATGTAGCCCGGCATGATGCCGATCTTGCACTCGCCGGGGGTGATGACGCCGGGGCAGTTGGGGCCGACCAGGCGGCTCTTGCTGCCAGCCAGCTTCTTCTTCACCAGGTACATGTCGCGGGCGGGGACGCCTTCGGTGATGGCGACGATCAGTTCGACGCCGGCATCGATGGCTTCGCAGATGGCATCGGCGGCACCGGGGGGCGGCACGAAAATCATGGAGGCGGTGGCGCCGCCCTGCTTCACAGCCTCGGCCACGGTGTTCCACACCGGGAAGAGCTTGCCGTTACCGGCGGTCCAGGTCTGGCCGCCCTTGCCGGGGGTCACGCCGCCGACGAACTGGGTGCCGTAGTTGACGGCGCCGTTGGAGTGGAAGGTACCGACCTTGCCGGTGATGCCCTGGCAGATCAGTTTGGTGTTTTTGTCGACGAGGACAGCCATGGTGGATGCTTTCGTAGTGAGATAAGTGATTCAGCCCTTGGAAGACGTTAGCGACCGTTGGGTCTCGTCTTCCAGGGGGATGGGGATGTTGACCAGGAAGCCCGGCAGGATGCCGAACAGCCCAGGGATCAGGGACCAGCCATAGGTCTCGCTCACCACTTCGCCGTTTTCCACCCGATGACGGGTGAAAGTGAGACCGAAGCAGAGGGCCGACACGACGTCATGAGGACGCTGCCAGGCGAATTCAGAATCGACCCCGTAGGAGGTCTTGCGGGGGGACCAGCCGTCCCGCTCCAGAATCGTCGTGGCCTTGGATTCCGACACGGTCGTCGACCGGCGGGAATAGCACCCGCTGGTGACGATGGCCATGGCGGCAACCAGGATGGCCAGGTGGGCCTTCACGCCTTGGCGGCCTTGCTCTTGCGGTACTCGATCGCGGCTTCAGCGGCCTTGGCGCAGCCGTCGCGCAGATCGTTGGCGGCGATGACCTTCAGGCCGCTCTCATTGATCAGCTTCTTGCCCAACTCGACGTTGGTGCCTTCCAGACGGACGACCAGGGGCCGGTCGAGGCCGACTTCTTTGACTGCCGTCAGCACACCATTGGCGATGGTGTCGCACTTCATGATGCCGCCGAAGATGTTGACCAGGATGGCCTCCACCGACGGGTCCTTGAGGATGATTTTGAAGGCGATGGTAACCTTCTCGGCCGTGGCGCCGCCGCCGACGTCGAGGAAGTTGGCCGGGAAAGCGCCGTGTTTCTCACCGTAGAGGGCGATGGCATCCATGGTCGCCATGGCCAGGCCGGCGCCGTTGACCATGCAGCCAATGTTGCCGCCGAGCTTCACGAAGGCCATGTCGTACTTCTTGGCTTCGAGTTCGGAGGGATCCTCCTCATTCGGGTCGAGCATGGCGGCGATGTCCGGGTGGCGGAACATGGCGTTGTCATCGAAGGACATCTTGCTGTCGAGGGCCAGCACCTGGTCGTCCTTGGTGACGACCAGGGGGTTCACTTCCAGCATGTCGGCGTCGGTTTCCAGGAAGCACTTGGCCAGGGCCTTGGCGGTCTTGACGAAGTTACCGACCTGGGCCGGGGTCAGGCCGATCTGGAAGCCGAAGTCCCGGGCCTGCCAGTCGCCGAGGCCGGCGTGGGGGTCGAAGTGGGTCTTGAGGATCTTCTCGGGGGAGTGGTGGGCCACTTCCTCGATGTCCATGCCGCCTTCGCTGCTGACGATCAGGACCGGGGCCGCGGCGGCGCGGTCGAGGAGGATCGACAGGTACAGTTCCTTGGCGATGGCGCAGCCGTCTTCGATGTAGAGGGTCTGGACCTGCTTGCAGCCGTCGCCGGTCTGGATGGTCTTGAGGTAGTTGCCCAGCAGCTTGCCGGCGAACTCCTTGGCCTGCTCCGGGGACTTGGCGAGCTTCACGCCGCCATCCATGACCTTCTGGGTCATGGCCTCATCGGCGTAGACGGTGCCCTTGCCGCGGCCGCCGGCGTGGATCTGGCTCTTCACCACCACGATCGCGCTGCCGAGTTCCTTGGCGGCGGCTTCCGCCTGGTCGGCGGTCGTCACGGCGATGCCGCGCAGCACGGGCACGCCGTACTGTTTGAAGAGCTGCTTGCCTTGGTATTCGTGGATCTTCATGGAGGTGGTCCTGCCTGGAGTTGAAAGCCGGAGGAACAACGCCACCGGCCAAAAGGTCTTCGTGCGGGACGATGTGCGGCCGAGGTCCGCCGCCAATCGTTCGGCCGACAGGGGAGGGGAAATTGTGCGGACCCGCGCACAAACGCTTTCCGTGGGCTGGCAATCCCGACTCGTCGTTTAGTCTCCGCCCATCTTTATCCAGCCCTCGTAAGGACTTTCGCCATGAGCAGTTTCCTCGCCGACTACCGCGCTGCCGCCGCCGAGCGTGAGAAGCAGGGCATCCCCGCCCTCCCCCTCGACCCCAAGCAGACCGCGGCCCTGTGCGCCCTGTTGGAAGCCCCACCGGCCGGTGAAGAAAAGTTCCTAGTCCACCTGCTGTCCGAGCGCGTGACCCCTGGCGTCGATCCCGCCGCCAAGGTCAAGGGCGAGTGGCTGGGCAAGGTCGCCCACGGCGAGACCGTTTCGCCCCTCATCAGCCGCGTCGAGGCCATCAAGCTCCTCGGCACCATGCTCGGTGGCTACAACGTGCCGTTCCTGGTCCGCGAGCTGGAAGGGCCCAACGCCGCCCTCGCCGCTGATCAGCTGGCCAAGACCGTGCTGATCTTCGACAACTTCGAGGTCGTCGCCAAGTTGGCCAAGGAAGG
>CAIUVD010000123.1 GCA_903902515.1 uncultured Planctomycetota bacterium | reverse complement strand
GGCCGTGACACTCAAGGCATGGCGACCCTGGACGAGACCCGGGGACGGGGTCCAGGACCAGTTTCCGAAGGCATCGGCGTCGACGCTTGCGGGCACGGTCGGGGTATCATTGCTGTAAATCCTTACCTTTGAGCCAGCTTCCGCGGTTCCCGACAGGGTCGGCAGGGCGGAATTCTGGTTCGTGACATTGAGGAGAACCGGTTGGGCTGGCGGGGTAATGTCCGGTACCGTCACGCTCCTTGGCGAAGACGGCGCGCTGACATTCCTCGCGACATCGGTGGCGGTCACCAACAGGTTATGAACACCAGCGTTCAGGGCCGGTGCGAGCCGCCAACTCCAGGTGCCAACGCTGCTGGCGGTGAGCGTGTGCAGGAGCGTTGCGCCGTCATAGATCTTGACCGTGGCCCCGGCTTCCGTCGTTCCGGACAAGATGGGGGTATCATCGGTACCATTGTTCACGTTCGGAGCCCCTGGTTGCCGCGGGGGGGTCGTATCCCGCACGGTCACCGTGGTCGGATTCGAAGGAACACTGGTATTGCCAGCGGCATCCGTGGCCACCACCGTGAGCGCGTGGGTACCGAGGCCGAAGGCCGGATTCACGGTCCACGTCCACGCCTCGGTGCTTGTATTCAGGGCCTTGATGAGGCGTCCATTATCGAACACCTGTATGTTCGCGCCGGCTTCGGAGTTCCCCGAAATCACCAACGTGGGCGAGGTGCTGACGATGGGGGCTGGGGGCTTGTTCGGCGGGGTCGTATCCACCACCGGAGTCGTTCCGACGGTGATCCTCGTGGGGGGGGACGCCGCACTGGTCAGATGGGCCGTGTCCGTGGCGGTCACGGTGATGTCATGAGGAGTACCCTGGCTCAGACGTGGCGTCACCTTCCAAGCCCAGGCCCCCGTTGGGCCTGCCGTCACACTCCCCAACGAGATACCGTTGGAGAAAATGTGCACGGTGGCACCTGGCTCCGTGGTTCCAAAGAGGACCGGTTGCGCCGAGGAGCGGCTGCTTACGGAGGGAGGCGCCGGGGTGGCCGGACGGGTCGTATCGGGAACCGTGAACGTGGTCACCCCTGAGACGGGGCTCAGCATCCTGCGGGTATCGATGATGGTGACACGAAAAGAATGGGTGCCCTCGGACAGTGGGGCGGTTGGCGTCCATGACCAGGTGTTGCCGGCCGTGGTGGTGACCGTGGCCAACTTGCTGTCGTTGTCGTAGATCGTGACCGTGGCGCCGGCCACGGCAGAACCTGAGAGCGTCGGCATGGTGGGGCTGCTGTTAGCTCTGACGCTCGGTGGGGCTGGTGGACTCAGCGGTGTCCGGTCGGGAACCGTGATAACGGTGGTGGGCGAGCGGGCGCTGGCATTCCCCCGGCCATCCGTGGCGATGATCTGCAGAGCATGGCTGCCAACCGGTAAGGCCGGGGTGACGGTCCACGACCAGGCACCGTTGGCATTGGCCCTCAATGTCGTTGTATTCAGGACCGTCGACGTGTTGTCATAGATGGTGACCAAGGCATTGGCCTCGGTAATCCCGGACAGGACCGGCGTCGCGGACGTCCTACTGCTCGTGATCGGGGCCATGGGACGCCTGGGCGGCGTCGTATCCGGAACGACGATGGCCACCGGAGGTGATAACGGGCTGGTGGTGTTGGCATCGTCCGTGACGGTGATGCGCAGGTCATGATTGCCCTGGAGTAGGGCAGGCCTCGCCGTCCAGGACCATTTTCCCGTTTTGCCACTCAGCACATTGCCGATCAGGGTCGTGCCGTCATAGATTCTGACGGTGGCAAACACGGAGGTCGTCCCGGACAGCGTTGGCGTGGCCGACGTGGTGCTGTCGACGGAAGGAAGCCCTGGGACCGGTAGGGATGGCACGGGTGCCACGGCCGTGGTGTCCTTGAGTTGCAGGACTTGCTGGTAGCGCCGAACCCCAGACGCATCAGCCAACCACCACGCGATGCGTTGTCCGTGGGCACTGGATCCCAGGGTTCCGGCAAGGGTACGGGTGGCCCTGTTGAGGGTGATGCCCGCGGGGAGCGGGGAGGTGGCCAGGGTCAGGCCGGTGGTCACGAGGCCCGCTGGTGGGACCAAGGTTCGTTGGAAGGCGATACGGGGAGTGTACGGCGTCGGGATCGGGACCGCGGTGGTCCGGAATCCGTCATCGGTTCCGGTCACCTTTTCATGGATGACGATATCGTCGTAATCCACGCTCAGGGTATCTTGATACGAATTGCCGCCACCGATGTAGGTTCCCCATTTCACCCGTATCTCATCGTTCATGAGCGCATTGGCGCCGTGGAGATCAGCCACCAAATTACCGTCGGCCCACATCCGCAGGAATCCGGCCGTCGTGGTGCGCAGCCGCAATTGGCAGGTGAAGGCGACCCAACGTTGCTCCGGATTCGCCACCAAATCCATGAGATCCGGGTAAGGCGAATCCTCGGGGATGCGGGTCCCCAGGACGGGGTCCGAAGAGCTAAAGGTGCGCAGGGCCAAGTTGCCATCACGACGGGAGAGCAGGATCTGGAAAAGGCCTTTGCCCTCACCAGACGCAGCATTCGTGACAGGTCCAAGCTGGAACAGGCAGGCATTGCCGCCAGAGAGCGCTGGGTTTAGGAGCTGCTTCACCCGCATGCGGAAACCAACCCAGAGTTCCTCATTGGGTTCGTTCGGGCCTTTTGGCCCATATTTCAAACTACCGCTCGTTCCCCCGGGACGCGTGAAATAAAATTCCTGGCGATCTTGTCCGGGCAGAAGGGTCATCCTGGCGACCAGATTACCGGCGGCATCCGGGTCTGGTAGGAAGGCAATGTCCGTCACCGGCGGATTTTCATGCGGTTGCCTCGACTCCAACTCCAAGTACGGCGGGAGCGCATTGGCCTTGTTGAATTTGGAGAAATCGCAGGAGATGAGGGGCTGATCCACCGCCATGAGCGGATTCAGGCACAGCACGGCCGTCATTCCGAGCACGGAGGCTATCGTCACCCCACGAGGGGCCATGCTTCCCGGATGATGTGACGTCCTCTTCGCGGTGCTGCCCGAGAACCTCCCGCGGACCATCACGAGGTCGGGCGGAGACTTCAGGGGGGCTCCCTCGACCCCATGCGGGGCCTTTTGGGATGGATGAGGGGAAGCGGAAAGAAACTGAACCATGAAAGCCTCC
>CAIUVD010000122.1 GCA_903902515.1 uncultured Planctomycetota bacterium | reverse complement strand
GCTCGACATGGCGCTGCCATGCCGTCGCATCACGCGCCTTGGATATGGACCACATCTGCGGTTTTTATACCACTAAGCTGGGATGATCTGGGAAAGGTGAGGAGCACGGACGACAAAAGCCGTTGTGTTCTCTCGATGTCTATAGGGCAACTGCGTTTTTTAGGGTGATCCCGGGGGGGTATCCCCGGGATCGGATCAACGACCCAGCAGCAGACGATCGCCGAGGTGATTCCCGAGGTGGTCGTTGGCGTAGATCAATTTCCGGGTCCGCTCGATGTCGTACTCGACCCGTCGCCATTCGATGCTGGCACCATCAAAAATCGCATAACAGGCCCGGGGATCGTGGTCCCGGGGCTGGCCAACGCTGCCCACATTGACGATCGTCTTGCGAGCATCGATGGTCCAGCGGTAGTTCAGGCTCTTGAGGCTATGCCACTGCAGATCGTCCCCCGTGACCACGCCGGGCCGATGGGTATGGCCCACAAAACAGGTGTGGCCAACGAGGGCGAAGTTTTCCTCCAGCAACTGCCGGGGATCCTCACCGAGGTAGGAGCGTCCGAGGGTGTGCTCCTCCAGGATGTACTCCTCCATGTGGTTCCGGGGGCTGGCGTGGACGTACAGGACGTCGCCCTCGGTGAAGGAACTGGGGAGATTTTTCAGCCACTTCCAGCGTTTGTATTTGCCGTTGATCCACGCCAGGGGGTTCATGGCCCCGGCCTTGATCTGCTGGTTGGTCCAGATGGCGGCCTGACGGGCCTCGGCATTAAAACCAATTGGCTCATAAATGCTGGCGTGGTCGTGGTTGCCGCAAATCACGCGACCCTCGTCGCACACATCAAGCACCGTGCCCATGGCATCCACGGGTTCCGGGCCATAGCCGACAACATCCCCCAGGCAGTAGATCGAATCGACCTTCTGCCCATCAATATCCTTCAGCACGGCGTTGAGCGCCGCCATATTGCTGTGGATATCGGAGATGATTGCGATGCGCCGCATGACCGTGGCTGGGCTTATACCCCCCACCCGGGCAAGGGCCAGAGCGAACATCCATTCTGGACCTCGGGGGTGGGAATGACAGGGCCTTCCATCACCGCAGGAAGTCCACCAGGGTCGTCTGCAGCACTTTGCCGGCGGTTTGGAGGCCCGCTTGGAGGGCCACCTGGGTCATATTCATCTTGGTCATGATTTCCGGCAGGTCGGCATCCTCCGTATCGGCCACCAAACCGTCGATCTGGGTCCGCGTCAGCTCCAATTGGTTGCGGGCCAAATCCAACCGCTGCTGCCGCCCCCCCAGATCGCCCTGAAGACCGTTTACATGGACGGAGGCCTGATCGACCCCGGCAATCAACGCATTGATGGCCGTTGGATCATTGGCCCTCAGGGCCTCCCGCAGATCGACCAACACCCCAAAGACGTCCTGGGGATCTTGGAACAGGGAGTGGCCATCCTGGTTGACGACCACCGAGGAGGACGGCCCAATCGCCACCGTAAAACTGTCCAGAGTCCCCCGGTAATCGACGCCGTCATCGGCGGCCGAACGGGCAAAAGGCGGGGTCGCCTGGGTGGTGGCGGTGCCGGCGAAGAGGTACCGACCATCATGGACGGTGTTGCCCAGGTCGACCATCCGGTTGATCAGGGAATCGACGCTGGCCGCCAGACTGGCGCGGCTGGAGGCATCCTGGCTACCATTAGCCCCCTGGAGGGCGAAGGCCTTGGCCGTATCCAACACCTGACCCATCTCGCTGAAGGCGTTGTCAGAAGCATCAAGGAATGACGACGCTTTTTCGACATTGTCCTGGTACTTGCCGAGGGCCAAGCTGTCGACCCGCATCCGCATGGCCAGGCGGGCCCCGGCGGGGTCATCGCTGACCCGGTTGATGCGCTTATTGGTGGAGAGCTGTTCCTGGAATTGGGCCAGGCGACCAAGGGTCTTCTGGTTGGCTGATAACAGGGTTGAATTGAGCCCGAGGGCGGTCACGCGTTCCATGGGATCACCGCAGGATATCGAGGAGGGTTTGGATGTTCTCGCGGGCCGCCGACACCATCTTCGCCGCCGCGCCATAGGCTTGCTGTTGCAGGATCAGGGCACCAACCTCGTCGTCGATGCTGATGCCGCTGACGGAATCCCGCTGGTGCTGAAGGCTGGCCTTGAGGGAGTCCTGGTTTTCGCCAAGGCGGCCGGTCTCGTCGACGCGAACGCCCACGTCGCTGATGATGCCCAGGTACGCATCCTCGAAACGGAAGGATCCGGAGGTCCCGAAAACCGCCTGCTTACGCAGGTCCAATTGCCGGAGGACATTGCTGTTGTCGCCCTCGTTGCGGGTGGTGCCCGTGGCCATGCGGGTCGGGTCATCGACCAGGGCTTGATCCAACTCCAGGGAGGCCGCCGTCCCATCACAACGCAGCATCTGGTTAATGCCTAAGGCCGGCAGCAGTCCGGCCTGATCAGGATCGCCATCGACGCCGAAGGACACCTGCTGGCCCGCGGTGGTAAAGGTTCCGGCGCCGACCGTGGCATAGACGCCATCAACGAGGATGATGGGCTGGCCAGCCCGGAGGGAATCATCGAGGGTCTTCACGATCTTCTGCTGGATCGGTGAAGACGGGGTGCCGGTCCAGACGGTGAACTCGACCACCGGCGGATTGGCCGGGGCCGCGGTACCAGCTTTGGCCCCGACCACCCCGGCGCTGACCACCCGCATCGACCAGCCTAGGGCCGGATCCGACAGGGTGTTCCCAT
>CAIUVD010000121.1 GCA_903902515.1 uncultured Planctomycetota bacterium | reverse complement strand
CGGCCGAGATGAAGGACTCGCTGTGGAGGGCTGCACGGGTGATACCCATGAGCTTGGGCTCGAAGGTCGCCGGGCGCTTGCCCTCGGCGATGGCCCGCTGATTGGCCTCGCGGACCTCGATCTTATCCACCAACTGCCCCTGGAGGAAACCCAGGTCGCCGGCATCAATGATCTCGACGCGACGCAGCATCTGACGGACGATCGACTCAATGTGCTTGTCGTCGATACGCACGTTCTGGGCGCGGTACACGGCCTGGACTTCCGCCAGCAGGTATTCCTGCAGGGCTTCTTCGCCAACCACGCGCAGCAGATCCTTGGGAACCAACACACCGTCGACCAGGGCGTCGCCGGCCTTCACGCGATCACCCTTGTGCACGCGGTAGTGCTTGCCCTGGGGAATCGGATGCTCGACCTCGGCACCGCTATCGCCCTTGATGACGATGATGCGCTTACCGCGCTTCCGCTCGCCAAAGTCGATGGTGCCATCGATTTCGGCCATGACCGCCGGATCCTTCGGCGGACGGGCTTCAAACAGTTCCGTCACGCGGGGCAGACCACCGGTGATGTCGTGCGTGCCGGACATCTCGCGGGGCGTGCTGGCGAGCAGCGTACCGGCCGAGATGGTCTGGCCCTCCACCACACGCAGGGTCGCCTTTTCCGGAATCGGGTAGTGAGCGATGGCCTTGCCATCCGGCCCTTCGAGCACGACCTGGGGATGCAGGTCGCCCTTACCTTCGAGGATGATGCGATTGATGATGCCCGTCGCGTTGTCGCGCTCCTCGCGCATCGTCACTTCGGGGATGATGTGGTCGAAGCGGACCACACCGCCAAGATCCGAGAGAATGGGGATGCTCGAAGCTTCCCATTCCACGCAGAGCTGGCCCTTTTCGAGCGGCGCGCCGTCCTCGGCCAGCATCTTGGAACCGACCGGAACCTTGAAGCGCTCGATCACGCGATCGTTCTTGTCGGCAATGGCGACCTCACCGTTACGGTTGAGAACGACCTTTTCGCCGGCGCTGTTGGTGACGATGCGCAGGTTCTCGTACACCAGCTTACCGGCCTTACGGGCCTTATAGCTGGTGTCTTCGGCCTTGGCGTTGGCCACACCACCGATGTGGAAGGTACGCATGGTGAGCTGGGTACCCGGCTCGCCGATGGACTGGGCGGCGATGATGCCGACGGCCACACCGTGTTCGACCACCAGGCCGCGGGACAGATCCATGCCGTAGCACTTCTGACAGATGCCCTTGCGGCTCTGGCAGGTGAGGGGCGAACGAACGCGGATCTTCTCGAAGCCGAGGGCCTCAATGGCCTTGGCCTGATCGCGGCTGATAATCTCATTCTCCCGGACCACGACTTCGTCGGTGACGATGTCGACGATGGTGTCGCGGGCGGTACGGCCCGTGATCGCGTCGGCCAGGTTGAGCTTGATGATGTCGCCGTCGTAGATGACCGACTTGGTGACGCCGCCGACCGTGCCGCAATCCACTTCGCTGATGATGACATCCTGGGAGACGTCCACCAACTTGCGGGTGAGGTAACCGGAGTCAGCGGTCTTGAGGGCGGTATCGGCCAGACCCTTACGGGCACCGTGCGTCGAGGTGAAGTACTCGAGCACCTTGAGGCCTTCGCGGAAGTTGGCGCGAATCGGGGTCTCGATGATTTCGCCGTTCGGCTTGGCCATCAGACCGCGCATGCCGCACAGCTGACGGACCTGAGCCACGGAACCACGGGCACCGGACTTGGCCATGACGTACACCGGGTTGATGTAGTCCTTGCCGTGGCGCTTGTCGTCCTTGAGCTTCTGCATCAGCGTCTTCGAGATTTCCTCGACGGCGTGCGTCCAGGTCTCGATGATGTTGCGGTGCTTTTCCGAGGCGGTGATCAGACCGCGCTGGTAGGCCTTCTGGAACTTGAGGGCCTTCTTGTCGGCCTCGGCAACCACGGCGCCCTTCTCTTCGGGGACGTAGAGATCGGAAGCGCCGAACGAGATGCCGGACAGGGTGGAGTAGCGGAAGCCCAACTCCTTGATCGTGTCCAACACGATGATGGTGTTGCGACGGTCAAGGAACTCGAAGCAGTCGGCGATGACGCGGCGGAGACCGCCCTTGTCCTGCAACTTGTTGTAATAGGGCATGCCCTTGGGCAGGGCTTCGTTGAAAATCGCCCGGCCCGGGGTGGTTTCGAGAAGAATGTCCTTTTCCAGGAGCTTCTTGACCGGACCACCGTCATCAATGCGGGTGCCCTTGGGCATCGGCAACTTGATGAGGCTGTGGAGGTTGACGACACCAGAGTCGTAGGCCATCAGCACTTCATTGAAGGTGCTGAAAATCTTGCCTTCGCCGGGCTGACCTTCCTTGTCGAGGGTCAGGAAGAAGCAGCCGAGCACGATGTCCTGGTCAGCCGAGATGATCGGGTTGCCGTTGGACGGGCTGAAGATGTTGTTGGTCGACAGCATCAGCACGCGGGCTTCAGTCTGCGCCTCGATGGAGAGGGGCAGGTGGACGGCCATCTGGTCGCCGTCGAAGTCGGCGTTGAAACCGGCGCAGACGAGCGGGTGCAGCTGGATGGCGTTGCCGTCGATCATGACCGGCTCGAAGGCCTGGATACCCATGCGGTGCAGGGTGGGAGCGCGGTTCAGCATGACCACGCGGCCCTTGATGACGTCGTCCAGGACCTCCCAGACCTCTTCGTCACGGCGTTCTAGCTTGCGCTTGGCGGCCTTGACGGTCTCGGCGTAGCCGCGTTCCTTGAGGGCGCGGATGATGAAGGGCTGGAACAGTTCGAGGATGATGCCCTTGGGCAAGCCGCACTGGTGCAGCTTGAGGCGGGGTCCGACCACGATGACCGAGCGAGCGGAGTAGTCGACGCGCTTGCCGAGCAGATTCTCGCGGAAGCGGCCCTGCTTGCCCTTGATCATGTCCGTGAGGGACTTCAGGGGGCGGTTGCCGGAGCCGAACACAGCGCGCTGGCAGCGGCCGTTGTCGAACAGGGCATCCACGGCCTGCTGCAGCATCCGCTTCTCGTTGCGGACGATGATGCCGGGGGCATTCAGTTCGACCAGCTTCTTGAGGCGGTTGTTACGGTAGATGACGCGGCGGTAGAGGTCGTTCAGGTCGCTGGTGGCGAAGTTGCCGTTCTCCAGCGGAACCAGGGGGCGCAGATCGGGCGGGATCACCGGGACGACCGTCTGGATCATCCACTGGGGATCATTGCCGGAGGCCTTGAGCTCCTCGGCCATCTTGAGGCGCTTGGTGATCTTTTCGAGCTTCTGCTTGGCTTTAGTGGAGGCCAATTCCTCGCGAAGGTCGCTGACGAGCTTCTCGAGGTCCAGGTGCTTGATCAGCTCCTGGATGGCCTCGGCGCCCATCATGGCCTTGAAGTCGTCGCCGTACTTTTCGGCGGCCTTGCGGTACTGTTCCTCGGTCAGGACTTCCATGTACTCCAGGGGGGTCGTGCCGGGGTCGGTCACGATGTACTTTTGGAAGTACACCACCTGCTGGAGGTTGCTGGACTTCATGCCCAGGAGGATGCCCAGGCGGCTGGGCATGGTCTTGAAGAACCAGATGTGGGCGACGGGCGACACCAGGTTGATGTGGCCCATGCGCTCACGGCGCACGCGACTGTGGGTGACGAGAACGCCACACTTTTCACAGACGATGCCCTTGTACTTCACGCCGCTGTACTTGCCGCAGAAGCATTCCCAGTCCTTGGTCGGCCCGAAAATCTTCTCGCAGAACAGACCGTCACGTTCCGCTTTATAGTTGCGGTAGTTGATGGTTTCCGGGCGCTTGACCTCACCTTGGCTCCAGGACCGGATGACCTCGGGGGAGGCCAGGCGGATGGAGACGGCGTTATAGTCAGGGCTCTGGAGGTTCGTCTGCTCGGCGGCGATGTCGATCATGGGGAGGACCTGGGAGCGAAGTTAAGAAGAAGGGGAAGGACTCCGGCGCTGGGGGCAACCGCCCCCAGCGCCGGGTTCATCACTTGTCGATGGACGACTCAGAATCGATCTGGGCGTCAGCGGGAACGTCGGCAACCATCTCCTGGTCCATGCCGAGTTCTTCCGCCTTGGCGGCAGAACCGAAATCCAGAGGCGCGTCGGCCACGTCGCCGAACTGCGCATCGTCGGGGCGGTGCAGACGAATATCGAGACCGAGGCCGCGAATTTCGTTCATCAGCACCTCGAAGGCCATCGGCGTGCCGTAGGTCAGGCTGCCGTCGCCCTTGACCATGCTCTCGTAGATCCGGGTACGGCCGTCGACGTCGTCCGACTTGACCGTGAGGATCTCCTGCAGCACGTGAGCCGCACCGTAGGCTTCCAGGGCCCAGACTTCCATTTCACCGAAGCGCTGGCCGCCGAAGCGGGCCTTGCCACCGAGGGGCTGCTGGGTGATCAGGGAGTAGGAACCGGTGGCACGGGCATGCATCTTGTCTTCCACCAAGTGGTGGAGCTTGAGCATGTACATGACGCCGACGGTGGTCTTCTGGTCCATCCGGCGGCCGGTACGGCCGTCCGTCAGGTGGATCTTACCATCCGTGGGGAGACCGGCCTCCTTGAGGGTGGCCTGAATCTCTTCTTCACTGGCACCATCGAAGACGGGGGTCACGCACTGAATGCCGAGGGTCTTGGCAGCCCACCCAAGGTGAGTTTCCAGGATCTGACCGACGTTCATGCGCGAAGGCACGCCCAGCGGGTTCAGCACGATGTCGACCGTGCGACCATCGGGCAGGAAGGGCATGTCCTCTTCCGGCACGATCGTCGAGATCACACCCTTGTTACCATGGCGACCGGCCATTTTGTCACCGACCTTGAGGGTCAGCTTACGGGCAACGAAGACCTTGACCATTTCCAGCACGCCGGTGGGCAGGTCGTCGCCGCGCTTGGCGTTGACGATCTCCTTCTCGCACTCGCTCTTGATGGATTCGATCTTGGGATCGAACTCATCGTAGATGGCGCGGGCGCGGCGGCGCTTGGAACCCACGAAGTTCAGGGCCGTGACCGCGAGGTCCTTGTGCAGCTTCAGCACGTCCTCATCGGACATGTCGTTGCTGTACTCGACGACTTCACCGGTCTCGATGTTAACGACGGTTCCGCCGGCAACTTCCCAAATCTGGTTGAACTTCTCGCGGGCGATGGAAGCCATCTGGGACGCGTACTTGTCCTCGATGAGCTTGAGGCGCGCAGCCTCCTCCTTCTTGTCCTTCTCGGTCAGGGCGGCGCGGCGCTGGAAGCGCTTGACGGCCACCACCACACCGCGAATGCCGGGCTTCATTACCATCGAGTCGTCGCGCACGTCTTCGCCTGCACGGCCGAAGATGGCGTGGAGCAACTTCTCTTCGGGGGAGAGTTCCGACTTGTTCTTCGGCGTGACCTTGCCGACCAGCACGTCGCCGGGGCGGCACAGGGTGCCGACGCGGACGAAGCCGCGCTCGTCGAGGTTGCGCAGGGCTTCTTCGCTGCGACCAGGAATCTCGCGGGTGAACTCTTCCTTGCCGAGCTTGGTCTCGCGGATCTCGACCTTGAACTCCTCGATGTGGATCGAGGTGAAACGGTCTTCGGCCAGCAGGCGCTCGTTGACGACGATGGCGTCTTCGAAGTTGAAGCCGTCGTAGGGCACGAAGGCCACCAGGATGTTCTTGCCGAGGGCAAGTTCCCCAAGATCCGTACCACCGCCATCGGCGATGATCTGACCCTTGAAAACCTTGTCGCCGGGGCGAACGATCGGCACCTGATTGAGGCAGGTACGCTCGTTCAGGCCCTGGTACTTGCGCAGCGGGTAGATGCGCGAGCCAACGGTGATCTGGCGGGCATCCACGGAGGCGACGGAACCGTCCTCCTCGGCGATGACGACCATCGACGAAGACTTGGGAATCTCGCGTTCCATGCCGGTGGCGATGATGGGCGCCTCGGAGATGAGGAGCGGCACCGCCTGACGCATCATGTTCGCACCCATGAGGGCGCGGTTGGCGTCGTCGTGCTCAAGGAAGGGGATGAGCGCGGCGGAGACGCCGATCATCTGCTTCGGCGAGACGTCGGCGTAGGTCACTTCGTTCACGGGAACTTCGGTGAACTGACCGGCGAAACGCACCTGGACGATGTCCTGGGTGATCTTGGTCTTCTCGTCGATCTCGACGGCGGCCTGAGCGATCTTCGCCTCGGCCTCTTCGTCAGCCATCAGGTAGTGGACTTCCTCGGTGATCTGACCATCCACGACCTTGCGGTACGGGGTGGTGAGGAAGCCGTACTCGTTGACGGCCGAGTAGATGGCCAAGCTGACGATCAGACCGATGTTGGCGCCTTCAGGCGTCTCGATCGGGCAGATACGGCCATAGTGCGAGGTGTGCACGTCGCGAACTTCAAAGCCGGCACGCTTACGGTTCAGACCGCCAGGTCCAAGGGCCGACAGACGACGCTCGTGCGTCAGCTGCGAGAGCAGGTTCGACTGGTCGACGACCTGGGACAGTTCGCCACGCTGGAAGAAGTTCTGGATCGCGCTATCCACCGCCTGGTTATTAAACAGGTTGCGGGGAGCGAGAGCGGCAGCGACATCTTCCTGCTGGAGATCGCGGGATAGCTTCTCCTTCACGGCGCGACGCAGCTTGAGCATCGCAGCGCGCAGCTCGTCCGAGAGCAGGTCGGCGATCGGACGCACCCGGCGATTGCCGAGGTGGTCGATGTCGTCGACTTCGCCCGTGGCCGCATTGGTGCGGATCAGGTTCAGCAGGTACTCAAGGGCCTTGAGGTAGTCCGTGACCGTCAGGATGCGGCTGTCACCATCCGTCTTCAACTTGCGGTTGATACGGAAACGACCGACGGCGCCGAGGTTGTAGCGGGACTCGGTAAGGAAGCGGTCCTGGAAGAACTCGCGAACCTTGGCCTCGTCGGCGGGGTTACCCGGGCGCAGGCGGCGGTAGATCCGCAGCATGGCTTCTTCGTGGCTCTGGGCCTCGTCGGCCTGGAGCGTGTTGATCAGGATGTCGTCGGCCTTGACCGGAGTCGTGATGACCTCGATCTCCTTGACGCCGAGATCCTTCAGGTTGCCGTACACGCCTTCGGTAACGACTTCCGTGGCCTTGGCCAGGATTTCGCCGTCCTCGGGGTTGATGACATCGGCCGCCAGGAGCTTGCCGAGGACCTTTTCTTTGACGCCCTTACCACCGACGGCCGAAGCCTCGGTCTGGAAGAAGGCCTTGATTATCTG
>CAIUVD010000120.1 GCA_903902515.1 uncultured Planctomycetota bacterium | reverse complement strand
ATCACACCGGCCTGGGCGTGGCGTATTGTCTTGCCCTCTCTCCCCTCTCCCCTCTCCCCTCTCCCGGCCAACGGCCGTCTCCCGACGGGGCAAGGTCTTAGGCCAGATCGGGCCTCCCAGCGACACCGACATCGGTGGGAGTCGTGTCTTGTCCCCTCTCCCCTCTCCCCTCTCTCCTCTCCCCCCGGGGAAGAGACCGTCCGTCCTTGCCTTACGACCCTTTTTCCTATCCTGTTCCAAGTTTTTGAAACGGCTGCAAGGACCCCGCACCATGCCCAAGCGTACTGACCTGAAGAGCATCCTCCTGATTGGCTCCGGCCCGATTATCATCGGCCAAGCTTGCGAGTTTGATTATTCAGGGACCCAGGCATGTAAGGCCTTGCGGGAAGAGGGTTACCGGATCATTCTGGTCAATTCGAACCCGGCCACGATCATGACCGATCCGGAGATGGCCGACGCCACCTACATCGAGCCGATCACCCCGGCCGCGGTGCGGAAGATCATAGCCAAGGAGCGCCCGGACGCGATCCTGCCGACCCTCGGCGGCCAAACGGCCCTCAATACCGCCCTGGCCCTTGAGGAAGACGGCACCCTCGCCGAGTTCAACTGCGAGATGATCGGCGCCACCGCCGAGGTCATCAAGCGGGCTGAAAGCCGCGAACAGTTCGCCGCCATCATCAAGAAACTCGGCCTGGGCATGGCCCGGGCCGAAAAGGCCATGACCTGGGAACAGGCCCTGGACGTGAAGACGCGCATCGGCCTGCCGTGCATGATCCGCCCGTCCTTCACCATGGGCGGGTCCGGCGGCGGCCTGTGCACCACCGACGAACAGTTCGAGACCATCGCTAAGCGCGGCCTGATGCTGTCCCGCACCAGTGAACTTTCGATCGAAGAATCCCTCTTCGGCTGGAAGGAATTCGAGCTGGAAGTGATGCGCGACAAGAAGGACAACGTCGTCATCGTCTGCTCGATCGAGAACCTCGATCCGATGGGCATCCACACCGGCGACTCGATCACCGTCGCCCCGATCCAGACCCTCTCGGATCGTGAATACCAGTTCATGCGGAATAGCAGCCTGGCGATCATCCGCGAGGTCGGCGTCGAAACCGGCGGCTCGAACATCCAGTTCGCCGTCAATCCGAAGGACGGCCGGATGGTCGTCATCGAGATGAACCCCCGCGTGTCGCGCTCCAGCGCCCTCGCATCCAAGGCCACCGGCTTCCCGATCGCCAAAATCGCCGCCAAACTGGCCTGCGGGTACACCCTCGACGAACTGCGCAACGACATCACCCGCGAGACCCCGGCCTGCTTCGAGCCGACCATCGACTACGTGGTGACCAAGGTCCCGCGCTTCACCTTCGAGAAATTCCCCGACGCCGACGACACCCTCGGCTACCAGATGAAGTCCGTGGGCGAGGTCATGGCCATCGGCCGGACTTTCCGCGAATCGTTGCAGAAGGCCCTGCGCGGCATGGAGACCGGCACCACCGGTTTCGGCCCCAAGAACGCCCAGGACTTCGCCGATCCAGCCAAGAAGGACGAGTACCTGAAGGCGACCATTCGCCCGACGGCCCAGCGCCTCCTGAACGTCCGCCTGGCCCTCCAGGCCGGCAACACCGTCGAGGAAGTGTGCGCCGCGACCCGGATCGACCCGTGGTTCATGCGCAACCTGGCCGAGATCGTCGCCCACGAAGGCCGCCTGCGGACCCTCGGCATGGCCCGCGCCACCGCCCAGGACGTCTACCTCGCCAAGCGCGACGGGTTTGGCGACAAGCAGCTCGGCCTGTTGTGGAACGCCAGCGAGGACGCCGTCCGCGACATGCGCCACCGCATGGGCATCCGCCCGGTCTACAAACTGGTCGACACCTGCGCCGCCGAGTTCCAGGCCATCACGCCGTACTACTATTCCACCTACGAGCAGGAAACCGAAGCCCCGGCCAACCCCGGCAAGAGCATCATGATCCTCGGCGGCGGCCCCAACCGCATCGGCCAGGGCATTGAGTTCGACTACTGCTGCTGCCACGCCGCCTTCGCCCTGCGCGATGCCGGGTGGAAAGTCATCATGGTCAACAGCAACCCCGAGACCGTGTCCACCGACTACGACACCTCGGACTACCTGTTCTTCGAACCCGTGACCTCGGAAGACGTCATGGAAATTTCCCACGCCATGGCCCCCCACGGCGTGATCGTCCAGTTCGGTGGCCAGACGCCTCTGAACATCAGCCTGGCCCTGGAAAAGGCCGGCCTGCCGATCATCGGCACCAGCCCGACGGACATCAACCGCGCCGGCGACCGCGAAGTCTTCAAGGCCATCCTCGAAAAAATCCGCCTCAAGCAGCCCGCCAACGGCATCGCCCGCAGCCTCGACGAAGCCATCACCGTCGCCGAGCGCATCGGCCTGCCGGTGGTCGTCCGTCCGAGCTTCGTCCTCGGCGGCCGGGCCATGGACATCTGCCAGACCCGCGACCAGCTCCTCAAGTTCGCCGCTGCGGCTTTTGAGGTCGCCGCCGGGGCCCCGGTGCTGATCGACAAGTACCTCGAACACGCCATCGAAATCGACGTCGATGCGGTATGCGATGGCACGGACGTGGTGATAGGCGGCATTCTGGAGCACATCGAGGAAGCCGGCGTCCACTCGGGCGACGCGACCTGCGTCATCCCCTCCATCAGCCTGTCGGAACGCCTGATGACCCAGATGCGGGACATCACCAAGGCCCTGGCCCTCAACCTCAACGTCCGGGGCCTAGTCAACGTCCAGTTCGCCATCCGCAACGAGGAGGTCTACCTGATCGAGGTCAACCCGCGCGCCAGCCGCACGGTGCCCTTCACCAGCAAGGCCACGGGCATCCCCCTGGCCAAGATCGCCGCCCTCGTCCAGTCGGGACGGACCTTGGCCAGCCTCGGCGTGTTCAAGGTCGACGAGCCCAAGCATTTCTGCGTCAAGGAATCGGTCTTCCCCTTCAACAAGTTCCCCGGCGTCGACACCATCCTCGGCCCCGAGATGCGCTCCACCGGCGAAGTCATGGGCATGGCCAAGACCTTCGGCGAGGCCTACTACAAGGCCCAGATGGGCGCCGGCTCCAACCTCGCCCTGGCGGGCAAGGTCTTCATCAGCGTCCGCGACAACGACAAGCGTCTGATCGTCCCCCTGGCCCAGCATCTCGACGACCTCGGCTACGAAATCCTGACCACCGGCGGCACCGGTCGCATCCTGGAGCGCGGCGGCGTCCCCGTGACCTACGTCAACAAGGTCCGGGACGGCGGCGAGACGGTCCTCACCCGCCTCAAGGAACTGGCCTTCGTCATCAACACCCCGAACAAGCGCGGGGCCGCCACCGACGAGGGCAAGATCCGCAGCGCCTGCGCCGTCGCCAACACCCCCTACTTCACCACCCTGTCGAGCGCCGCCGCCCTGGTGGCCGCCCTGCGCCAGGTGAAGCGCCAGGACTACACCGTGAACAGCCTCCAGGAACTCCTCCCGGGCCGTGGCGTGTGGCGTCCCGCCGCCGCCCAGGCCTGATATGGGCATCGCCAGCCTGCTCGGCGCCAGCCTGCTGGCCATCATCGGACTGCCGTTATTCGGCATTTTCCTGGGATGGCTGCAGCAGCGCTGGTACACCGCCCAGGTGAAGGCCGGGAAGATGACCGAGGACGACGTGCCGTTTTTCGGCATTCTCCTGCTTCGGGGCATGCTGGTGGGGTTTGCGGTGTTGGCCCTGGGGGCTATCGCCAGCAACATTGCCCAGCCGCCGAAGGTGAATCAGCCGCCGGCAGCTACGCCGCGGTAGGGGAGGGGAGGGGAGGGGAGGGGAGGGGAGGGGAGGGGAGAGATCGGAAGAGCACACGACT
>CAIUVD010000119.1 GCA_903902515.1 uncultured Planctomycetota bacterium | reverse complement strand
TCAATAGTTTGCGTCCAGTAAGAGAAGTTCCCCGTACTGCCGCTGGAACTCGGCATGCGAAACCCCTCATAGTCATTGGAGTACGCAACATGCGCCATTTCAATTTGGCGTAGATTGCTCATACAACTCGACTGAAGAGCCGAGTTCTTGACCAGACCCACCGCTGGAAGAAGGATTCCAGCAAGAACCGCAATAATCGAGATGACGACCAGTAATTCAATAAGCGTGAATCCACAAACACCCACCAAGTGAGCCGTCCGGTGTGAATTTTCCCAAGAAAATGATGACATAGGGGACCTTCGAAGGACCTGTTCTGGCAAGAAGAACAAGGTTGGAAAAGACGTTAACTTGTGATTGTACACTAAAATGACCTCAAAAGTCAAGAAATTTGAAAATGACATCCCTGGCGTTTAATCTTGGTGAATATCCGCTAAGTCAAGATTCATGATGACATATGTTGATATTAATACGAATTCGGACGATGATTATCATGAACTCTCTCCGCGGGAGTCATTAATAGGCGTTCACGAAATGGAGCATGAACGTCTGGGAGCGATCTCGGGCTTCCCCGTGGCCATCAGCAAACAAGGCCACCCCACGGAGGTTCCTACCATGACGCCAGCGCGGGCAGAGCCGACTCGAAAAGAGCGTCGCTCCTCCTGAGCCATTATTGGTCTGCTGATTGTCCTGATTGTTGTTCCCAAACCAAATCGACACCCCATTCGGCCCATCAGAAACCTGGTTCATGATGGTTTTGTTATCGTATATTCCTGCATCAACACCTTGCAATTCGATGGAGCCACTCGTGGTGATATCCACCCCAGACTCCATGACCGAGACGATCTCCGCAGGACGTAGGATCTGCGTCCGACGCACCGGTTGATACCGATAGATGGGATGAAGATTCGGGTTCATGGCGTAGTTCGACCCCTTCCAAGTCGAATTCCCACTGAAAAAACCTGTATATGCTGGAAATTCAGTGCGGGCCTGGGGACATTGAAAAACGCTCTTAGATGCGGCCTCCTGGGTTCGAGCGGGCAGATAGTCTTCAATACTCGTGGTCCAGTAGATGGTGGTATTGGCATTGCCGGATGAACTTGGCATAAGATATCCCCGATTCTCGACGCTATAACAGAGATCTGCCAGGCCGATTTGACGGATATTACTCAGGCAACCAGACTGTCGCGCGCTGCTCTGGATGATTCCTGCGATGGGGAGGAGGATCGCGCCTAAAGCGGCGATGATGGAAATGACGATGAGCAGTTCTGTTAATGTGTAACCACGTCGTGCCATGAGCGCAGATCCTCGGCGCGTAAAGCGCACTTAATGAGTCTAGACTAGATGGATGAGCCTGTTCATCCCATGCTGTTAATGGCCCTGAGGACAACGCCTTCCGCGACCGAACGACCTGTTCGGTCCCTGAAGTCGGGATCGTGCAAAGGCTCAGTTGCCGCAGGTGTCCTCCAGTGATGCGCGAACGGTGAGCCGCATTAGCAGGACAACCCATGGCCCTCCAACGGATGGCCCTCAATCGACTTCATGGAAACCGTTGACGGTATCTCTCTCCACAATGCCTCCCTAAAGTCAGAACGATTTCCAAGAACCCTTGCTAATGATGGCCGCCGTCGGGTAGTATTGAGGGTGAACATGCTCCAACCATCCCACGATTCCGTCGACGATCTGGCTCCAGCCGCAGACGCCGACCATGGCCTCCTGGTTCAAAGACTTTTCGTCCGCCATCAATCGGTGATTCAGGCCTATGTTCTCTCGATCGAGCCCAACCTGGCAGATGCGCAGGATATCGTGCAAGAGACCTTCCTCACCGTGACTCGAAAAGCCGACACGTTCAGTGCGGGCACCAATTTTCCTGCCTGGGCCTGCACCGTAGCACGCTACCAGACACTCAGTTACCAGCGCCGGAGAGCCCGCCAGGCTCACTTGCTTGATGATGATGTGCTGGACCTCATCGCCACTGACCAAGTCATTGATGGCCCCCACTGGGAAGAGGAGATCTCCGTGCTCAAGGGTTGCCTCAGCAAACTGGCACCCCGTGCCCGGGAACTGATCTGGGCCCGCTACCATCGGCAAACCATGCCGGAGGACATCGCGGACGAAATCGGTTGGACCGCCAACGCCGTCCGGGTCGCCCTGTCACGTGCCAGGACGGTGCTGCGCACGTGCCTGGCCAACCGGCTCCCGTCCGGGGAGTCCGCATGAATACCCAACGTCTCGATGATCTCTGCGACCTCTGGCGCGATGGCAGGCTCGATGTTGAGCAGGCCCGAGAATTGAGCGCCATCCTACGAGATTCGCAGGAAGCGCGGGCACGATTCCGTGATCAGGCCCGCTTCCATGGCCTCCTCCACGCGGCGGTGATGGCCCATTCGGTGGAAGCGGCCGTCGGGGGGATGGAGACACCGCAGCCGACACGCTCCACCTGGTCCCTGCGCTGGGCCGCCGAGTTGATTCGCCCCGGACAGTGGGCTCTGGCCGCTGGACTTGCAGTTGCCGTCGGTGCAGGGCTGATCACCTGGCAGGTCAGCGTCAGGACTCCCGAGGTCGGTGCCGAAGTGGCGAACTTGGGCGATCTCAGTGGAGTGCGCCTTTCCTACCAAAGGGGCGGAATCGCGGTCAAGGTGGCATCAGGTCAGGCGATTCGCGCGGCGGCCTACCAGCTTGAAGCGGGAACCATGGAAATGCGTTACGCGAGTGGCGCCACGGTCATCATCCAGGCTCCAGCTCGATTTGATTTAGTCAGTGAATCCCTCGTCAAGTTGCAACGTGGACGACTGTCTGCCAGGGTGCCCGAAGAAGCCATCGGCTTCACCGTACAGACCCCAACGGCCGAGGTCGTCGATCTTGGTACGGACTTTGGGGTGACGGCGGGGGAGAATGATAGCGAAGTGCACGTCTTTGAGGGCTTGGTGATGGTCAAGACCGCTCTGGAGCCGGATCCATTACTGCTCTCGGAACATCGTGCCTCACGGATCGACCGGGCGACGGGAACACCCACCGGCGTAGATTTCAGACCCGATGCCTTCCTGCGAAATCTCCGGGAACCCACCGATGCGATTGCGGAAGCCGTCAAGGCACTCGACCCCGTCAGCTTCTACCCGATGAAGGCACTCCAGGATGGCTCCGTCCTGGTGGACGATCAACGCCAACGTCATCCCGGGGAGATATTGGGGATCGCCGGCCATCAACCCCTCGCAGCCGGCTTCAATGGCGGCACCGCGTTGAATTTGGGGGGTGCTGAAGGCAAAGTGTATGCTCGTGTGCCTCATTTCCCGAAATCCAAGGATGGAACCCTGTCGGTCTGCGCCTGGGTTTACGCGAATCGGCGGCCGCGATGGGGAACCATCGTCAAGAACTGGGCTAAAGAAGGACAGGTCAACCTAGGAGGGCAATTCCATTTCGGGATTTTCAAAGATGACGGCGATCTGGAGGTCCATGTTCATGACGCTGCAGGTCGAGAGATCGGTGTCCGAGAGACCACGCCACTGCCCCTCGGCGAATGGCATTTCGTCGCTTTCACCGTCGATGGAACCACCCTCCGTCTCTTCCGCAATGGCGTCCAGGTTGCTGAAGCCCCTTGCGAGGGACTCTCGAACATTGGGCCCGACGCCTTGGGCATCGGTGTCAAACTAGGATTCGATCTGGTTCTGCCCGATAACCGGAATGCCGGATTCTGGGATGGCCGCATTGACAATGTGGCAGTCTTCCACCGGGCTTTGACGTCGATGGAAATCGCCGCTTTGCAGCAGGGTGGATCCCTCCTGCAAGCCATGACGGCACGGTAAGTCCCCTCTCGCGGGGATCCCTAGCCCTACCGCATTTGAACCGCAACCATCCCTGCGAAGGGCTGGTCGGGTACTTAGTCGCCGCCTCAATTGGTTATGCCCCATCTCCCCCTCTAATCGCCGTGAGGTTCCTTCATGCGCTCATTCGTAATCAGCAGTCTCGCCTTGGTGCTTTCCACGGCGACTATCCTGGATCTCGGTGCCCTAGAGGCCGTAGAGAACCAGAACTCCAAGGTTCGCAATCCACCTCCGACCATGGAGCAGATCGCTGATCAACTTACCCCTTACACCGGGCCAAGCGAACCAGGTATCGATGTGCGGTCGCTCAAGGGGAAAATCTTCGCCGGATACCAAGGATGGTTCAATACCCCCACCGACGGCGCAGGCCACGGCTGGTTCCACTACCAGAAAGGGAAGATTTTTTCCCCAGGAAATTGTGTCATCGACATGTGGCCAGATGTCAGGGAACTACCCCCTGAGGAACGGTATTCCACTGATTTTCGGTTTAACGACGGCAGCACGGCAGAAGTTTTTAGCTCCTACAATCCCGGCACGGTGCGCCTCCACTTCCAGTGGATGAAAGAGTATGGAATTGACGGAGGGTTGCTCCAACGTTTTGCAACTCGGCTACGAAATCCCCGGTTGCTAGCTCGCGATAATGTGGTGTTGCGAAATGTCCAAGCCGCCGCGAACCAGAATGGGCGTGGATGGTCAGTGATGTATGACCTCAGCAGCCTGAATTCCGAGCACTATGATGTCGTTATCGAAGATTGGCGGATGCTAGTCACCCGGATGAAACTTGGACGGGACCCCGGCGACAAGGCCTACTTAAAGCCAGGTGGTAAACCCATGGTGGTCCTGTGGGGCGTCGGCTTCGGAAAGGAAAGCCGAGGAGATCCAATGGCCAATTTACTGGCCGCCGAGCGTGTGATAGATTTCCTCAAAGATGACCCTGAGTGCGGCGGTAATTTCGTGAGTCTCGGTGTCCCCTATCGCTGGCTGGACCGCCAGTCAGATGCGATGGCAGACCCAGAGTTGCACCGGGTCCTTGGCAAGGCCGACTTGATTTCCCCCTGGGCCGTTGGTCGCTACCGGGCAGATGTCAAAGAAACCCTCTTAAAAGACCGTCGGATCATTCCAGATCTTCAATGGTGTAAAGAACGCGGCATCCGGTACATGCCCGTCGTGTTCCCAGGATTCAGCTGGCAGAACCTCAAGGGGCCGGACAGGCCGTTTGATGAAATTCCTCGCAACAAAGGTGAATTCCTTTGGAAACAAGGCCGTGCGGCGGTGGCCGCTGGCGTAGAAACCATCTATGTCGCCATGTTTGACGAGGTGAACGAAGCGACGGCCATTTTCAAATGCCTCGACCATCCACCAGAGGGTGAAAGTCAATTCCTCACCATGGAGGGGCTCCCTAGCGATCATTATCTCTGGCTGACCGGCATGCTTGGCAAGATGTTGCGCGGCGAAATGCCTGCTGATTCGCCTATCCCCCCCCGCAAACCTTAACGTTCTCCCTTCCCACGGCGAGACCTGTGATGTCTCGTTCCGCTTAGTTCATACCTCAGCAGGGTTATTCATGCGTATCTCCTCACTCGTCGCCTCGGTCGCGGTCATCGCCGGCCTCCTCTCCTTCACCCCACTGGTTGCCGTCGAACCGGTGGATCAGGTCGACCAACGCATCGGCTCGATAAGCCATTTGCTCGTGCCGATTGCCCCCCTCACGCATGTTCCGTTCGGCTGGGTCCGGGTGCAGCCCGTGGTCGGCACCCTCAAATCCGATCCCTACATGTCTTCACGACTTGAAGGGCTCTGTCTGGCCATCGATGGCCATCGTGGCAAACAGGTTGGCATCCTGTCTCCGTTCACCGGCGACCCCGCCATCAGGCTGGGGAAGCCAGGCAGCGATTTTCTGAAGGAACAGGAGTCACCCGCACCTGACCGGTACTCGGTGTTCTGGGAAGAAGATGGCGTCCAGATCGAAGCCACCACCTCCCGACGCTGCGCCATCGATCGCATGACCTTCCCGACAGGTACGACACCTGGTCTCCTCCTGCGCCTCACCGATGCGGGCCACATCAAACAGGTGGACGCCAGCACCCTTCATTTCACCCAAGAAATAACCCAAAAGAATGGGAATCCTGCCACCATGTACGCGGTGCTCCGACTTTCGGCACCGGCGGTGCAGACCGGCACTTGGAAGGGCGGTCAGGTTGCGAATGGCATCGAGACCCAGGATCGCAACGGTGGCCTGTGGGTCACCTTGGCCGCTGGCACTACGTCGGTCGAAGTTACCGTAGGACTGTCCTTTATTGACCATGCACAGGCGAACAAAGCTATCGACGTTGAAGTCGGCACGAAAAAATTCGATGGCTTGCACGCGGCCTCTCGCTCCCTCTGGAATAAACATCTGGGTGCCGTGCGAGTAAAAGGTGGCGGGGAACGCCAACAAGTCATGTTCTACACCTCTATGGCTCGGGGTTTGGAACGAATGACCGATATCAGTGAAGATGGGCGCTATTACAGTGTTTGGGATGCCAAGGTCCACGAGGACAGTCGCCCATTTTACACCGATGACTGGACATGGGATACGTATCGCAGTTTGCATCCCCTACGACTGTTGATGTGGCCCAAGGTGGAAACCGATATGGTGCAGTCCTTCGTCAGGATGTACGAACAGAGCGGTTGGATGCCAAAATTTCCCCAAGCAAATGGGGACTGGGCGTGTATGATCGGCAACCATCAAGCCGCGCTTATCGCCGATACCTATCTCAAGGGCTATCGGGACTTTGACGTGGCCTCTGCATATGCTGGCCTGCGCAAGAACGCCTTTGAAGGTACCGCCCTGCCATGGCGTCGTGGACCGGCCTCGGCACTCGATCGGACGTATCGGACCCTGGGGTACATGCCCGCCCTGGAACCAGGTAAGCCTGAGACCGAGCCCATGGTCCATGACTGGGAAAAGCGCCAGCCCGTGGCCGTCACGTTGGAGCACGCGTTTAACGATTATTGCCTTTCGCGATTGGCCAAAGCGCTTGGCCATTATGAGGATGCTGCAATTCTCGCCAAGCGCGCCACGTGGTGGCGAAACCTCTGGCGCTCGGACATGAAGTTCTTCGCTCCACGCCTCGAAAATGGGGAATGGCTCACTCCGTTCGATCCGGTCCTGGGCGGTGGGCCAGGGGCCCGAGAGATCTATGCCGAAATGAACGGTTGGACCTACCTATGGGCAGTCCCTCACGACATGGACGGCTTGATGTCGATTATGGGCGGGGCCAGTTCGATGTCGGCCCGCCTGGATGAGCAATTTTCCCAGACGCCTGCCAAACCCGAAAAGTGGATCGCACGCGGCATTCAACCTGATGCCACGGGCCAGATCGGCCAATTTTTTGCCAGCAATGAACAGAGCTTCAATATTCCCTACCTCCATGTCTGGACCGGCGAACCGTGGAAAACCCAGCGCCGGGTTCGGCAGGTCATTGACGCCTACTTCCGTCCGGATCCCATGGGCATCTCGGGGGACGAAGACGGTGGTGCCCTCTCGGCTTGGTACGCCTTCTCAGCTATGGGCTTCTACCCTGTCTGTCAAGCGACACCGACCTATATCATCGGCTCCCCGTTATTCGACCATGTGGAGATGACCCTGGGCAACGGCAAGTCCTTCACCGTTGACGCTCCGGGGGCTGGTGCAGGCAAAGCCTTTATCACCGCTGCCCAGTTAAATGGGAAACCGATTGATCGGGCGTGGTTCACCCATGACGAATTGATGGCTGGCGGAACCCTGACCCTGGTGATGGATCGAACCCCGAACAAGGAATGGGGAAGCCGATCCGTGCCGCCAACGATCGCACCCTGACACTTTCGCCATCAACCTCCAATGAACAGCTTGGAGATCCCGCTCCAAGCTGTTCCGGCGGGCCCGCAAGCCCGCCGGAACGGTGCCCTGCGGTACGGAGCTTTTCTGATAGATTCTGGAATTTTCGTGTTCCCCAACAATCGGCCAGAATCTCCCGAAATCACCAGAGGCTCCAGACCCCCCTTACCCGTTCGTTCCATGTCGCACCCGACATACGTTCATTTCTTGACCCCAATAGCACACGTCCATTTGGGAGGTCGGTGATGCCAAACTCGGGATGGTCGGTTACTACCCAACGAGTGTCGATTACGAGTAAAAAACTCTTTTAGAGTCCTTTGTTGGCAGATGCCATCCGTGTGCCTTCACCCGTCCATCCTTTCCGAGAAGCGACCCATGCGAATCCTGTTTTCCTTCCTCCTGGCAGCCAGCGCTTTCGCCGCCGCCACCCCCGAATGGCTCGACCACCAACGCCTATCGGAAGGGGTCGAGCAACCCCATGCCACCCAGGTGTCATGCCCCGACGCCGTCACCGCCCGTACCATCGGCGTCACCTGCAACGCCGAACGTGTCAAGTCGCCCTGGTACCAATCACTGAACGGCAACTGGAAGTACCATTTCAATCAGACTCCGGCCCAACGCGTCACCGGCTTTGAGGCTCCTGAATTTGATGACAGGGCCTGGACCACCATCCCGGTACCCGCCAATGTCGAAATGGAGGGTTACGGGTTTCCCATCTATGTGAACGTCAAGTACCCGTGGAAGAAGCCGTGGAATCCGCCGGCCATACCCGCCGACGAACCGAACAACACCGTCAGCAGTTACCGCACCACCTTCAACGTGCCTGCCGATTGGTCTGGGCGTCGAACCTTCCTGGCCTTCGATGGCATCAATTCGTTTGCCTATGTGTGGGTCAACGGTCAGAAGCTGGGCTTTACCAAGGATTCCCGCACCTTGCAGGAGTTTGACATCAGCGCGGTGGCCAAGCCCGGAGAGAATACGTTGGCAGTGGAGGTCTTCCGCTGGTGCGACGGATCGTGGCTCGAAGACCAGGACTTCTGGCGCATGAGTGGCATCTACCGCGATGTGTACCTTTTCTCCAAGCCTTCTCTGCACTTGCGCGACCACGAAGTCATTGCCACCCACGAGGGTGCCCTGAGCCTGAACGCCGAGCTGCGCAATGCCGGCGCCG
>CAIUVD010000118.1 GCA_903902515.1 uncultured Planctomycetota bacterium | reverse complement strand
TCCTCTCTTTGACCCCGGACACCGGACCCCGGACCCCGGACCCCGGACCCCGGACATTCCAAAGGAATCCCATCATGCTCGACGCCGATCTGATTGCCCAACTGACCCAGGTCTTCGCTCCGCTGAACGCTGACCTGACCCTGGTGGTCGCCCCCAGCGAGGATGACCGCCAGGCGGAACTCCTTGACTTGCTGGCCGGGTTGGCGGCGGCCTCGACGCGCGTCCGCGTGGTCACCGAAGGGCATCCCTCCCCCGTCCCCCGCTTCACGCTGCTGAAGAACGGCTCGCCCACCGGCGTGGCCTTCCGGGGCGTGCCCGGTGGGCATGAATTCACCTCCCTGGTGCTGGCGATCCTGAATGCCGACGGCAAGGGCCGTCTGCCGGATGCCGGTGTCCAGGCTCGTATCCGGGCCCTGCGGGGCCCCGTGCGCCTGCGGACCTTTGTCAGCCTGGAATGCACCAACTGCCCCGAGGTCGTCCAGGCCCTGAACCTGATGGCCCTGCTCCATGACGACTTCCAGCAGGAGATGTGGGACGGCGCCCTGGCCCAGGAGGAAGTCGAACGCCTCAAGATCCAGGGCGTGCCGGCGGTCTTTGCCGGCGACCAGTTGCTGCACGTCGGCAAGGCCGATCTGGCGGGCCTGCTGGAAACCCTGGAGGAGCAGATCGGCTCCGTCCAGGCCGCCAGCACCCAGGCCGTGCACACCTTCGACCAAGTGGTGGTCGGTGGCGGCCCTGCCGGGGCGGCGGCGGCGATCTACAGCGCCCGCAAGGGCCTGAAGGTGGCGGTGGTGGCGGGGCGCATCGGTGGTCAGGTCCGGGATACCCTGGGCATCGAAAACCTGATCTCCGTCCCCTACACCGAAGGCCCGCGCTTGGCCAACGACATGCGGACCCACCTGGAGGGGGCCGGCGTCACGGTCCTCGACAACCGTGCCGTCGAAACCCTGGAGGACGGCGAGGTCAAACGCCTGCGCCTGAAGGGGGGCGAGGTGGTGGAGGCCGGGCAGGTGATCATGGCCACCGGCGCCAAGTGGCGGGAGTTGGGCGTGCCTGGTGAAAAGGAACACATCGGCCGGGGCGTAGCCTTCTGCCCCCACTGCGACGGCCCCTTCTACAAGGGCAAGCTGGTGGCGGTGGTCGGCGGCGGCAACTCCGGGGTGGAGGCCGCCATCGACCTGGCGGGCATCTGCACCGAAGTCACCCTGTTCGAGTACGGCGAAGCCCTCAAGGCCGATGCAGTTCTCCAGAAGAAGCTGCGCTCCTTGCCTAATGCCCGGATCGTGACCATGGCCCGCACCGCCGAAGTCGTCGGCGACGGCAGCCGGGTGACGGCCCTGCGCTACGAGGACCGGACCACCAAGGCGGTCCAGTCCCTCGACCTGGACGGCGTGTTCGTGCAGATCGGCCTGTCCCCCAACTCGGCCCTAGTCAAGGATCTGGTCGAAATCAACAAGGCCGGCGAAATCATCGTCGATACCCGGGGCCGGACGTCCCGCCCGGGCATCTACGCGGCAGGCGATGTCACGACCTTGCCCTTCAAGCAGATCATCATCGCCATGGGTGACGGCGCCAAGGTGGCCCTGGCGGCCTTCGAGGATCGCCTGCGTGCCGCGTGATCGGGAGCGGAATCGAGCCTCATGGTTCTCTGATGACGGGATGGTCCCGTCATCAGGGGGCTTTGGCGGCCTCGGGCTCCGTGGCCTGGTCGAAGATCCGGAGATCCGACAAACCGCCACCGTAGGCTTCACCGATCACCAGGCGTGAGCCGATCAGGACCACTCCCGGGAGTTGTTGCTCGGCCACCACGGTTCCGTTGAGATAGAGGGCGGCGCGATCACCGCCAACCGATGCCAGGACGTGGCTCCAGGTGCCGACGGGCAGGACCGGCCCCGTCAGGGTCTGGCCGGCCACGTTGAGGGTCACCTCCCCCTGTTTGCCGAGGGCCAGGAGGAAGCCGGTGGCGACATGGTTGCCGATGGAACGGCGTACGAGGTTGCCCGGCCCCTTTTCGGGTTGGATCCACAGACTGACGGACGTGGATGTGCCCAGGTTCGGGCTCCCGGTCAGGAGCAGTCCCTCTGCCCCCTTGGAGAGTTTGAGGACCTGGCCCCGCTGGGCATCGTTCGCGATCTGGACGGTGGTGACCTTGGGCTTGTGGGGATCTGGTAGAACGAGGGCCAGGCCGTTTGTCCCGGGAATCTGACCCTCGGCGATCTGGTCCCCAGGAAGGATGCCCAGGCGACCCCGAGGTGATGGTCCGCTGAAGGTCGCCGGACCCGAGAGGTACCCGTGGTTGGCGAGGTAGCGGTCGATGGTGCCCATGACCGCCAGAAAATCGGCGCCGTTGGATTTGTAGCCGAGGAGGATGAACGCGTGGCTCGCCTCTGGGAGCAGGGTGATGTCGCTGGCGACGCCAACCTTTTTGAGGGCTTCATGGAAATCCGTGGCATGCCGAGGGGCCACCACGCCGTCTTTGAGGCCATGGATGGTCAGGGTCGGGGCTGAAGCAGGGGTAACATTCCACAGGGGCGAGATGGCCTTGGCCCGATCTTCCCGGGTAGTGAAGGGCTGCGTGCCTTCCCAGGCCGAGGGGGTTTCATGGACGTATTTGACCCAGGCCGGATCCGTCAGGTCGACGATCGGATTGCAGGCAATGACCAGATTGGCCAGGCCGCTGATGGCCCGGTCTTCCCCTGGAGCGTCGTACCGATCGATGGTGCCGAGGGTCGCGGCCAGGTGACCACCGGCGGAATCGCCGATCACCGCGATGCGGTCGGGATCGATGCCAAAGCGGTCGGCATGCTGGCGCAGGTAGCGGATGGCCGAACGGCAATCGCTTTGCAGGTCAAACAGCGAGGGTCCCGCGTTAAATGCGGCAAGATCCTTCCCCGGCTGGGGAATGTTGCGGTAACTGATGGTCACGGCCACCGCGCCCCGGTCCGCGAAAAACCGGGCATGGGGTGCGAAGACCCCGCCATCCCAGGCGGTGCAGTCGCCGCCCTTCCAGCCAGACCAAGCGCCTCCGTGAATGGCCAGGATCGCCGGCCGGCGAGGCGTCAGCGTGGTCCGATCTTTGGGTAAGAAGACCGCCATCGGCAAGTCCAGATCCCCCACATTTTTATAGGAAAAATTCAGGTCTGGCCGGCGCCCCTCGTCCGCAAATCGGGCCGGATCGAAGGTGCCCGCCGGTGTCTTTGCTACCTGCGCTGCCGGTTGGTCCGGGGTCTGGGCCGCCGGGGCGGGGATCCCCAGGGCGAAGGCCAGCCCTGGAACTCCCAGCAGGCGCAACAGGGAGGAAGGGGAGGTGCCGTGGCTGTTCATGGGGATCTTAGGGTCGGGGACAGGTTACTGGTCAGTGGCGGGTGTCACCGTGCTCTGCCGAGGGTCGAGGCATGGAGCTTCATCGTTGATGATCACCTGGATGTCCGAGCGGAGATCCGCCCTATCGCCATTGAAACCATGGAAAAGTCCAATGCCCATGAGGAGTCTGGGAGTCTACGGATACCCACCTGATCGTGGTAAAAATCAGGTGCCCGAGCTGCCCACAAGCATCAAGTCTCTACGGCCACAAAGACGCCAAGGAGCTGAGATATCTCGCCGCGTCTTTCCCAAGGTTCGAGAACAATCGGCCGACTACGCAGCGGGGTCTTGGCGGTCGCCCACCACGGGCTTCGGATGCATCCAGGTCAGCGACGGGCGCGCAGCCTCCCGCCGATGTCTCAGTGGGTACCCTGCCGGGCCAGACCCTGAAGAATGGCCACGTACTTGGTTTGCAGGTCTGCCATGCGCAACTCCTCTAGCAGCACTTCGATATTCTCTTCGGTCCAATTTGCCATCTGGGCCTGTTTCGAGAATTCTTCAACCTTGGCCTGGGCGGCATGAAACTTGGTCTGGGCCTGCTTCAAGTCTGGGAGGGTGTTGGATTCCAGCGCGGTGTTCATGGCCTTGCGTGCCGTCTGGATGGTATCAGCCAGGGCATCCCGGGCATCCTTGAGTTCGATCACCTGTCCGGGTTTAGCCGCTGCACTGTCGCGGTGACGGATGAAGCTCATGGTTCCAATGGCAATCACCAGAACGCCGATCACGGAGACCATGATGGGCAGGGGGATGCGGCGGCTGGTCGTGGCTCCCTTGATCGACTTCGTGGTCTTGGCTTTGGTCTGGCGACTCGAGGGGGGCTTGTTGCTGGTGGATGGCCGCGATTTGCTGTCGCCCCCCCGTTTGCTGGTGGCCGCCGCCTGGCGCGAGGACGACGCGGATCCCGGAGGTTTTACGGCAGGTTGCAGGGCCGAGGACTCATCGGCATCGGTAGGGGGCGTAAAGGGTGCTGCGGGATGCTCCCCGAGGTCACGAGACGGTTCCATCACCTCTTCGACATCATCAAGGGTATCCGATGACGATTTCTGAGGGGCCTGCATGGCACCGAGGGACTGGGCTACGGAGGCCAAGTCCGACGGGTTGTTGACGGGCGGCACGCGCACGGTGTCCCGGGTGTCTTGACGGGGTGTGCCAGGTAAAACGGGATCCGCGACGGTCTGGGCCCGGTCCCGGGCGGCGTCGATCACGGGGTGGGAACCCTGGGCCGTTGCGTGGGAAGTGGGGGCAGCCTGGAGCCACGCCTGGCCATGGCCCATGCCGACACAGGTCCCGCACATGACCTGGTGCCCACGCACAAGGCCATGTCCTGACCGGAGATCCACGTCAGTGACGCGGACTCCACAGATGTCGCAGAAGTAGATGTGAAGTCCCACAGGGCGGTCCTCAAACAGGTCTAGGGGTTTAGCGGCTACGGCCTGGAGGTCCAACCGGATTTGCGCGTAGGTGGCCCTTGACCACCCAGCGTGCGTGAAGCACGAAGGCTTCGAGTTCCCGAGCTGGATCCATGCCGCCCGTACGCAGACGTCGCTGGAGTTGGATGACGCCGTTCATCAGCCGGAGGAGGTTTTTACGGCCAAGTTCCTGGGCCCGGCGCCGGGCATAGAACAGGTTGCCCCGGGCCCCGGTCCAACGACCGACTTCGGTGTCGTCCTGGCTTTCGCTGCACGCGATCAGCCGCCGTAATTCGGACACCAAGGCCGCCAGGACACCCTCAGGTTCCAGATCCCCCGCCTGGAGGAGTTCCAGGGCTTTGCCGGCCTCGCCGCCGAGGATCGCCCCGGTGACATCCCAGATTGGTCGCTGGCCGACGCCCTGAAGGACTGCCATTCCATCCGCCACCGCCAGCGCGGAATCGCCGGCATGGAGGGCAACCACCTCCAGGGCACACAACAGGGTATCGGCATCCGTGCCGACCCGGTCGACCAGGAGATCAGCCAGGCTGCGGGGATCCTGAGCACCCTGGGGATGGGCGGCGATGCGGGATTGCAGCCATCCGGACACGGCCTTGGCATCGGGTGGACCGGCCTCGATGAGGGCCTTGGCCTTGATCAGGGCTTTGGTGAAGGCCCACCGCTGGTCGAGGGCCGGGGCGACCAGGATCATGCCACCGGCAACCAGGGGTCGGCCGATCTGGAGGGTGAAGGCTTCCTGGCGGGACCGGATCCATTTTTCGTCAGCCCGCAGCACCACCAGGGCGGGTTCCCCGAAAAGCGGCGGGGCATCCAGACCGTACAGGAGGGTGTCGAGGTCCTCAGGTTCGGTCACCGTTTGGACCGGCCCGTTCCAGCGGGTCCGCAGGCCTGCGAGGGCTTCGTCCCGCAAGCGAGTGCTGCTGCCGATGACGGCTTGGAACCTCACGGCGTCCATGCGAAATCCTCACCCAGGTATTCCCGGCGGACTTCCGGATTGGCCACGATCTCGGTCGGGGTGCCCTCCGCAAAATTACTGCCGGCCTTCATGACGTACAGCCGATCGACCATCGACAGGATGGTTTCAGCATGGTGATCGGTGATCAGCACAGCCACACCCCGGGCCTTGAGGGACTTGGTGATGGCCACGATGTCGCCCCGGCTCTTGGGATCGACGCCAGCGAAGGGTTCATCGAAAAACAGGAGTTTGGGCTCGACCACCAAGGCCCGGGTGATTTCCAGACGGCGGCGTTCACCGCCCGACAGGCTGCTGGCCAGGCTGGCCCGCAGGTGGGTCAGGCCGAGTTCCCCGAGCAGACGTTCCAAACGAGCCGTCACATCAACCCTGGGATAATGTTCCTCCAGAACGATGCGGATGTTGTCCTCGACGGACAAGGTGGCAAAGATGGTGGGCTCTTGAGCCAGGTAACCCATGCCGAGGCGGGCTCGGGCATACATCGGCAGGCTGGTGATGTCCTGGTCGGCGAAGCGGATGTGACCGGCATCCGCGGGGATCAATCCCACCACCATGCGGAAGGTGGTGCTCTTCCCGGCACCATTGGCCCCCAGAAGCCCCACGACCTCACCCGCCCGGACCGTCAGGCCGAACCCGGAGACCACCTGGCGATGGCCAAAGGTCTTGGAAAGTCCGCGCACCACAAAGAGTTCCGAAGTCATGGCCGCACTCCTGCACGAAATCTAGAAAAATGTGGACAAATAGACAGTCCGTCCGCGCAAGTGGTAAACTGCGCAGCGGTCTGGAAAAAATGATGCAAACGAAATAAATCACCGAAGTTTATAATTTGCAGATACTTACACATATTTTTTTGAGCCAGGTGTTTGGGCTTCGAGGCGTTTTCGACAAGCCTGGAATTCCTTCAACAGGGTCGAAATCCATTGTGGAAAACTCGTCAGAAACCCGACCTTGCCTTGACGATCAAAGCCTTTTGCCACCCCCAACGGGCCAGCTTGTCGCCAAGGCAAGCAGTTTCCTCGCCTGTTCACCGAATGATGCGCCACCGCGCCGGGGGGAACATGACCGCCAAGGCCCGACCACGGAGATTTTCCTCAGGTACCCACCCCCACATACGGCTGTCCAAGCTGAATGGCGAGTTGTCTCCCAGGAGGAGATAGCATCCGGGGGGGGCGGTGATGGCGGTCTCGGGACTGATGCCCCACCGGTCAACCCGTTGGGCGGCCGTCAGGCGATCTTTCTCCTGCCAGCGCATTTGCTCGCGGAGGAAGCCGATCCGGAAAACCTGGTCGGCGGCCCGGTCCCGACTCAGGTCATCCAGGCCCCCGGCCCGGAGACCGGCCTCAACGGCAGCCTTGTCGGCGCCTTCGTTGGCCAGGAAGCCCCGGGCCGTGTAATGGAGGTCCCGTTCAAGGGTCGCGCCCGTCACGGTGGCGGCGCCGTCACCAATCCAGGACCAGCGCGGCCGATGGAGCGAGCCATCGCAGGCCGGCACTACCTGGCGGAAGACCTCAATGCCATCCAGGCGCAGGCTGACGACGTCGTCACAGCGACCAAAGGCGACCTCGGCGGTGGAGGCCCGGGGACCGGTGCCGACCTGCTGGTTATCAATCGTGACTTGCCAAGCGTCGTGGGTGAACGTCACCGCGCAGGAGGCCTTGTTCCCCAGATCGAGCCGCAGAGCGGGGGCTCCACTCGTCTCCGTGAGGCGGAACTTCCACCGGCTATCCGTGACAAACTCATTCATCAGGGGGTTCATCACCGCCCCATGGCTGCCGCTGTCGAGATCCCGGGTGGTGACTCGGCGTAGGCGCCATTGGTCAAGATCCCAGAGGTTTCCCAACCGACCGCCGTAGGAAAAGACCGGCTTGGTCAGGGAGGCTTCGACGGTGGCTCCGACGTCGGTTTCCGAGGTCAGGAGAGGGGCCACCCGCACCGGACCGGGCTTGAGGTAGAGATTCCGCAGGGGCTGCGTGAAGACCGCCGGGGCGCTGACCGTGGTGGTGATGCGCAGGGCTTCGCCTTGGGCGCTGACGCCGGAGCTCCAGGGGAGATAGCCCTCCTGCTCCTGGTGGCGGTAGATCGGCAGCCAGACCGCCTCTTGAACTTTGTTGGGTTTGGTGGCGCAGGCGAAGGAGCCGTCGTCCTGGCGGAGGTAGAGGTTGCCGCCGGAAATGTAAAAAACATCGCCTGGGAGGACTATGGCTCGCTTGACGAAATTCCGGCAGAACAAGGGCCGCAGGAGGGGAACATCCAGGCGATGGCCGTCGGCCGACAGGGCCGGCCGCCCATCACCGCCCTCTTCGACTTCGGGGCGCGGATATTGGAAGACCGTGACATCCCAACGGTGGACCCCGGTGAAACGGGGCGTCAGTTTATCGACCACCACCTGGTCGCGTTTCAGGAGGGCGGCATCGCCATAGAGCATCGGCTCCATGGAGGCGGTAGGGATCTGGAAGGCTTCCAGGCAAAAATGCCGGATGACCATGGCGACCAGGAAGGCATACAGCCAATTCTCGCAGAACTGGTTGAACTTCTGCTGCCATTCGGGCAGGTGGGACTCGGGGGTCATCGGGGCTTCCGGGGAATAGGGCGATGCTGGAGGTCCCGTTCCTGGGCCTCCATCCACAGGGCGAGGCGCCGGGTCACCCAGGCATCGCTATCCCGGGGCTCAAGACCGACGGGGGCGGTAATCGGGCGACCGATGCGGACCTCGACCCGCCGACCCCACCACAGGGGGATGGGGCTCTTGCGGGGCCAGATGGCTTCGCTGCGGTGGAGGTAGACAGGAATCAGGGGGACTCCGGCCCGCCGGGCGAACAGGGCCGGGCCATCCCGGAGGGGGCCAACCCGGCCGGAACGGGTGCGGGTGCCTTCCGGGAAGACCAGGATCGGGGTGCCTTCCCGCAGGCGCTCGATGGCGCCCTTCATGGAGGAGATGCCGGGATTGGCCCGGTCCACGGGGATGCCGTCAAAAATTTGCAGACCCTGCCGGATGAGCGGGATCCGCCACAGGCTGGAGCGGGCGAAGAAGGCCACGGGCAGGCGGCTCCAGCAGGCCATAAAGGGCGGATCGGAAAAACTGCGATGATTGCTGGCGAACACGCAGGCCCCGTCGGGAAGCGGAGCCGCCAGGCGCAGGCGGCAGCGGAAACCGAGGCGCAGCCACCAGCGCATGATCAGGATCGACACCGCCTGGGCCAGGCGGGCGACGACCTTCATGGCCGCGCTCATGGCTTCGGCTTCAGGTACGAATTTAGCATGGTCTGCGAAAATTCGCCGCTGTCGTACCGGCTGGGACCTGCGAGCAGGGCCGTAAAGGTAAAATCGGCGTCCTCGCTGCGGGGGACCCGGATGAAGGGGATGCCGTGGTGTTGGGCGGCCTCGGCATCCAGGGGGCTGTCACCGATGAAGACGACCTCTTCCCGGGTGCGGCCGAGATGTTGGAGGGGCAGGTCGAGGCGCTTGCGCATGCGGCCGTGGCCTAGGTCTTCGGCGGCATTTCCGGCATGGTAGACATCCCGGATGTACATGGTCAACCCGGCTTCCCGGATCGCCGCCAGGACCACGGATTCGGCCGCATCGCTAATCACCACCACCACCTTCCGGCGCCGTTGGGTGATCTCCGCCAGGAAGGTCGGAATGCCGTTGCGGGCGATGTAGCGACCATCGGCGAATTGGACGAGGGTCTCAAAGCAATCCATGAGGACCAGCCGATGGCGATCGTTCAGGACGGTATCTGCACCCAGTTGGTGACGCATGGGGGGCAGACTATGGCCACCCCGTCAGTCGAGGGAAGCCTGCTCGCCGGTGCGGACGATGTCGACGACCTCGGCCGAGGTCTCAGCCGCCAGCAGACGATCCTCAACGTACTCACTGTTCTCGATGAGGCCGGCGATCCGGGCCTGGAGGCGCTGGTGGACCCGGGGCTGACCGGCGGGGGTCAGGAGGACGAACAACAGGCGAGCCCGTTCCTTGGTGCCCTCCACCGGAATGCCGAAGTGGGACCGCAGGATCAGGAGGGCCGGCTGGGGCAGGTTGGGGATACGGGCGTGGGGCAGGGCGATACCCTTGCCGAGGTAGGTGCCGGCGAGTTTTTCGCGCTCAAGCACCGTCTTGAGGATGATGTCGGCCTCGGTCGGCAATTCGTTGGCCGGAATACGGGTGAACGCGAAGCGCAGGGCAGCCGCCAGGGTCTGGCCTTCGACATCGAGGA
>CAIUVD010000117.1 GCA_903902515.1 uncultured Planctomycetota bacterium | reverse complement strand
GACCCCGGACAGGGGGCGAAGCCCCCTTTCTACGGCCACCGATCCTTCCCAGACTTCCAACCACGGGACCCCGGACCCCGGACCCCGGACCCCGGACGGGGGGCAAAACTCCCTTCCTACGGCCACCGATCCTTCCCAGACTTCCAACCACGGGACCCCGGACCCCGGACCCCGGACCCCGGACAGGGGGCGAAGCCCCCTCCCCATCGACCCGATCCTTCCCGCCGTCCTGGCCGCCGTGCGGGAGGTCAAGGTGGCGGTGGTCACGGCCGCCCCCGGTTCCGGTAAGTCAACGCGGGTGCCGCCGGCCCTCCTGGGGGCGGTGACTGGGCAGATTTATCTGCTGCAACCTCGGCGGATCGCCGCCAAGACCCTGGCCCGGCGGATCGCCCAGGAGAACGGCTGGACCCTCGGCAACGAGGTCGGCTATCGGGTGCGTTTTGAAAAAGTCGGTGGCCGCGATACCCGTCTGTGGGTCATGACCGAGGGCAGCCTGACTCGGCAGTTGGCCGATGATCCGTATCTGGAGGGCGTCGGCGCGGTGATCCTCGACGAGTTCCATGAGCGCAGCCTGCACACCGACCTGGCCATCGGCTACCTGCGGGAATTGCAAAAAACCCTGCGGGGCGACCTGGCCCTGGTGGTCATGTCCGCGACCCTCGACGCCACCGGGGTGGCGGGATTCCTCGGCGGAGCCCCGGTGATCGACGCCCCGGGTCGGGTGTTCCCAGTGATCACTCGCAACGCGCCCCTGTTGCCGGAGACCCGGCTGGAGCACGCCGTTGCCCAGGCCGTGACCGAGGCGGCGGCCCTCGACGACGCGGGGGACATTCTGGTGTTCCTGCCGGGCATGGGCGAAATTCGTTCCGCCCAGCGGGCGTTGGAGGGCCTCGATCGCGAGGTCCTGCCCCTCCATGGCAGCCTGAAGCCGGAGGAGCAGGACCGGGCCTTGGCCCCGTCGGAGCGCGGCAAGGTGGTGCTGGCGACCAATGTGGCCGAAACGTCGGTCACCATCCCTGGGGTGCGGACGGTGATCGACACCGGCACCGCCCGGGTCAACCGCTTCAACCCCGTCACCGGCCTCGATGAACTGCGCCTGGAACCGGTGTCCCGGGCCAGTCTGACCCAGCGCGCCGGTCGTGCCGGCCGCACCGCCCCGGGCCGCTGTATCCGTCTGACCTCGCCCCTGGTCGATGCGCGCCGGGACGAGCACGCCGACCCCGAGATCCGACGGGTGGATCTCGCTGGCACCATCCTCGCCCTCAAGGCCTGGGGCTACCCGGATACCCGCACCTTCCCGTGGTTCGAGGCCCCGGACTCCGCCCGGCTGGAGGCCGCTGAAGACCTCCTGGCGATGCTCGGGGCGACCACCGCCCCCCACGGCCCCCTGACGCCCCTCGGCACCCGCTTGGCGGGACTGCCGGTGCATCCGCGCCTTGGCCGTCTGCTGCTGGATGCCCAGGCCGCTGGCGTTCCCGCCCTGGGCGCTGCCTTAGCGGCGCTGGTCGGTGAGCGCGACCTGCGGACGCGCTCGTCCGGGGTCCGGGGTCCGGGGTCCGGGGTCGAAGTGGCGGATGCCGTTGCCCTCCTTCGTCTGCTGTCCCGAGCCGAGGAGCAACGTTTCCACCCCGGCCTTCGGGACGACGGCATCGACCCCAACGCCGCCCGGGAAATCGTCAAAGTCCGCGACGACTTGCTGCGGTTGTTGGGTGCGGGATCCCCCCCAGGGCTTGGCCGTTCCGGGACCCCGGACCCCGGACCCCGGACCCCGGACGAAGCCCTCCCCCGGTTGCTCTTAGCCGCCTACCCCGACCGCGTAGCCCGCCGTTCAGCCCCCGACAGCAATCGCGGCATGATGGTTGGCGGGGTGGCCGTCGAACTCGACGAGGGCAGTGCCGTGGCCGCCCGCCGGGGCCAGACGCGGGGCGACCTGTTCCTGTGCGTGGCCGTCCAGGGCCTGGGCACCGGCCTCAAGGCCAGCACCCAGGTCCGGCAGGCGTCGGAACTCACGGAAGAGGACCTCGAAGCGGTCTTCCCCGGCAGCGTCGCCCGGCGGGAACGCCTGACCTGGGACGAGGGCCGGGGGGTGGTCGAGGCCAGCGTCGGCTGGGGCTACCGCGATCTCAATATCCGCATGGCCCGGGGCGCCCAGGCCGATCCCGCCGCCGTCGCCGCCCTGCTGGCGGATAAGCTCGGGGCCGATCCTGCCACCCTGCTGGCGGCCCACGACGAGGCCGGGCCGTGGCTGCAACGCTACCGCTGGCTGCAGACCATTGCCCCGGACCTGGCCCTGCCGGATCTCGATCTGGCGGGGGTCGTCCGCGAAGCCTGCACCGGCTGCCGGACCCGGGCCGAGGTGTTGGCGAAACCCCTCAAGGACTGGCTGACCGGCCGCCTCGACTGGAACCTCGTGCAGCGCATCGAAGCCCTGGCCCCGGCGACCTACGAGGTGCCCTCGGGCAGTCGCATGCGCCTCGATTACGCCCACGCCTCGCCGGAGCAGCCGCCGATCCTGGCCGTCCGCCTTCAGGAAATGTTCGGCCTCGCCGAATCCCCGGCCATCGTCGACGGTCGGGTGCCCCTACTCCTCCATCTTCAGGGCCCCAACTACCGCACGGAACAGGTGACCCGGGATTTGGTCAGTTTCTGGGCCAACACCTACGCCCAAGTCCGCAAGGACCTGCGGGGCCGTTACCCCAAGCACAGTTGGCCGGAAAATCCCCTGGAAGCGGCGGCGGTCTGCCGGGGTCGGCCGACCAAGGGGCGCTGACCGTTAACGGCTTCTCCCTCAGTGGTGACCGACGACCTCGTTGCGCTCGTTGAGGGCTACGACCTTGGGGTGCAGCCCAACCAGTTCGGCCTCGGTGTAGAATGCGAAGCCGCAGACGATGATGCGATCACCCCGGTAGGCATGGCGGGCAGCGGCGCCGTTGACGACGATCTCGCGCTTGCCGCGCTCACCGGGGATCAGGTAGGTTTCGAGCCGATAGCCGTTGTTGATGTTTAGGACCTGGATTTTTTGATGGACCAGGAGGCCGGCCATCTCGATCAGGTCGAGGTCAACCGTCAGGCTGCCGGGATATTCCAGTTCGCATCCCGTCACAGTGGCCCGGTGCAACTTACCTTGGAGCATTTCACGCATCATAGGGCAAACATCGTGGGCAACATGACCCATGGGCAAGCGGGGTAACGGGGAGAGCGTCTGGCGTCTGGCGTCT
>CAIUVD010000116.1 GCA_903902515.1 uncultured Planctomycetota bacterium | reverse complement strand
CCTGCACCCCTACCCCAACGAGCGCTTATGCGTCATCACCTGATGGAAGAGCCGTATGCGGTAATTCCGCACGTACGGATCTGTGCCGGGCCGTTGCAATCGTACGTAAAAATACGATGAAAACGATCTACGGCGACCCACTCCCCAGAGCGCTTTAGGCATGCGAGGTCAAGGGGACACACCACTCTCGCCAGAGCACATTAAGCATGCTGATGCTCCCGCATCCACGCCCGCAGGGCGCGGTGCATGGCCGGAATGCCGCCATGGCGGTCAAACCAGGCCACCATGGCGGGATCAACCGGAATCAGATCCGCCAGACGAGGATCGTGCTTCATCGCCAGGCCAGGGCGCGGGCGACCCACGTCCGGGCTGTCGTCATCATCGACCTCGGGTTCGCTGGTGAGGGCGGCAATGGCTCGAAGACGAGCTTCCTCGGCCTCCGTCATTGGCGGCGGGGCAGGCAGGCGAACCCGGCGCACCGAGGCGGCGGGGCGTTTACGCGGTGCGGCTGGCATGGCGTTTCCGTTCTCGGCTGTTGGCTCGGCGCACCGATATCAGGCGGGGCCGGTCGCCGCGCCACGTATAGGTGACATGCAGGATGATAGCAGGTATTTGGGGATGAGCACCTATCGTGATCCATCGCGACTCGCCGTAGTCCCGGCGGGTGTCTTCAATGGTCAGGCGATCCTCCGCCGGGGTCGCCAGTACCCGGTAGCCGTCCAGGAAGGTCAGCCCATGCCGGGCGATGTTGGATCGCTCTTTGGTGGGATCACCGTCGTACAGGTCGATCACACGCATGGGCTGAATGCTCTACGGTCAGGCGTGATGGACAACTGAAGGGCACGGAAGAAAGACAACGAGGCAGGGAATAAAAGCGGCCAAGTCACTTGAGTATTCACTTTCAAGCGGGCGGGGACGCCCGCGATCCCGCCCGAGTTAGGCCAGGATCGCGGGTGGTTCAGCCATCTCACCCCGAACACATGATGCAGCCTTCAGGATCCGCCGCCGAGCACGACCCCTGGGCCCACACCACAATTTCCTCGGGCTTTAGATCCTTGAAGTCTTCCTCCTTGGCGATCCCCCGCGTCAGCAGGAACTCCTTCGCCTTGGCCACATCCTCGGCCTTCGGTGCACCGGGCGAAGCCACCACGGCCTTGCGGATCAGGGTGGTATCGACGGTCACCTTCTGGGCGCCACGGGCAGCCGTCTGGCGAATATAGTAGGAGCCGGTTTTCAGGCCCTTCTCCCAGCCGTAGAAGTGCATCGAGGTCAGCTTCGCCAGGGACGCGCCCTGGAGGTAGATGTTCATCGATTGGCTCTGGCACACGAAGGCCCCGCGGTCGGCGGCGAGGTCGATGATGTGCTTCTGGCTGATCTCCCACACCGTGCGGTACAGCTCCTTGAGGTCGTGGGGGATGCCGGGGACGTCCTGGACGCTGCCTTCGGCGCCGACGATGCGGTTCTTCAGTTCGTCGGTCCACAGGCCGCGGGCGATCAGGTCCTTCACCAGGTAGCGGTTGATGCGCACGAACTCGCCGGACAGCACGTTGCGCTTGAAGATGTTGGACGGGATCGGCTCGAAACCCTCGGTGTTGTCGAGGATGTTGGCGGTGCTGGCCGTGGGCATGGGGGCCAGCAGCAGGCTGTTGCGCAGACCGTGCTGGACCACGTCGGCCTTGAGGGCCTTCCAGTCATAGCGACCGGAGGCGCAGTAGACCTCTTCACTGGTGGCGGGCAGGGCTTCGCCCTTGGCTTTGCGTTCTTCGAACCACAGGTCGAACTGCAGGCGGCCCTGGCTGGCGGGGCTGCCGGGGAAGGTCGGGTAGGGGCCGTGGAGCTTGGCCTGTTCCATCGAGGATTCGACGGCGGCGTGGTAGATGGTTTCGAAGATTTCGCGGTTGATGGTCCGCGCGCCGTCGCTGCCCCAGGGCAGGCGCAGGCGCATGAACACGTCCGCCAGACCCTGGACGCCAATGCCGATGGGGCGGTGGCGGAAGTTGGAATTCCGGGTTTCTTCGACGGGGTAGTAGTTGAGGTCGATGACCTTGTTGAGGTTCCGGGTCACCACCTTGGCCACGCGGTGGAGTTCCGCGTGGTCGTAACTGCCGTCGTCCTTGATGTAGGCCTGGAGGCTGATGGATGCCAGGTTGCAGACGGCGATTTCGTCGGGGGCGGTGTACTCGATGATTTCCGTGCACAGATTCGACGACTTGATGGTGCCGAGGTTCTGCTGGTTGGATTTCCGGTTAGCCGCATCCTTGTACATCAGGTACGGCATCGAGGTCTCGACCTGCACTTCGCAGATCTTGCGCCACAGTTCCTGGGCCTTGATGGTGCGGACGACGCCGCGCCCCTCGCGCTCGTAGCGGGTGTAGAGGTCCTGGAAGGCCTCGCCCCAGCAGTCCGACAGGCCCGGGGCCCGGGCGGGGTCGAAGAGGGTCCAATCGCCGTCCTCTTTGACCCGCTGCATGAACAGGTCGGGGACCCACAGGCCGTAGAAGAGGGCGCGGCAGCGCATCTCGTCCTTGCCGGTGTTCCGCTTGAGGTCGAGGAACTCGAAGATGTCGCCGTGCCACGGTTCGAGGTAAATCGCGAAGGAACCCTTGCGCTTACCGCCGCCCTGGTCGACGTAGCTGGCCGTGGCGTCGAAATTCCGCAGCATCGGCACCAAGCCGTTGGACGTGCCGCCCGTGCCACTGATGGGCGAGCCGGCAGCCCGGATGTTGTGGACGTGCAGGCCGATGCCGCCGGCCATCTGGCTGATCTTGGCGCAGTCCGTGAGGGTCTTGTAGATGCCGTCGATGCTGTCGTCGTGCATGTGCAGGAGGAAGCACGACGACATCTGGGGCTTGGCCGAGCCGGCGTTGAACAGCGTCGGCGTGGCGTGGGTGAAGAACTTCGACGACATCAGGTGGTAGGTCTCGAAGGCCCGCACCAGGTCGGCATCCGTCGCGTCTTTGCCATTGAGGCCGCAGCAGTGGATGCCGAGGGCGACGCGCATCCACAGGTACTGGGGCCGCTCGACGATGCGCTTGCCGAGGCGCATGAGGTAGGACTTCTTGAGGGTGCTGATGCCCTGGAAGTCGAAGGTCATGTCCCGGGTCATGACGATTTCGGCCTCGATGCGCGCCTTGTGGGCCCGCACGCAGGCCAGCAGTTCATCGCTGATGGCGGGGGCCGGCCGGCCGCCGTTGTCCTTGCGCAGGTACAGGGCCTCCATGACCTCGGCGAAGGAGTCCGACGATTCCTTGTGGAGGATCGACGCCGACAGCCGCGCCGCCAGGAAGTCGTAATCCGGGTGGGTGGTCACCAGGTTCGACGCCGTCTGCACGGCCAGGTCGTCCAGTTCGCGGGTCGTGACGCCATCGAAGATGCCGCCAATCACCTTCTGGGCGACCAGGATCGGCTCGACCGCCAGGCCATAGGCCAGGGCTTCGATGCGCTTGGTGATCTTGTCGAGGTGGATCGGCTCTTTCGAGCCATCGCGCTTTTGGACGAACATAGGGACTTCAGATGGAGAGGGGAGAGGGGAGAGGAGAGAGTGGACGTACGCAGGTGGTCGGGATCGGGTGGTAGGGTGGGAGGTGCACCAGGGGACAAGCGGTGCTGACGGCCACCGAAGGTCCCCTCTCTCCTCTCCCCTCTCCCCTCTCGGCGGCGCGCATGCGCCGCCTCAGAAATCGACGTTAAACGCGATCTGCTGTTCGGCGATGCTGACGCCGACGCCCGCCTTGCGGTACTCGGCGACCTTCTTCTCGTGGAAGTTGGTCTTGTTCTGGAGGCCGAGGCGTTCCATGAACATGAAGGGGTTGGCTTCGCCGTAGAGGCGCTCGCAGCCCATCTGGGCCAGCAGACGATCCGCCACGAAGCGGATGTACTTCTGCATGGCGTCGGCGTTCATGCCGATCAGGGACACTGGCAGGGCTTCGGTGGCGAAGCGGCACTCGATGTCGACGGCCTCGCGGACGATTTCGCGGATCCGCTCCGGCGAGCACTTCTCTTGCAATTTGCTGTGCAGAAGGACGGCGAAGTCGGTGTGCAGGCCCTCGTCGCGGCTGATCAGTTCGTTGCTGAAGCACAGGCCGGGCATCATGCCCTGCTTCATGTCCTTGAGCCAGTAGATGGAGCAGAAGGACGAACTGAAGAAAATGCCCTCGACGCAGGCGAAGGCCACCAGGCGCTCGGCCAGGCTGCGGTCGTCCGCCAGCCACTGCAGGGCCCAGCGGGCCTTTTCGCCGACGATCGGCACGGTGTCGATGGCGTTGAACAGCCGGCGTTTCTCGTTGGCGTCGTTGATGTAGGTCTCGATCAGCAGCGAGTAGGTCTCGCTGTGGACGGTCTCGATCAGCATCTGCATCGAGTAGTAGGCGCGGGCCTCCGGGGCGGTGATTTCGCGGTAGAACCGCGCCGCCAGGTTCTCGTTGACGATGCCATCCGAGGCGGCGAAGAACGCCAGGACGTGGGACAGGAAGTGGCGCTCGCCGTCCGACAGCTTCTTCCAATCCTGCTGGTCCTTGGCGAGGTCGATTTCCTCGGCGGTCCACATCAGGGCCAGGTGGTCCTTGAAGGCCTTCCACAGGTCATCGTGCTCGATGGGGAACAGCACGAAGCGGTCGTTGCCGCCGGCGATCAGGGGGTCCTCCAACTGGCCGAGGAGATTCTGCAGGCCCTCGACCTCGGGGGTGTCCTCGGCGGCACGGGCCTTGCGGCGGCCTTCGCGATAGAGCACGAAGCGGCGGGCGGCGTCCTGCTCGCCGGCCCGCATCAGGGCCAGCTCGGCCTGATCCTGGATCTCTTCGATGTAGAAGGAGCCGCCATCCGGGCAGCGCTGCTGCAAATTGCGGCAGACGGCCTCGGTCAGGGCCTCGGCCCGGGTCACGTCCCGTTCGGCGGCCGCCAGGGCCTTGCCCAGGGCATTGGCGATGCGGCTGGCATCGAAGGCGCGGAAGCGCTCATCCCGGGTCCGGACGCGCCACTTGGTGGCGGTGGCGGGGGTCATCAGGGGGCAGGCAGCGGAAGTGATCGTAACCGTCATTGCAGATGAATCCTCAAAGCAGGCAGGGGTGGATTCATGTACCGCATCTTGGGGTCCGTCAACTGCTCAACCACTACACATGGTGGAAATACAGCGATTACGGCAGCATATCGTTGTAAGTGCTTGGGATCCCGTTCGACGGTTCCATCGCTTGACTCTGGGAACGGTTTCAAGCCGTTCATCCCGGGTGACGGGGCGGAATGGGGCGGCCTGCGGGAGCCATGAGGTGTGCTGTTCGACCCCTCCTCGCGACCTTGGTCCTGGTGTCGATGCTGGCGCTGTGCGAGGTCAGTTCCCTCCCCTCCAGGCCGAGCGTGGGGCCATGATAAAAGTAAGAACGGCGGCCGTTGAGGGCCGTAGACCGGCCTCGTGGACTTCCTGGTGAAGCTGGACCGTCTCACCGCCGCTGGCGGGTGAGGCGTAGTTGAGCTGCCCTGGCCTGGCTTTGGCGTGGGCAATGAATTCCTGCAGGTTGTTCACCGGCAGGCCCGGATGGAGCGCCAGCGCGTACTCGCTGCGGCCGAGAGTGGAAATATTGGTGAAATCCTTTACCGGATCGAAAGGCCAGTGGG
>CAIUVD010000115.1 GCA_903902515.1 uncultured Planctomycetota bacterium | reverse complement strand
GACCCCGGACCCCGGACCCCGGACCCCGGACCCCGGACCCCGGACCCCGGAGTCCCGCCAATCCTGGGACGTGGGGATATCCCCGGCGTTGGCGGCACATCACCGATCCTGTCTTTGACCCCGGACCCCGGACCCCGGACCCCGGACCTGCAACTCCCTATCCATCGCTTCCCTTAGACCGTCCCCCCCGAAACTCCCGCCCCTCCGCCGGAGCCCCCATGCTGAATCGTCTGTGCGCCCTGTTCCTTCTGACCGCCGTGGTCATGGCCGAAGATCTCGTCTATCCCTCGGTGACGATTGAAAACGCCGTTGCCCGGGCGGTGGTGTCGACCTACCGGGGTGGTCTTGACCGCCTGGAGATCAAGGGCGTCAAACCCCTGGAATTGCCCAAGCACCTCCAGCGTGAGGGCGATTCCACCGGGGATTCCCTGCCCGTGTTGGATGCCTTTTGGCAGAAGCCGACCAAAGAGACGGTCGCCGCCGGCAAGAATCTTCACAACTGGTTGATGAATGACGGCGCGGTCCCGACCTATGGCCTGACCAAGCAGGATTTCGTGCCCTGGGCCATTGTCCCTGGCAGCCAGACCGCCGATGGGGTGGCCTTCACCTACCGTTCGCCGCGCAACCTGACCTACACCATGCGCTACCGCATGGATGCCACCCGGCCTACCGTTCATTGCACCCTGACGGTCCGCAACGACAGCCCGGCGTCCCTGACCCTCACGCCCCACCTCCTGCCGATCAACGGCATTCACCAGGACTACGGCCCCAACGAGATCGGGTACGTCAACATCATCTGGCACAGTGGTCTGGAAGCCCATGGCTCCACCATTGGCACCGATCCGGCCCAGGTCGCTCCCGGGGTGCCCCTGGATTTTGTCGGTCTCAAGAGCCGCTTCTTCGCCGCGTGGTTCACCCCCGGCCCCATCGGCCTGGATGGCGCCACCGCCCCGGTGCCGGTCCCGCCCGCCGGTCCCGCCGCCAATGGCCCCGGCGCTGGCATTCCCCTGGTGACCACGCCGACGGTCGCTTGGCGCGCTGATAGCTCGACGTTCACCAGCCTGCCCCATCAGGATCACCAAAATTACCTGACCGTGACCTACGCCGCCGTCGAGGTCCCGGTTGGCCGGACCCTGACCCAGGATTGGTCCCTGACGGGTACCAGCCTGTCCAAGGAGGCCCTGACCTTGCTCAACGAGCAGGAACGCCGGGTGGCGGTTACGGATGCCATGCACCGTTTCTTCTTGGTGTTGTCGACGGGCATGACCTGGGTGTTGGAGAAGTTGGTGTTGGTGGTGATCAATTATGGCGTGGCGGTGGTTCTCCTGACCCTCCTGATCAAGGCGATCCTGTTCAAGCTGACCTTCAAGCAGCATGCCAGCATGCTCAAGATGCAGAAATTGGCCCCGGAACTCAAATACCTCACGGAACAGTACAAGAACGATAAGCAGCAGTTGGCCGTGAAGCAGATGGAACTGTGGAAGAAGAACGGCGTGAATCCCCTCGGGGGCTGCCTGCCGATGCTGATCCAGATCCCGATTTTCATCGCCCTCTACAACACCTTCAATTACAGCGCCGACATGCGCGGCCACAGCTTCCTGTGGATCCCCGACCTGACCCTGCCGGACCAGGTATGGGGCATGGCCATCCCGTTCCTCAACAACTGGGTGCTGTCCTTCAATCCCCTGCCAATCATCTACATCGCCGCCACCGCCGTCATGTCCTTCACCCAGCCGATCCCGCCCAGCACGGATCCCCAGCAGGAGCAGATGGCCAAGATGATGCGTTGGATGCCCATCGTGTTCGGCGTGATTTTCTACAACATGCCGTCGGGTCTGGTGCTGTACTTCACCATCAACGCCATCCTCTCGACCATCGAAGTCAAGTTCATCCGTTACAAGCTCGGTATGGCCTGAACCGATGACCGGTCCGGTCGTGCGCTCGTCCGGTCGTCCGGTCGTCGCCCCGGCCACGGCGACCGGTGGTACGTTGGCGGTTCTCCGGCTTGCGGGTGAAGGAGCCTGGGAGGTGGCCCGCCGGGCGGGGCTGCCCCTCGCGGATGCCCCGGTGGTGGCCACCGGGACGTGGCATCCCGAAAGTCGCCCCGGAGGGGCCCCGGTACGGGTGCGGGCCGCCCGGGGTCCGCGCACCGCCACCGGCACCGACCTGATCGAGATCGACCTGCCGGCCAGCCCTGACCTGGTGGATTTGGCCCTCGCGTCCCTCGTTCGCTGCGGTGCCGAACCGGCTGCTCCGGGGGACTTCACTCGCTTAGCCCTCGCCCACGGTCGCCTGGATCTTGATCGGGCTTTGGCGGTCTTGGCCCTGGCCACGGCCCCCACCGCCGAGGCCGCCGCCCAGGCCCTGGCCCGGCTCCAGGGGGCCTTGCACACCGATCTGGCCCCAGCTCGGGACCGGGTCCTGTACCTCCGCGCGGTGGTCGAGGCGGGGCTCGATTTTCTTGATGAAGCCGATGTCCGGGCTTTCGACCCGGTGGCCCTCCAGGCGGAACTGGCGGCCCTTGCAGCCCGCCTGCACCGCTGGCGTAGCGCCGCCGATGCGGTGGAGGTCCTGCCCACGGTGGTCCTGGTGGGCCCGGCCAATGCCGGGAAGTCCGCCCTCTTCGCCGCCCTCACCGGGGCCCCGGCCCTCGTCAGCCCGGTGGCTGGCACGACCCGCGATGCCCTCGATGCCCCCTGGGATCTGGGGGGCCGGACGGTGCGCCTGATCGATACGGCCGGCTGGTTGGAGGCCATCCACCACGGCCTTGATGCGGAAGCCATTGCCGTCGGTCGCAGCCACCTGCAGGGTGCCGCGGTGATCCTCGCCTGCTCGGCCCCCGATGCGCCCCTGCCGTCTCACCACGGCCTGCCGCTCGATCGCACCGTGATCATCGCCACCAAGACGGATCTTGGATCGCCGGATTCCCGGGCCGCTTTGGGGGTGGCCCTGGGAAGTCCGGACCCCGGATCCCGGACTCTGCAGGCCCTGGCCGGTCTGGTGGCCGGTCGGCTGGCGACCACCCCCGCCAGCGAGCCCCGGCAGCAACGTCTCCTGGCTGAAGCCGAAGCCCTGCTGGAAACGCTGGCCCAGCGCCTGCCCGCCGACGAACTGCTGGCCGAGGACCTGCGCCGGGTCGCTGATCTGTTGGCAGATCTCCTCGGAGCCACCACCCCGGATGACGTTCTCGACGGCATCTTCAGCCGCTTCTGTATCGGCAAATAGGTCCGAGGTCCACGGTCCGATGTCGCGGAATACGCGGATCCTTCGGTGGTGCTCTCGGCCCCCGGCAGAGAATCCCGGTCTACCCTGAGATCCTGTCTTTTGACCCCGGACCCCGGACCCCGGACCCCGGACCTTCCCCATGCCTCCCCTCGACCCCACCCTCGTTGATCGTGTCCTCCAGGATCACTGGCCGACGGCCGCCTGCGAACTGGCGGCGAAGGAACCCTTCGACCTGCTGGTGGCGGTGATCCTCTCGGCCCGGGCCCGGGATGAGCAGGTCAATCAGGTGTTGGCGGTCCTCCAGGAACATCTTCTTGGGGTGGATGCCTACGCCCGTTGTGACCCCCGGGATCTCGAACCGGTGCTGCGCCATCTGCCATTATTCCGGCAAAAAGCCCGGGCGGTGGTCGAGTGCGCTCGGGCCCTCTTGGAACGTCATGGCGGCCAGGTGCCCCAGGATCCGGAGGTCCTGGCGACCCTGCCGGGGGTCGGGCGCAAGACCGCCAACGTGGTGGTCGCCAACGCCTACGGCGTCCCGGCGATTGGCGCCGATACCCACGTCCAACGGTGCGCTTTCCGCTGGGGCTGGACCGGGCGTGAGCATGCCGGCGAGGCTGAGGCGGCCCTTGTTGCCCGACTACCCCGGGAGCGTTGGATCGCCGCCTGCCACCAGATCATCCGTCTTGGGCGGACGTGTTGCACCCGCGTTCGTCCCCGATGTGCCGTCTGTCCCCTCGCCAACGCCTGCCCTCGCCAAGGGGTGGTTCCATAATCCCAAAACCGCAGTTGCGGCCCATCTCCATCGTTGCGCGACGCTCGACATGGCGCTGCCATGCCGTCGCATCACGCGCCTTGGAGCTGGACCACACCTGCGGTTTTGCATCACCAGATGGGTGCCCTGGGCAAGGTGGTGCCAGGACGACAAAAGCCGACGTGTCCTATGGGTCTTTATCGGTTAACTGCGTTTTCGAGGATAATCTGCGTGTCGAGGGCACGGTGCCCAAAGCGCAGCTCGGTGCCTGCGCATGGAAGCTGGCGCCACCTGGCGAATTTTCGAGAGGCCCTGATTAGTCCTGCATGAGGACCTTGCTGTGCCCGCCCGAACCTTCGGGTAGCCAGCGGTCCAGGATGTCGCGCAGATCATCCTCAAGGAATGGTTTGGTCAGGTAATCGTCGAGCCCGGCGACGGCGGCTTCGACGCGGTCGTCGCTGTTGGCCGCAGCGGTCAGGGCGATGATCGGGAGGTGGCGGTCCGTACCTTCTTCGCTGGCGCGGATGGCCATGGTCGCCTGAAGCCCGTCCATAACCGGCATCTGCAGGTCCATGAACACCAGGCCGTAGCCGCCCGAGGCGACCCGGCGGACGGCTTCCTGGCCATCGCTGACGATGTCGACTTCCAGCCCGAGTTGGGAGAGCATCAGGCGGGCCACCCGCTGATTCACGGCGTTGTCTTCAGCCAGGAGGATCCGGCCGGTGAATCGTTGCTTGAGGTTGACCTTGCGGATTTCATCCACCCGTTCGCCAAGGGCGATCCGCACCGCCCGGCTGAGGGTCGTCAGGCGGCAGGGCTTGTAGATGAGGGCGGCGATGGATTCAAAGCGCGAGGCGTCGTCGGGTCGGGTCGGGGCCAAGACGATCATCTTGGGATTTCCCAGGCCTTCTTGAGCGCGGATCGCCAGGACGAGGTCGGCCGCCCCACTTCCCGAAATATGCAGATCGATGAGGACCGCATCGAGGGGCTCCCCGAGGGCGGCGGCCACCGCCAGGGCCGCAATAGCTCCCTGGGAGTCATTTTCCTCGACGACCACGGCCCCCAGGAGTTCCAACTGGCGGCGGATGACCCGACGGGCCTCGCCGTCGTCATCAACCAGCAGCAACCGCCGGTCTCGCAGCAGGGCTGGGGTCACCTCGGCGGGTTGGGGTTCCACCAGGGGCATTTCGATGGTGAAGCTGGTGCCTTTGCCCTTGTGGGATTCGACGCTGATGCTGCCCCCAGCGGCATCGATGATGCTTTTGCTGATCGCCAGGCCCAGGCCGGTGCCGCCGTGGCGGCGGTTGACCGAGGCGTCCTCCTGGGCGTAGGGGGTGAACAGGCGCGGCAGGGCGGTATCGCTGATGCCCTCTCCGGTGTCGCGAACCAGCAGCCGCAGCACCTCGGGGTTCTCCGCAGGGACATCGATGGCCAGCAGCACATGGCCCCGACTGGTGAACTTGCAGGCATTGCTGACGAGATTGCTTAGGACCTGGCGCAGGCGGGTCGGATCGCCGGTGATTTGGCCTGGAACCCCGGGGTCGATCCGGACCACCAATTCCACGGCTCCGCCAACCAACCGGGTACGGAACAGGTCGGCCACGTCGTAGCACAACTCCGCCGGGTCGAAGGGGATCTTTTCCAGTTCCAGGTGCCCGGTGGCGATCTTGGAGTAATCGAGGATGTCGTTGAGGAGGGTGATCAGGGATTCGCCGGAACGCAAGACGGTGCGGGCGTAATCCTCCTGTTCGGGATCCAGGCGGGTGCCCAGGAGGACTTGAATCATCCCCACCACACCGTTCATCGGCGTGCGAATCTCGTGGCTCATGTTGGCCAGGAAGCGGACCTTCGACAGGCTGTCGACTTCGTTGAATTGCCGGGCCAGGGCCAGATCGAGGCTGCGGTCGGCCACCGACTGCTCAAGCAGGCGTTGGCGGACCCGCAGTTCATCGACCAGAATCCGGTGCTCATGGGCCGTGGCGATGCGGGTGCACAGCAGATCGAGGGCGGTGAGGCGTAGATCGTGGGCTTCGGCGTCATCGACCAGGCCGATCAGGATGCCGCTGAAATGGCTGACGGTAGCGCAGCCGTGGAGGATTAGTCGGCCGTCAGGCAGATCGTAGAGGATGGAGCGATTCTCGCGGGCTGCGAGGCCCACCAGACCGAGGGCAGCGACCTCATCAAGGATGCCTTGCAGGTTCTGATCGCCGAGCCGGATGACCGGCTGGAAGGTGTCGTGGTCTAGGATTGCCAGGGCATACCGCCGGAAGGGCAGGATCTGGCAAGCATGGGGCAGGAGATCCGCCAGCAGGGATTCCGCATCACCGGCGCTGGCGCTGATGGTGGCATCGAGGGATACCAGGGCCTCGAAAAGACCTTCGTGTCCGCTCATGCCACTTTCTTCCCCGGGAAGAAGACGTCCATGATCGGTTCAAGACTGGTATCGAGGTCGCCAACGACATCCGCCAGGGCGGCGGGCTGGAGCCCGGTTTGGATCCAGGCCTGGGCATCGAGGGGGCTGGACCGCCCCTCAATGCCTTCTCCGACGGCGAGCAGGTCACTGATGGTGGACGCCACATGGACGACCGCGGACTCCACGGCGTAGGCCACGCCGGTCGACGGACTGTGATGCCGCCCGACCGGGATCGACAGGCTTTGGGGCAGACCCCAGGCTTCTAACAGGCCCTTGCCGACATCACTGTGGTCGAAGCCGAAGACACTGCGCTCGGCCATCACCGCCGGTGTGCCGGCCCCGATTTTGGTCAGGGCCTTGGTGGTCAGTTCCGGGGTCACCTGGCACATCAAGAGAGCTCCGACGTCGTGCAGCAGGCCGCTGACGAAGAAGCGTTCGACGTTGGATTCCCGACGCTTGGCGGCGATCGCCCGGGCCAGGAGGGCGCATCCCAGACTGTGGCGCCAGAAGGAGTGCATCGACACCAGGGTCTCGGGGACGTCCTTGAAGCGGTCGATGACGCAGGCTGCCAGAGCCAGGTCCCGCACCTGTCGGGTGCCCATCAGGGATACGGCCCGATCGATGGCCTCGACCCGGCCCGGAAGACCGAACATCGGGCTGTTGGCGAGGCGCAGGATGCGGGTCGTGAGGCCGGCGTCGGTGGCCACGACCTCGGCGATCATGTCGGTGGTCACGGTGGCTTTGCTGCACACCTGGTCGAGGTGGCGCCAACTTTCTGGAAGAGAGCCCAGAACGCCGGCCTTGGCCACCAGGTCGTTGGGACTCATGGAGGGGTTCCGACCCGTTTAGCGAGTTTGAGGGCCACCTGCCGCTCGACGCCGATGCGGAAAATTTCACGGATTGCCGGGTGATCGGTCGGCTGGCCGGCAAAGCGCGGGGCCACCAATCGTCGGGCCTCGGCCAGCAGGGCCGGATCGATGGCCGGGGCGCTTTCGTCAGTGATCATCACGGCCGGAATGCCCCAGGTCTTAAAGGCCACCAGGTGCTTGGCCGACAGGGTGGCCCCGGCGCCAGCGATGAGCTGTCCGCCCGGAGCGTTGACGTCCTCAGCCAGGATCATGCCCGGCTGGGTCAAGGCAGTGGAGATACGCGCCATGGGGGGAGGATACCCCCGGATTTGGCAGTTCGCAATTCCCCTCCGGGTTTGCCAAGGACCGAAATCCCGGTCATGATTCGGTATGAGCCTTCTCCTACGACCGGTGTGGCCCCATGACTTGGCGGCCCTGAGGGCCCTCGCTAGTCACTTGGATACCGTCAATCTCCCTGGCGATCCTGTGGTGCTGGGCGCGATCATTGAGGCCGGGCAGCACAGTTTGGCCGCGTTAGGTGGAGCCCCGGGTACCGTGGGTTCTTTGACCATGGTGGCGGAATCCGAAGCCGGTGCCCTGCTGGGCACCGCCAGTCTTTTTGCTCAACACGGCACCCCCGAAGACCCCCACTATTATCTGCGAGTTGTGGAACAGGTGGTGCATTCGAAACAGCTGAACGTTGACCGTGCCCGTACCCTGCTGTGCCTGGAGAAGGATCTGGAGCCGTGGACCGAACTGGGGGGCTTGGTGGTCAGTCCCCAGGCCCGGGGCCAGGGGATTGGAAAGTTGCTGGTGGCTGCCCGACTGCTGGTGGTGGCCATGCACCGCCAGCACTTCTGCCACCGCTTGCTGGCGGAGCTGCTGCCGGAGCGGCGGGCCGATGGTGGCAACGCCTTCTGGGATGCTGTCGGCAAACCCCTGACCGGCCTGGATTACTACCGGGCGGATCTTCTCTGTCGTACCGACAAGGAGTTCATCGACGCCTTCTTCCCCGATGACCACTTGGTGGCCGAGTTGTTGCCGGCCGAAGCCCGGGCCCACATCGCCCATGAAGGCACCGCCACGACGCCAGTCCGGGCGCTGCTCCACCGGGCGGGCTTCCGCTGGCTGGGAACCATCGACCCCTTTGACGCCGGACCCCACGACGGCGCCGCCGTCGCTGACCTCGTGCCCATCACCGCCAGTCGGGCCCGGGTGCTGTTGGACCATCCGCCTGCGGCCCCGGGCGTCCGCCGCCTCTGTGCCCATCCCCGGACGCTGCACATGACCGTGGCGGAGGTCGAAGAGCCCGGCGATGGCCTGCGCCTGCCAGCAGACGTTGCGGCCCGGTTGCACCTCACGCCGGGGGACCCGGTGTGGACAATGCCTTTGGATTGGTGAAGGGAGAGTCCGGGGTCCGGGGTCCGG
>CAIUVD010000114.1 GCA_903902515.1 uncultured Planctomycetota bacterium | reverse complement strand
AGGTTTTGAGTCTGACGTGTTTCGAGAAAACGCTGGTAAATTCCCTGTTTCAGTACGAAAAACCAGTGAATCCAGAAGTCCAGATCGGTAAGCAGTTGTCATTTCTTGACTTATAGTTGGACAGCAGTGGCAGAATATCAAAGAATGACGAGGGCGTCCGGGTGGGATTTGCTCATCATCTGTCCTGATCACATCACAACCGGATGGATCCTCGACACCCCCTGCATCGATACCGATCATCACTTCATTCAGCTGATGGTCCCCTGACCAGACGACCGGACAGGCCAACACCGTGAATTCCCTGCATGAGCACCTGGAGGTATGACGCACGCGTTTAAGGCACCATCGCCACCCTGACGAGTCATGTCCCTGATTATTGTGACGTGAACCATTGATGTGACCTCATTAGGATCACTACCGACTGCGGTATCTGATGACCCATCATTGCCGTTATCTGAGTCGCCGATGCACGTTGGTTACCCTGCCGTAGACCGCACGAAGGAATGACGTGCGATGGCGAATCCTGATCCGGGTGCATCGTCATTACGGGGTGGCGAACATCAGTACCACGACCGTGCCTGCGCGCGAGGGAATGCGGATGGATGACATAAAGCGCATTGGAGCCCGGCTCGCACCTGATCGGTCATCGCCTAGCAGCACACTTCACCCCAGGCGAATGGTTAAACGGCTTCTTCCCGCTGGGGCGGATATCAAGCTTTTCTCTATGAGTACATCCGCATGACCACCATCCAACCATTTCAGGTCACCCGTTGGTCTCGGATCATGGCGGCGGGGGCCGGTGATCGGCCGGCCATGGAAGAACTGTGCCGGGCCTACTGGCTTCCCCTTTACGCCTTCGTTCGTCGAAAAGGCTTTCCCCCAGCCGAGGCTGAAGATTTGGTCCAGGGATTCTTCGTCCTTCTCCTGGAACGCGAGGCGGTGGCGGTGGCCGATGCTCGGCGAGGTCGCTTCCGCACATTCCTTCTCGCCGCCTTGACCCACTACTTGGCGGATGAACACGCCCGGATGATGGCCGCAAAACGGGGCGGCGGGAAGATCGTGCCTCTTCCAGAAAATTCAGCACGAATCTGGGAATCCGAGCCGCTGACCGTTACCAGCCCTGAGGCGGAATTCGATCGACGCTGGGCCTTGGAAGTCCTGGATGGCGCCCGCCGGGACCTGCAAGACCAGTATGCCTCCAGCGGCAGAGCCACCCTGTTCGCCGCTTTAGCCCCGGCTTTAGACGGCGGAACGCCAGACCAAGACGCCCTCACGGCCCTCGCACTCAGCCCGGGGGCCGTCAAGGTCGCCCTTCATCGCCTCCGGAGTCGCTGGCGGGATCACCTGCGCCAGCGGGTGGCCGACACGCTGGGACCCGGCGAGGTGGTGGAACACGAACTCGCCGATCTCCTGGCCGCCGTGCGTGGAACTCGGGTGTAACTCGTGACGGATTCCGCCGTACATCAGGGTGGAGATCAGTCCATGACCCATTGCCCCGTATGCCAGTGCGCTCGCCGCGCCGATGGCTCCTGTCCCGCCTGCTTGTTCGCCGCCGGTCTGTCCGAGGAAGGCTGGGTCTCCATGCCGCCGGCCACGAGTGAGCCGCCCCCCATCGAAGAACTGCGTCGCCGCCTGCCGCAGTTCGAGATCGTGGCGCTCCACGGCCGGGGCGGCATGGGCGCCGTCTACCGAGCCCATCAACGAGCCCTGGGTCGGGACGTCGCCTTGAAGATCCTGGTCCCCAACCACCCCGGCGCGGCGGAACGTTTTGCAACGGAGGCTCGGGCCCTGGCCCGGCTGAGTCACCCCGGCATCGTCACCGTGTATGATGTTGGCCGGGACGGCGAATTGTGCTGGCTGGCCATGGAGTTTGTCGACGGACCGACTCTGCGCGAGGCCATGCAGGCCAAGACTCTCGATCCCTTCCGTGCCCTGGCCCTGATCCCCACCCTATGTGACGCCTTGCAATACGCCCATGACCAGGGCGTGGTCCACCGGGACATCAAGCCCGAAAATCTGCTCCTCGATCGAGACGGCCGACTGAAGATCGCCGATTTCGGCCTCGCGCGTATGCTCTGCGACGAAAATGGCCAAACTCAACACAGTCAGACAGTTTTGGGTACCCCCAGCTACATGGCTCCGGAGCAAATCGAACATCCGGCCAGTGTCGATCACCGGGCCGATCTGTTCGCCCTTGGTGTCGTTTTTTATGAACTGCTCACCGGAGAGCTTCCCCTGGGTCGCTTTTCACCGCCATCGGCCAAGGTCGCCATCGACATCCGCCTTGATGCAGTGGTCCTCCGGGCATTGGAAAAAGAGCCTTCGATGCGCTGGCAGCAGGCTGGTGAAATTCGCCAACAGGTGGACGGGATCATTGCCAGCCCGGGTCAGCAGCCCCAGCCCATCGAAGGGGAGCGCTGCACCCAGGCGAATTGGCGTGGTTGGCCACTAATCCATGTTGTATGGGGCAATGATCCGATCAGCAGAGCTCCCCGGACTGCCCGAGGCATCATCGCCATCGGTCCCCGGGCCATCGGCGGCATTGCCTGCGGCTATCGGGCCAAAGGCGTGATTGCTTTAGGCGGCATCGCGTTGGGCGTGGTGGCGTGTGGCGGCATCTCCGTGGGACTGGTGTCCCTGGGGCTGCTCAGCATGGGACTTGTATTAGGACTTGGCGGCCTGGCCGTAGGCGCTATCGCCAATGGTACCTGGCCCATTGGCATAGTCTTCAAAGGCCTATGGGGAACAGGCTGGTTTGACGCAGGGAAACGCACCTTCGATATCATAGGTGATAACGTGTTCGCCCGGCTCAACCAGTGGGGATTACCAAGCGACATGATCCTGTTCAGCGGTCAAATGCTTCCGGTCCTGTTGCTGGTTGGCTGGTTGGGAATGCTCATTCTCTCGGCTGTAGCGCGTCGCTGGCTACCAGCACCTAGGTATCCTCGCCATGCCCAGGCCACCTTCGCTCGGACCTTTGGCCTAGCTGCCGCCATCATGGCTATCCTGGTCATCGTGCCCCTGGTGAACACGGGAATTACCGTGGCCCGTAATGAAAAGTTACGCCCGATTACCAATCCACTCGAACTCGCGCACCAGATTGCTGAAGACTTGTCGAACCATCAATGGCGGCTGGTCTATGGTCGCTTTAACGAACAACTGCGCATGGACCTACGTCTCGACTACATTCCTTCCATGTGGCTGAATGTAGAGAAACGCTGGGGCCCCTTCATCAGTATTGGCCCAGCGGTTCCATTAAGCACTCTCGGCATGATTGAGCACCCCGTCATCCTTCCTATTAAATTTGCCAAGGGTACCGTGGACCTGGAAGTTATCGGTAATGCCCAGGGCCAGATAAAGGGATTATGGATCACATGGCCCGATCAAAAGGCAGACGCCGCCAAAGGCCCCGGAGCCGGGCCACAGACTCTGCCGACGCCAACATCGAACTCAGGATCCACACCCATCGATGCCACCTCCCCCATCGTCTCAACGATCCACGGCTTGGTCACGGATAAGAAGAGCGGTAGGCCGGTTGTGGATGCGGACATCATCATCGCATGTCCGAGCACGGACATGCGATATTTCACACGCGCCACGGGTCCTGGTTTCTATACCACCCGATCGGCGGCGGATGGCTCTTATTCCATTCCTGTTCCATGGGACCCATCCAAGCCAACGGCTTCCGTTCTGGTGACCAAACTTGGATTTATGACATCAGCCGGTGCCCTGAGGGGCGGCGGTGATCCAGGGAAGGTCACCTTGATCCCCGGTGAATCGATCGCCCATCATGTGGCCCTCCAGCCCGGTGTAACCGCCGCCGGCAAGGTGGTGGATGATGCCGGAACGGGAATTGCTGGAGTTGAGGTGACGGCAAAATTGGCAGATAAAACAGGGTACGGCAATATTGCCACTGTAACCACAGACCAATCAGGGGAGTTCTCCATTCCGAATTTTCCACCCCTATCAAAATTGCATCTAGATGAGGCTGGAGTTCTGGAGTTCAGGCATCATCATTTCTCGATGTTCACCATACCGGACATTTATGCCGTCGAACCAGATAAACAGACTTCTTTGCGGGTAGTTCTGACCAGCGGTAGCAGCATCGACGGCCTGGTGCTTGATGACCAAGGCAATCCGGTGAATGGAGCACGCGTGGAAACTGAACCAAAATCTGAAAACCAGGCTCGGAAAACCGCCATCAGTGATACGCAGGGTCGGTTCAAGCTGAATGGCCTGGCATCGGGTCCGGTTGATCTCTTCACCTACCAACTGGATTATGACCTGCAGTCTACAGACTCATGTGACGTTGTGGTCAGCTCGCCAAAATCCCTGACCATCCGTCTACATCGGGCACCAAAGGTCGAAGGTCCCAAGCTGCGGGCGCTCGGACTGACGTTAACCACGGCTACGCCAACGCTCCGGTCACGATACCGCCATGATCAACCAGGGGTGGTCATCCTGGCGGTAGATCCCGAGTCAAATAAACTCGGGATCGGACAACTCGAACCGGGGGACCTCATCTGGATGATTGGCGAGGAAAGAATCGCATCCGTTACCGATCTCGTGCGGGAAGTCCTGAGACCAGGACATCGTATGCCTGACGGATCCGCCCGTTGTCGGGTCGTCTACAGCTTCAGGCGCCCACACTTCATCGGCTCCAATACGCAGCACATGACCCTGACCACGGACCAAGTCAAAGAACTAGAAAAATTTAAAGCATATTAGATAAGTAAATAACTGACGTATCATTTATTACTTAATTCTTCTTCTCAGCCAATCGAATGAACCCAATGACCCTTCGTGAAATTTTCCACATGACTGCCGTCCTTGGCTTGATTGGAGCCGCAGTGGTCGCATTGCTTCTCCCCAGTGATTGGGACCCTGATAGGGAATCACGTCATGTGGAAACGATCAAGACCCACGAGGATTATAGCACCAATCGTCTCAATTCTGCATCACCAAAGCCAAGCTTAACGACAAAATGCATGCTCGCTATGTTTTGGCTAGATCCGACGCGCAAGGTCATCACCATGACCCGTCCAACGGATTCGTTTACTGATCGGCTTAGCCATACGGTGTTTATTGGCTATGTCGAAGGATGGCAAGATGGAATCAAACAGGCGACGACTATCGATCTTCCACCTGATGCGATTGACGAGGCACGACGCCTTCGCGATATGACCATCGTCGCTATGGTAAAGCGAGCGTCCCTGGCGAACAATGGCGATGCAGCTAATAGCGGAGCAACCGAGGAAATCGAGGCTTTACGGCCGATGCTCGGATATTCCGTTGATTGGATGGGTCCCCATGCGCCAATGGCCATGCGGAAGGCGCTTATTTCACTTACTTTGGTTATGGGAATATTGTGCGCTCTTGTAGCAACCTCCATGGTGATCGTGCAGGCATTCATCCGCAAGATGCGATGTCGTCTAACGGATCCGTTGCCAATCCATACGGCGCTGGTGCTTGGCGAGACATTCATCCTGTGGATGGCGCTATATGTTATCTATGTGGTCACGATCCCAGAAATCTTTGACCATTTGGACGATGCCTATACCACCTCATCCTATCTGATCGAAGGCATCACCGTCGACATCGGGCTATTAATGCTTGTCCTCACCTATCCACTCGTGCGTAACATCCCATGGCCTAAAATTCGTACGGCCATAGGTTTAAACGGTGGCCAAGGCGTGGGTCGAGAAATCTTTCAGGGCGTTGTGTGCTTTATCAGCGAGAAGCCACTGACCCTCCTCTTATTTATCGTCATGACCTTCCTCGTTACCCTTGACCCATTAGGTGAGCCGACCAACCCATACTTTGATTTACTCAAGGAGGAAAACACGACGCTCTTTCAGATGGTTTACTATTCTTTACCGTCTGCATCTTAGGACCAATCCTTGAAGAGATTGTATTCCGTGGCTTTCTCTTTGGATATCTGCGACACACCATTTTTCCACACATGCCGCTGACTTCCTTTGGTATATCCGCACTGGCATCGAGCGTCGTATTTGGCCTTATTCATCCATATGGCGTCATGGGAAATTCGTCCGTTATCCTCAGCGGCATGTTCTTTTGCCTGTTCCGGGAAATGCGCGGCAGCCTTATTGCCCCCATGGTCGCACACGCCATCTTCAATTCGATGGCCTTCTTCCTGAACGTGAACGAGGTTCGGCTTATAGCCTTAGGCTTACAGCCTTCGTGTTATCGTAAGGGGTAGGCTTGCATCGAAGTCCGCAGCAACAACAGCGGGCAGAGTCAATGGATTAGCACTCGAAGAACGCCAAAAGGTTCAGCCCAAGCCATGGCTAAGATCAGAGATGCTGGCCTGACATGATGTAGCTGTACCAGACAAAGCCCTTCGAACGTTTGCCCGATCTCGTCAATCACCATACCCCTTCGATGATCGTACGGTCACCTGGTCGGGGTCGTCCACCAAGCCCACACGATGGATGGCGGGCCTTGAGGGTCGACTGGTTAACGGACCTACGCTGGATAATTTGAATACTCAACCATTTATGGTTTAGACACTAAGAATAAAAATCATGCAGAGAATTGGATGGTCTCATCATGAAAAATTCGATCTCAGGGGCATGCAGGCTTCCACGATAAAACCTCTGCCCGAGTTGCATCCAACATGGCTTCCTAGGGTTGGGATCTCATCGTCACCAAAACAAGAGCCCTGTCACTGATTTTTGTGACGTGTGCATCTCACGAGGTCGAAATAGGCTCGATTTTCATGAGGTCTTCTATGTTCCGTCAATCCTGTTATCTCAGTCGCTTGCTGCCTTTGATTCCACTCCTGACGGTGACCTTCGCCTTGCCAGCCTCCGAGCAACGGCCCAACGTCGTTCTCATCGTCGCCGATGACCTGGGTTATGGCGACCTTGGATGCTATGGGGCCACCCGAGTCAAAACGCCGAATATCGACCGTCTCGCTCAGGAGGGTGTCCGCTGTACCGATGCCCAAGCCTCGGCGTCAATCTGTCAGCCATCACGCTATTCAATCCTATCCGGCGAATATGCCAGCCGAATCACCATGAATGGCACGTATCAGACGTATTTTCGGGACGGCCAGACAACCTTACCTGGCCTGCTGCGATCGGCCGGATATGCAACCGCGATCATTGGTAAGTGGCATAACGGCTTCGGGCGGCGGGGGGAACCAGACTACAATCGGCCGGACTTTATCGGCAACACCAGATCCGCTGAATCCTGGACGCCGTTGGACATCGGTTTCGATTCGTTCTTCGGACTACCTCGCAGCCATAATGAACCGCCATTGGTCTTCGTTGAGACAACTCAGGATACCAATGGAAATGCCTATCTTCGGGTGGTGGATGGCGACCCCACCGATCCAATTATCCTCCATCCCACGGAAAAGGATGTGAAGAAGCGCCGGAACGATGACCTGGGCCATGGGTTTAGCACGGGTGCCACCAAGGCCCATGCCGCCCGCGACCCGGAACGGATTGATCTGGTGCTGACCGACCATGCCGTGTCGTATCTCCAAGGCCGGAGTGCCGAACATCCCTTTTTCCTGTACCTGCCTTTTACAGCCCCCCATGTGCCGATAGCCCCAGCCAAGGAATTCCAAGGCTCAAGTACCGCAGGCCCCTATGGTGACTTCATTCAGCAATTGGATGCGTGCGTCGGGCGCATCGCAACCGTCCTGTCTGATCGCGGCCTAGACAAGAATACCCTCATCATCATCACCAGCGACAATGGTGGACTTTACTTGGGAAAAAAAGAGACGCCATACCTTGGCAAAGCCCAAGCCCATCGTCCTAATGGCCCCCTGCAAGGACAGAAGACCGATTGCTGGGAAGGAGGCCACCGGGTTCCGCTCATTGTCCGCTGGCCCGCGGGGGGCGTACCGGCCGGCGCTACCTGTGACGAGTTAATCGGGCTCACCGATGTGATGGCAACGGTCGCAGCGGCAACGGCCACCCCTATCCCCGCACAGGTCGCTCAGGACAGCCTGGATATGTTGCCGCTACTGAAGGCACCGACCACGCATCCTGGAATCCGGAGGGAAATGGTCATCAAGGGCACCAAGGGATACATGCTGCGTTCGACGGATGACCAGGGCCACGCCTGGGCCTTCCTGCCGATGCGCGGCACCGGCGGTGAAACGGTCATCGATCTACCCAACGCTGGCCAATGGGGCCAGCTGTACCGCACCCTTGGGTTTACCAATAGCGACATCATCACCGATCCTATCTCAGGACGGGGGCGGATCCTTGATGCCGCGCCAGGGCAGCAGTTGTACGACCTGAATGCCGATGTAACCCAGCGGAACAATGTCGCCGTTCAGTACCCTGAAATTGCCGCACGGCTTGATGCCCGTCTCAAGGCCATTCTGAATTCCAATAATCGATGAATCGAAACCGCATGTCCTCTGCGCATACCAATATTAGACCTTACCAACGGCACATCCGGTGACCCCCTCCTGGCTCTGACATATCGACAGCGGCATTTTCAACCATCTTCATTCTCGCAACAAGACTAAAGTGGGCAGGAGTCTGACTTTGGCGGAATAAGCCTCGGTGCAGGGAGATGCCATCACCAGCGCCAGTCCTCCATATCGTCTCATACGCCTTGAAGGCACTTCCCTTGATCTCAGCATTGACCATACCCAGGGTGGCCTTTTCGCAAAAAGTGGGGCACACCCAGGCTCCACGGTGGCGGGCAAGGATCGGTGTTGGCAATGGGCAAAGACATCAATCGTCGGTAGGCAAGTCGCCCTAACGAGCACCAAAGCTTCCAAACCCATGACAGCACGCTATGCATGCCCCATCGATATGATGTTCAATTTGTGTATTGAAGCAGGTCTCCCGACTGTTCCCATCCGAACGGATGATGAAAGTACAACCTCATTCATAACCACCCCTCCTGAGACTTTTTTCGGACTGAATCCTTCCCTCTGTCTCGCGATCTAAGCGCAATTATCAAGATCACTTGCAATAAAGTAATTATTTAGCATCACTGCTGTCCAACTAAGGATGGCTATTTACTACTAAACGTACGTATTTTATCGCGT
>CAIUVD010000113.1 GCA_903902515.1 uncultured Planctomycetota bacterium | reverse complement strand
TGTCCTTCGCTGCCGTCCGTGACCCGGATCTCATTGCTGGCAGCGGAGATACCTGCCTCAGAGAGTCCCACCACCGGATGCAGGCCCGCCAGGGTCAGGGTGATATTCGCCGGGCCGTGGGAGGGGATCCGGCGGACCAGGGTGAGATACGGGAAGAGCGCCGGATCGAGGTGCCAGGCGTGGACCAAACGGGCCTCACCCGTGTCCGTATTGGTACCTGAGAGGAGGATCAGCGATGACCGCATCGGTGGCACTGGGCAGCCATAATGGCTCAGAAGATCGCCAAAACCGTGGATCAACAGCAGGTCCCCGGGGGTCAATTCTGCGACCCGGGCCATGGTCTCGATTTCCATCCACAGGGCGGGCTCTTGCCGGGACAGGGGCAGGGCGATGGCCTGCAGATGGTCGTGAAGGCTATCCGCGGTTATCCGATGGCCCGAGCCGGTCATGGCGCTGGCCAACTGTTCTCGCAGGTACTGAGCCAGGACTTGGAGTCGGGGTTTACAGCGGGCGCCGATGGCTTCACCGATCGCCCGGGGTGTTCCAACCGCGGTGATCAGCGGAATGCCGCCGATGAGGTCAAGAGGTGCGGATACCAAGGTCGGCACAGGATAGTCGGGGTGGGAAAAAGCCAGCATGAGCCCAGGGGGTGTTGAGCCCCCTAGGACATCAGCGGCGTAGTTTTTGAATGGCAAGCCAAACGAGGAATGGTTTATCTCACCGTCCGAACGAGAGATCGGATACGAGACGGTCAGGCTCCCGATTCATCCTCGGTGCATATGGCGGTGGGCTTCCAGGATCAGGGTGATGATGTCCTCTACCCCACCGCCGTGCTTGACCTGGGCGAAGACCGTTGGCCCATCACCGCGCATCTTTCGGGCATCCCGGTCCATCACCGCGAGATCGGCGCCGACGTGGGGGGCGAGGTCGATTTTGTTAATCACCAATAAATCGGACTGAGTAATGCCGGGCCCGCCCTTGCGCGGCACCTTGTCGCCGCCCGCTACGTCAATGACGTAAATGATATAGTCCGCCAATTCGCGGCTGTAATTGGCCGCCAAGTTGTCGCCACCGGATTCGATGAGCAGGATTTCGGGCGTGAACGCGGCGTGGAGTTCTTCCAGGGCGACCAGGTTGGCGGTAATGTCCTCGCGAATCGCCGCGTGGGGGCAGCCGCCGGTCTCTACGGCGCGAATCCGCTCGGCCGCCAGGGCCTGGTTTCGAATGAGGAATTCGCCGTCCTCCTTGGTGAAAATATCATTGGTCACGGCGGCGATATTGTGGGTCTCGCGCAGCCGACGGCAGAGTTGCAACATCAGGGCCGTCTTGCCGGAACCCACGGGGCCCCCGATGCCGACGGTGAAGGCCCGCTGGGTGAAATCCCGATTGAGGGGTTTCTCCCGCAGGTGGTAGTGGCCCGGATGGTCGAGGTGCTCGTGGGTGTGGCCGTGGGCACCATGGGCATGGGGAAGGATCGGCGTGAGGTTTTTAAACATGGGTCAGGTCGCAAACAGGCGTGAATAGAGACGGTCGTGGTGGAGGTGGGCCAATTCACTCAGCGGCGCGGTCGTTGCCAAGTCCTCAAGATCGACCTCGGCGGTGGCGGCCGCTTCCAGGACCGGTGCGAGGCGGTGCTGGATGCCCTGGGCCTCCAAGGGCCCGACCAATCCAAGTCGGATGGCCGTGCTGATCAAGGACCGCAGGTGAAGGAACAGGGCCAGGCGGCGGCTTTCGTCCAGGCCCAGGCCGAGGCGGGCGAGAATCGCCCCCAGGACTGGAGCGTGGTGCCCGGAGCTGGGGGCGGTCCGCAGGGTCCGCCGAAGGTCATCCAGGCCGTGGCCCGGGAAAGCCGCATGGGTGGTGGTCAGCCACGCCTGGCCCTGGGTCCGGCTGGCGCGGTTGGCGGCGGGGTTCCAGAGCCAGGCCTCCGCCAGGGCATCCCATTCCTCAAGCCGCCCCGGTTCCCGGTGGGCCGCCGTGAGCAGGGGCAGGGCCCCATGGGCTACGGCATCCAAGGCCTCGGCGAGCCAGGACTCCAGGGATGATCGGTCCACCAGTCGCAACTGAGCGGCCGCCTCAAGACCTCCGGAATGGACGAAGCCGCCCGTGGGGAAGGCGGAGTCGGCGAGTTGGAGGAAAAGCCACTCCGAAGTCCGGGGTCGATAATCTAGAGTCCGGGGTCCGGGGTCCGGGGTCCGGGGTCGATAATCAAGAGTCCGGGGTCCGGGGTCCGGGGTCCGGGGTCGATAATCTAGAGTCCGGGGTCCGGGGTCCGGGGTCCGGGGTC
>CAIUVD010000112.1 GCA_903902515.1 uncultured Planctomycetota bacterium | reverse complement strand
GACCCCGGACCCCGGACCCCGGACGTTCACACCGTCTTCACCACCGTCTCGTCCGGCACCTCCACCCGGCGGAAAACCAGGCGGACTTCCGGCTTATCGAGGGGCGTAGCGGCGGGGATGGTCTCAACATCAATGGCCAGGGTCGTGCCGAGGCTGAACTCGCCCTTGAGGATGGCCTCGGACAGGTGGTCCTCGATCTTGCCTTCGATGGTCCGGCGGATCGGACGGGCACCAAACTTCGGGTTATAGCCCTCCTTCAACAGGTAGTCGATGGCCGCTTCCGTGAGCTGCAGGCTGATGCCCTGCTCCAGCACCCGCTTGGCGACCTGGGCGAATTCCAGGCGCACCACCTGCCGCAGGTCATCGCGCTCCAGGGGGCGGAAGACGATGGTATCGTCAAGACGGTTGATGAATTCCGGTTTGAACTGGTCCTGCATGGCCTGCTGGTAAGCGGCCTTGGTCGCCCGGTAGGCGTAGGTTTCGTCCGAGACGCCGGTGTCGAAACCGAGGCTGCCGGCCTCATTAGCGTTGGCGGCCCCGATGTTCGAAGTCATGACGATCACGGTATTCCGGAAGTCGACGACCCGGCCGATGTTGTCCGTCAGGCGACCCTCTTCCATGATCTGGAGGAGCATGTTGTAGACGTCGCCGTGGGCCTTCTCGATTTCATCGAACAGGATGACGGAGTAGGGCCGGCGGCGGACCTTCTCGGTCAACTGGCCCCCTTCTTCGTAGCCGACGTAGCCCGGAGGGGCGCCGACCAGGCGGCTGGCGTTGTGCTTTTCCCCGTACTCGCTCATGTCGATGGAAATGAGGGCTTCCTCACCGCCGAACATGAACTCGGCCAGGGCCTTGCACAGCAGGGTCTTGCCGACGCCCGTGGGGCCGACGAGCAGGAAGCAGCCGACCGGGCGCTTGGGATCCTTGAGACCGGCGCGGCTGCGACGGATGGCCTTGGCCATGGCGTGGATGGCCTCGTGCTGGCTGATGACGCGCTGGTGGAGGTGGTCCTCCAGGGCCAGGAGGCGCTTGGCTTCGCCCTGGTCAAGGCGCTTCAAGGGAATGCCGGTCATGGCGGCGATGACTTCGCCGATGACATGCTCATCGACGGTGCCGCACAGTTCCTTGGCCGCCTCGGACTGCTTCTTCTTGAGGTCCGCCAGCTCCTTCTTGGCCTTTTCGGCTTTATCCCGGAAGTCGGCGGCTTTTTCGTAGTCCTGGTTGAGGACGGCTTCCGACTTCTGGCGGTCGAAGTCTTTGATCTTGGCTTCCAAGTCCTTGAACATCGGGGCTGAGCCGACGCTCTTGAGGCGCAGTTTGGCGCCGGCCTCGTCGATGACATCGATGGCCTTATCGGGCAGGAAACGGCCCGTAAGGTAGCGGTCGGACAGCTTGACGGCAGCAGCCACCGCCTCGTCGGTGATTTTCACCCGGTGGTGCGTCTCGTACTTGTCCCGCAGGCCGAGGAGGATCTTGACCGCGTCCTCGTTGGAGGGCGGGTTGACGATGATCGACTGGAAGCGGCGTTCGAGGGCACCGTCCTTCTCGATGTATTTGCGGAACTCATCGAGGGTGGTGGCACCGATGATCTGCATGTCGCCCCGGGAGAGCGCGGGCTTGAGCACATTGCTGGCGTCGATGGCGCCCTCGGCACCACCGGCCCCGATCATGGTGTGCAGTTCGTCGATGAAGAGGATGATGTTCTTCTGAGCCTTCACTTCCTTCATCACCGCCTTGATGCGTTCCTCGAACTGGCCCCGGTACTTGGTACCGGCGACCATCGCCGCCAGATCCAGGCTAATGACGCGCTTGTTGGCCAGCAGGTCGGGGACCTCGTGCTTGACGATGGACTGGGCCAGACCCTCGGCGATGGCGGTTTTGCCGACGCCGGGTTCACCGAGGAGGACCGGGTTATTCTTGGTCCGGCGGCACAGAATCTGCCACAGGCGTTCGATTTCGTTCTGACGACCGATCACCGGGTCCAGCTCGTTGGCCTCGGCGGCGGCCGTCAGGTCGCGGCCGAAGGCATCGAGGGCCGGGGTGGCACTCTCGTCCTTCTTGCCGGCGGTCTTCTTGACCGTCGGTCCGCCGGCTGCGACCGGTTCGTTCTTGTCGGGCGACGGGGGTTTGGAGACATCGCTGGCCCCCAGGAGGTCCAGGATCTCGCCCCGCACGTCGTCCAGTTTGAGGTCGAGATTGATCAGGACCTGGGCGGCCACGCTGTCCTGCTCGGACAACAGGCCGAGCAGGATGTGCTCGGTGCCGATGTAGGGGTGGCCCAGGGCCCGGGCTTCTTCACTCGCCAGCTCCAGGACGCGCTTGGCCTGGGGCGTGAAGGGCAGGGGACCGCTGGGGGCCTTGGCGGCGGTGGCGACCACCAGTTTCTCAACCTCGCGGCGGACCTTCTCGACATCCACCGACATGTTGTTGAGGGCGGTCACGGCCACGCCGGAGCCCTCTTTCACCAGGCCGAGCAGCAGGTGTTCGGTCCCGATGTAGTCGTGCTTGAAGCGTTCGGCCTCCTTCTGGGCGAGGGCGATGATCTTGCGGGCGCGGTCGGTGAACTTGTCGAACATGATCAATTCCGGGGTACGTCGGGGGAGCGACCCGCCAGCAGGGCGCGCACCAGGTGGGCGCGGTGCTCGTCGCGGACAGGGGCGTCAAGAGCGGTGCCAGACCGCACCTGGAGGTGGGCCGGCTGGGGCAAAAGGGCCAACTGGTCGAGAATCCGCCACCGGCGGTCGGTCGGAATGGCCCAGGTGCCCTGATCCAGCACATCGAGTGCCGTTCCCAGGCGCAGCCATGAGAGTTCCCCCGCCAGCTCCTCGGTGGTCAGGCGGCGAGCGGTGCTCAACAGGCCCCAGGCGCGGAAGACCTTGTCCTCCAGCCGCGAGCGGGCCTTGGCCAGCATCTGCCGCCGGGCCAGCAATTCCGCCTGGGCCACCCGGCCAACGGCCTCATGGATGCTGACGGCGAACCAACCCTCATCATGGCCCAAGCTGCGGGCATTACTGATCTGATAACAGTGACCGGCGGCCTCGCTGCCCTCACCGTGGTCGCCCCGCACCGCCAAATGGAGGACGTTGAGGGCCCGCAGAACCTGCTTCAGCTCGCCGATCTCGGCCAGGGCCGGAAGGTGCAGCATGCAGGAGGCCCGCAGGGCGGTCCCGACGTTGGTGTGGCAGGCCGTGAGGTACCCCAGGCGCGGGTGGGTGGACCAGGGCACGCGCTTTTCCATGGCCTGGTCGATGGCCACCGCCCGTTCCAGTAAGCGAGACAAATTGAGGCCGGGGCCAATGACCTGAAGCCGGAGGTGGTCCTCCTCGTTGACCATCGCCGCCACCACGAGATCCCGTTCCTCGGCCAAAACCACCGCCCCGGGGCGCTTGGCCGCCGCCAGTTCGCGGGAGATCACCTGGCGCTCCACCAAAGCGGCCCGTTCGAACTCGTCGAGCCCCCCCATGGGGAAGGCGACGCCTTCAGGAATGACCGAGAGGAGATGCTCCACCAGGCGGGAGGTCAGCTCCTCTTGCCGGGCCCGGGAGAGCTTCCGGTGGAAGGGGTAGTCGGCCCAGGTCCGGGCGAGGCGAATGCGGGAGGACACCACCACCGCGCCTTCCGTTCCGGGGGAGGACAGCCACGGACAGGGCCGGTTCAGGAGGTCTGCCACACGCACCAGGGTCACGAGTTGCCCTCCAGGACCTTCAACGCATCCCGCAGGCGGGCAGCGTCTTCGAACCGCTCTTCGTCCACCGCCTCCTTCAGTCGTGCTTCGAGGGTGGCCCGGCGAGCGGCCTTGGTCGGCCGACCGCGGGGACGTTTGACGGGGGCCGGGGCCGGCGGCGGTGAACCCAGGGGCTGGCGGCCCTGGTGGGTCGAGGACCCGTGGTAGCGCTCCAAGAGGGCAATCACGGCGGTATCAAATGACTCGTAACACTGCGGACAGCCAAACAGATTGGTTTCGGCATAGGACGCCAAGTCGAGGCCACAGGCCTCGCACAGGAGCGGCGAGACGACGGGGTCCTCCGCCGGGGTTGCCGTCTGTTGGCGCAGCAGGGCCAAATCCGGCGCCTCTTGATCGGGCCGCAAGTGCAGGCGGACCACGCAGGCCCGGCACAGGTGGAGTTCCTGGCGGCTGCCATCGGCGGCCATCTCCGTCAGATGGACCGTGGCCTCGGGGGAGGGGCACAACTGACAGGGACAGGGCATGCCGCCACCTTATGCCAGCCCACCCGGGCGAAAGGGTCCGGAATCCGCCAAGGCCCGCCTCATCCCCCCTTGCGGCCCGAGGGCTTCCCGGGGTACCATGCCCATGAGGTACGCATGCCCTTCCTTCCGTGGTCCGCTGAGATGGTCATCGACGAAGGCCCGATTGATGGCCAGCACCAGCAATTGGTGACCTCCATCAATGACCTGTACGACCAAATCGACGCGGGCGAAGCCAAAGTGGGAGCCATCTTAGATTATCTGGTGATTTACGTCGACATCCATTTTGCCGACGAGGAACGCTTGATGCAGTTGTCGGGCTACCCCGACCTGGACACCCACCGGGATGAACACCGCCTGTTTACGGCCCAACTCGACGCCCTGAGTGCGGCCTTCCACCGGGGCGAGGCCAAAGTCGACCAAAAGTTAATGGAATTCTTAAAGGCCTGGCTGATCAACCACATCATGGGCACGGACCGGGATTATGCCCCGATCCTGAAGGCGTGGCGGGCCAAAACCCAAATCACCGTGGCGGATCTGGTGATTGAGGGGCTCTAACGAGCGACCCTAGGCGGCGGGAACGGCAGCGGGTGCTGGGGCATCGCCGCCACCGTGTTTGCGACTGAACAAGAAGCGCAGGCAGTCGGTCCGAATGTGGGCGAACTCCTCCGACTCGACCACCGCCATGCGCTCCCGGGGCCGGGCGAAGGGTACGTCGACGATCTTGCCAATGGTCGCCCGGGGGCCGTTGTTCATCATCACGATCCGGTCCGAACAGTAGACCGCCTCGTCGATGTCATGGGTGACCATGAACACCGTCAGGTGGTTCTCGATATGCAGCCGCAGGACTTCATCCTGCAGCGTGGAGCGGGTCAGGGCATCCAGGGCACCGAAGGGCTCGTCCAGCAGGAGAACCTCCGGCTCCATGGCCAGGGCCCGGGCGATCCCGGCGCGCTGCTTCATGCCGCCGGAAATCTCGTGGGGGAACTTGTTCTGGTGGTCCTTAAGACCGACTTTTTCGAGCCACTTCTCGGCCCGGGCGAGGCGCTGGGCCTTGGAGTCCTTGGTGAACACGGCGTTGACCGCCAAGAGGACGTTCTCCTTCACCGTGCGCCACGGCAGCAGGCTATGGTTCTGGAACACCACCGCCCGTTCCTGACCAGGCTTCTCGATCTCCCGCTCCTTGAAGCACACGCTGCCGGCGGTCGGCAATTCCAGCCCGGCGATCATCGTCAGCAGGGTGCTTTTGCCGCAGCCGCTGTGCCCGATCACCGACACGAACTGGCTCTTGGCGATCTCCAAGTTCACGCCCTTGAGGACTTCGGTAGTCGTGCTGCCCCGGGTAAAGGACTTACCGACGTTGATCAGTTCGAGGAACTTTTGGTGCATTTTATTTAGGGAGAGGGGAGAGGGGAGAGGGGAGAGGCTGGTACATGGTGGGTGAGGAGGGAGATGAAGCCGGGTGCATCAGAGAAACGCGAAGCGCCCCCCTCTCACCTCTCCCCTCTCCTCGGTGGTCATCGAATCGTCGCCGTAGACCCGTGGGAAACGAGGCGTTGGAGAGCAATCATCACGCGATCGATAAGGAAGCCGATCACGCCGATCACCACCACCGCCAGCAGCAGGTAGGACAGGGCGATGTCGTTGGAGGACTGGTACCAGTCCCAGATGAAGCCACCGAGGCCCGGCGACACGGCCATCATTTCCGCGGCGATCAAGACCATCCACCCGATGCCCATGGACAGGCGCATGCCGGTAAAGATGTGGGGCAGGCTACTGGGCAGGATGATGCGCCAGATGCGGGTGAAGATGCCAAGGTTGAGGACCCGGGCGACGTTGAGGTGGTCCTTCTCGACATTGGCCACGCCGTTGGCGGTGTTGATAAGGGACGGCCACAGGCTGCACAGGGTCACCACCAGCATGGCGATCAGGAAGGATTTGCTGATGGGGCCATCGTTGGGCATGCCCTCCATGGCCTTGTTGATGATGATGTAGACGACCGGGAACCAGGCGAGCGGACTGACCGGTTTCAGGACCTGGATCAGGGGATTAGCCATGGCGAAGGCAACGCCCGACAGGCCGCAGATGATGCCGATGGGCACCGCGATCACCACGCCAAGACCGACTCCGGCAAAGGCTGTCATCAAGGATAGCCAGACCTGGCTGGTGAAGGTCTTCTTATGTTCGAACCGCATGACCTGCTTGATCTGCTCAACGGTCATGCCGCTTTGGGCCGCGTTCTTGGTGACGGTGATCTCGTAATCGACGGCCCGCTGACGCTCGGCCTTCCATTCATCAACCATCTCCATCCCCCGCTTACCGACTTCCGCCGGCGTCGGCAGGGCCATCTCGCCCAATTTGACCGTGACCGCCACCACATGCCAAGTGCCCAGGGCCAAGACGATGGCCAGGATCGGCGGGCCGACCATCTTCAGGAAAATCTGCCCCTGATAGGCCCGGTCCTGACCAGCGATGAAACGCACGAGAGGAACGAACCACACGAGGCCGAGGAGATCGAGATAATGGCAGAGTTTGTTCATAGAGATTTCGAGGTCGAAGGTTCCAAATGCAAAGTCCGGGGTCCGGGGTCCGG
>CAIUVD010000111.1 GCA_903902515.1 uncultured Planctomycetota bacterium | reverse complement strand
CCTCCACACCCCCTCGGTCCCGTATCGCTGGGGATTTGCTCGCCGGTTCCTCCGGCACACAACCTCTCGGCGGCCGGGGGCCGCCTCCACACCCCCTCGGTCCCGTATCGCTGGGGGTTTGCTCGCCGGTTCCTTTGGCGCACAACCTCTCGGCGGCCGGGGGCCGCCTCCACACCCCCTCGGTCCCGTATCGCTGGGGATCTGCTCGCCGGTTCCTCCGGCCCACAACGAACTGGCTTATGCTCGACGTCCTCCGCACTGCACTCAGTAACGTCATCGACCCGGACCTTCATAAGGATTTGGTGACACTCAACATGATCCGCAACCTGCGGATCGAGGGCGGGGTGGCGGATTTTGATCTGGTGCTGACCACCGGGGCATGCCCGGTGAAGCAGCAGTTAGAAGACCAGTGCCGGGCAGCGGCATTGTCCGTGCCGGGGGTGTCGCGGGTTGACGTGCGGGTGTCCGCTGAGGTGCCCAAGGGGCCGCGCGGCGAAGACATCCTGCCGGGGGTTGGGCACGTCATCGGCGTCGGCAGCGGCAAGGGCGGCGTGGGTAAGAGCACCGTGACCGTGAACCTGGCCTGCGCTTTGGCCGCTGCGGGTTCACGGGTCGGGCTTTTGGATGCCGACATCTACGGGCCGTCGGTGCCGACCATGATGGGCATCAACCACCAACCCCTGGTGAAGGATAAAAAACTGGTGCCCCTGGAACGCCATGGGGTGAAGATGATTTCCATGGGCTTTCTGCTGGAGGAACGTCAGGCCGTGGTGTGGCGCGGGCCGATGCTGGTCGGGGCCCTCAAGCAATTCCTGACCGATGTCGCCTGGGGCGATCTGGATTACCTGCTGGTGGACCTGCCCCCGGGCACCGGCGACATCCAACTGACCCTGGCCCAGAATACCCGCATGACCGGCGCGGTGGTCATCAGCACCCCCCAGGCGGTCGCCCTGGCGGATGTGCGGCGTTCCGTCTCGATGTTCCAAAAGGTCAACGTGCCGATCCTCGGCATTGTCGAAAACATGTCCGAATTCGTGTGCCCCGCCTGCGGCCACGTCGAAGCCATCTTCGGCCACGGCGGGGCAGAGGACGAAGCCAGTCTTCTCAAGCTGCCCTTCCTCGGCCGGATCCCCCTGGAACCCTCGATCCGCAAGGCGGGCGACGATGGTATGCCCGTGACCATCGCCAACGCGGGCAGCGCCAGCGGTCGGGCCTTCCGGACCCTGGCGGGAGCCGTCGCCCAGCAGGCCAGCATGGCCCGCTTGGCCTGACTCGTCGAGGTTGCTAGGGTTGGGCATGATCACCACCTCCCCCGGCATTGGCGGACTGCCCCGCCTGAGCATCGTCAACGACTTCGCGGAAGCTGAGGTGTACCTCTTGGGGGCCACCGTGACCCACTGGAAACCCCGGGATCATGCCCCCGTGCTGTGGACCGGGCCGGCGGATCTCTATCAACCGGGCAAGCCGATCCGTGGGGGAATTCCCCTGTGCCTGCCGTGGTTCGGGCCCCATGCCGATGCCAGTAAGCCGGCCCATGGCTTCGTCCGGACGCGGCCCTGGACGGTTGAACGCACGGCTGAGCTTCCAGACGGCCGCTCGCGGGTGAAGCTGTCCTTCACCACCGATGCCGAAACCCGGGCCATCTGGCCCCATGATCTGCGCGTGGGCCTGACGGTCACCGTCGGCAAGACCCTGGGCCTCGAACTGACGATCACCAATACCGGGAAGGAGACGGTCGTTATCGGCGAGGCCCTCCACACCTATTTCGCCGTCGAGGATATCCGGCGGACCATCGTCCATGGGCTGAGTGGCACGACCTACCTCGACAAGGTGGCCGGTGGGCGGCACCGCCAGTGTGGCGATGGCATCGCCTTCACGGGGGAGACGGACCGCGTCTATCTCAGTGCCCACGACGAATGTGTGATCGACGATGAGGTCGGTGGACGGCGGATCCGCGTCCGCAAGTCGGGCAGCGGAGCGACGGTGGTGTGGAACCCCTGGATCGCCAAATCGGCCAAGATGGCCGATTTCGGAACCGACCAGTGGATGAACATGGTGTGCGTCGAAAGCGGCAACGCCCATGACAGCACCTATGCCCTGCCACCGGCCTTCAGCCACCACCTGGGGTGCGAGATCGGCGTCGAGGGCGGCTGATCAGCCCGTGGTCCACCAGTTTGCGATAGAGCGTGGTGCGGTGGATGCCGAGGTCAGCGGCCGTGGCGGCCCGATCACCCCCGTGACGGCGCAGGGCCTCGGCCAGCACCGAGGCCTCGGCCTGGGCTAGCCGGGTGCCACCCGCCACCGGGGATGGGGTAATAAAGGTGGCGGGCAGATGTTCTGGGCCGATGGGCCCCTCCCCGCACAGCACATAGGCCCGTTCGATGACCGCCTCCAGTTCCCGGACGTTGCCGGGAAAGGGCTGGGCCGCCAAGAGGGCCAGGGCGGCATCGCTGATTCCCGGTACCCGGCGTCCCCGCAGACGGTTGAGGCGGTCGATGAAATGCTCGGCCAGCAGGGGCACGTCCTCCGCCCGCTCCCGCAGGGGCGGCAGGTCCAGGCGCACCACCTCCAGGCGGTAGGCGAGGTCCGGCCGCAGGAGGCCGCCCGTCAGCAGGGAAGCGGGGGCCGCAGCCAGGACCCGCACCACCACCGGGGTGGTGGAGGAGCCGTCCGCCGCCTCGACCAAGCCTTCCTGAACCAGCCGCAGCAGGGCAACCTGGACCACTGGCGGCACGACCTGGACGTCATCAAAAAACAGCGTGCCACCCGCGGCCCGCAACATCCGGCCCGGCCGGCCGGCAATACCACAGAGATCCTCCAGCAACACCTCGGGCGACAGGCCGGCGGCCCGCACCACCACCAGGGGCCCCTCGGCCTGGGGCGAACGGGCATGAAGGGCCCGGGCCAGTACCTCTTTGCCTGTGCCCGGCTCGCCGGTGATCAGCACCGTGCTGCCGCCGGCCGCCACCGTCGGTACGAGGTCGAAAATCCGCCGCAGGGCCGGACTGCGCCCCACCACGTCCTCCAGTTTCCACCGTTCCGTCAGGGCCTGTTCCAGGGTCCGCTCCCGGGCCAGATCCCGAAGGGTCGCCACCGCCCCGACCACCCGGTCTTGGGGATCACGCATGAGGGCCGTGGTCACGGCCACGGGCCGCAGGCCACCGGCGGCGGTCCGCAGGGTCGCCGGATGGTCCGACAAGGTCATGCCGGTGCGCAAGGCCTCGGCCAAGATGCAGGCCCCGCCGCAACAGGGGCCGAAAACCGCCTGACAATCCCCCCCAAGAACCTGGGGCCGGGCCAGCCCCGTCAGGTCCGATGCCGCCCGATTGAAGGCGGTGATACGCCCCTTGGCATCGACGGTGACCACCCCTTCGGTCAGGTGATCCAAAATTAGGTCGGCCATCGGCATGGCGTAATGATGCATTTTCGCAACATGGGGAAAGGCATTTTTGCAACATCGCATCATAGCCGGGCTCTGCTGCCGGCAAAAAGCCTCAAAAGGGCCATGGTCACCGACCTACGAACCGGGATGCTGATGACCATGCGCCTCACCCTGTCCCTGACCGCCCTCGCCCTCCTGACCGGCTGCGGCACGGCCCCAACGCCGGTCCCACCCCCGGCCCCGGTGGCGGTCGAGACCCAGCTCCTGGCCCTGCGGCCCCTCGATCTGGTGGAGATCCTCCCAGCGAGCGTCACCGCCGACCGAGTCGTGACCCTGCAGGCCCGAGTCGCTGGGCTGGTGACCCGGATCGACGCGGTGCCCGGAACCCGGGTCGCCGCCGGGACGGTCATCGCCCATCTTGATGCCGCCGAGCTGGATGCCCGCAGTGCCCAGGCCACGGCCCAGGCCGCCCAGGCCGCCGCCGATCTGGAACGGGCCACCAGCCTCGTGGCCCGTCAGGCCCTGACCCCCGCCGAGTTCGACGCCGCCAAGGCCCGGGCCGCGGCCACCGCCGCCGCCGCCAAGGAAGCCACCATCCTGGTCGGCTACACCACCCTCACCGCGCCCTTTGAGGCCGTCATCCTCCGCCGCCACGCCGAAATCGGGGATCTCTTGGCCCCGGGCCGCCCGGTGGCCGATCTGGAGGATCCCGCCTCCCTCCGCCTGGAGGTCGCGGTACCCGAATCCCTAGCCGGCCGAGTGGCCCCGGGCACCACCCTGGCCGTCGAAGTCGCCGCTGCTGGACTGGCCGTGACCGCCCCGGTGGTCGAGGTGACCCCCGCCGCCGACCCCGCCAGCCGCACGGTGCGGGCGTCTTTGGCCCTGCCGCCCACCACCGGCCTGCGTTCGGGCCAGTTCGGCCGGGTGACGGTGCCCGTGGCCGCCGGGCAACGGCTGTTCGTACCCCAGGCTGCGGTCCGCCGCCACGGCCAGATCGACAGCGTCCTGGTGGCCGAGGACGGCCACGCCCGCCTGCGCCTGGTGCGCCTGGGCGAAGTCAGCGGCACCGAGGTCGCCATCCGAGCGGGCCTGGCGGCTGGCGAGCGGATCATCCTCAACGCCCCCGGCCTGGCCGACGGCAGCCCCATCACCCCCCGCTGAGAACCCGCCATGTCCCTCGGTCCTGCCGGCGGCCTCGCGCGCGCCTTCGTCCACGCCAAACTGACGCCCCTGCTGCTACTTGCCAGCCTGCTACTGGGAGCGGTGGCGGTCCTCCTCCTGCCCCGCGAGGAAGAGCCCCAGATCCTGGTGCCGATGGTCGATGTCGCCGTGGCCATGCCCGGGGCCTCGGCCCAGGAGATCGAGGAGCGAGTCGTCCGCCCCATGGAGCAACTCCTTTGGGAGGTCCCCGGCGTCGAGTACCTGTACTCCACCGCCATGGAGGGCCGGGCGATGAGCATCGTCCGCTTCCGCGTCGGTGAGCCGGTGGAAGCGGCCCTCGTCCGCCTGACCCAGAAACTCCAGGCCAACTACCACCGCATCCCGGCCGGGGTCAGCGCGCCCCTGGTGACTCCCCGGTCCATCGATGATGTGGCGATCCTGGCCCTGACCCTCCATGGCCCGCGCTACGATCATCTCCAACTCCGGCGGGTCGCCGCCGAACTGGAAACCGCCCTCAAGCGGGTGCCCGAGGTGGCCGAAACCCGCATCATCGGCGGCGCCCAGCGTCGCCTGCGCGTCCAGTTGGATCCCCAGCAACTGGCAGCCCGGGGCCTGGCGGCTCCGGCCATCGTCGCCGCCCTGACCGCCGCCAACCAAGCGGGCCAGGCCGGCCGACTGATCGACGGCGACCGCGCGGTGCTCGTCGAAATCGGCGATTTCCTCGACGACCCCCAGGCCGTGGCCCGGGTGGTGGTCGGCGTCCAGGATGGTCGCCCGATCTTCCTCCGCGATGTCGCTCGCATCGAGGACACCGTCGCCGAGCCGACCTCCTGGACCTTCCACGGCACCCGCCAGGGCGAGGAACCCTCCGTCACCCTGACCCTCGCCAAGCGGCCCGGGGCCAACGCCACGACCGTCAGCCAAGCGGTGCTGGCCCAGGTGGAGGCCCTGCGCGGCCGCCTGTTGCCCGCCGACCTGACGGTCACCGTCACCCGCGACTACGGCGCCAGCGCGGCCGCCAAATCCGATGAACTGCTGCTGCACATGGGCCTGGCCATCGTCAGCGTCAGCCTGCTGATCCTGGTCCTCCTCGGCTGGCGGGCGTCGGTGGTGGTGGCCCTGGCCATCCCCGCGACCCTCGGCCTGACCCTGTTGGTCCTCTACCTGGCGGGCTACACCCTCAACCGCATCACCCTGTTCGCCCTGATCTTCTCGATCGGCATCCTGGTGGATGACGCCATCGTGGTGGTGGAAAACATCGCCCGTCGCCTGGGTCTGGCGGAATCCAAGGGCCGCAGCCTGGCGACCATCGCCGTCGAGGCCGCCGCCGAGGTCGGCAATCCCACCATCCTCGCCACCGTGGCAGTGATCGCCGCCATCCTGCCGATGGCCCTGGTGGGCGGCCTGATGGGCCCCTACATGCGGCCGATCCCGGTGGGCGCGAGCGCGGCCATGGTCTTCTCGCTCTTGGTGGCCTTCATCGTCACGCCGTGGGCCGCCGTCCGCATCCTGCGGCCCGCCAGCGGCCACGACACCGAGCATGAGGGCCTCGCCGCCCGCCTCTACCGCGCCGCCATGACCCGCGTCCTGACCAGCACCGCCAAGGGCTGGGCCGTCCTCGGGGGAGCCACCGTCGCCCTGCTGGCAGTGATGGCCCTGGTGCCCCTGGGCGCCGTGCCGGTAAAGATGCTGCCCTTCGACGATAAATCCGAGTTCCAGGTCGCCCTGACCATGCCCGAGGGCACCTCCTTGGAGCGGACCACCGCCGTCGCCCGTCGCCTGGCCGCCGCCGCCCTCGAAGACCCCGAAGTCGCCGACTACCAGATCTACGCCGGGACCGCCGCCCCCTACACCTTCAACGGGCTCGTGCGCCATTCCTTCAACCGCCAGGGCGACGCGGTGGCGGACCTGCAAATCAACCTCCACCCCCACGGCCTCCGCACCACCGCCAGTCACGGCATCGCCAAGCGCCTGCGCCCCCGACTGGCGGAACTGGCCGCTGCGGCGGGCGGCCGCCTGACGGTCATCGAAGTGCCCCCCGGCCCGCCGGTCCTGCAAACCCTGGTGGCCGAAGTCTATGGCCCGACCCCCGAAGCCCGCCGGGCCCTGGCCGAGGAAATCCGCCGCCTGTTCACAGAAACCCCCGGCGTGGTCGACATCGACTGGTACCAGGAAGATCCCCAACCGACCCTGCGCTTCATCGTCGATAAGGAGAAAGCCGCCCTGGCCGGCGTCTCGACGGCCGACATCAACGACACCGTCCGCCTGGCGGTGGAGGGCCTGCCCGTGGGCCTCGTCCACCAGGCCCGGGAGCGTGAGGATTTGGCCATCGTCGTCGACCTGCCGGCCGCCAGCCTGCGCCATGACGAGGACCTGCTGGCCCTGCGGGTGGCCGGGCGGGCCGGCTTAGTGCCCCTGCGGGAACTGGGCCGCCTGGAACGCACGGCCCGGCCCCCCAGCATCCACCACAAGAACCTGCTACCGGTGATCTATGTGGTGGGCGATGTGGCCGGCGCCGTTGAAGGCCCGACCCCGGCGATCCTGGCCATCAACCAGCGCCTGGCGAAACTCGACGCCACCCGCTTTGGCGGCGCCACCGCCACCCTGCCGGTCCTCAACCTCCGCCAGCCCGCCAACGACCTCCAGCCGGCCGTGAAGTGGGACGGCGAATGGCACATCACCCTCGAAGTCTTCCGCGACATGGGCCTGGCCTTTGCGGGCTGCATCGTGCTGATCTACCTCCTGATGGTCGGCTGGTTCGGCTCCTTCAGCACCCCCCTGGTGGTGATGACGGTGATCCCGTTCTCCCTCCTCGGCGTCCTGCCGGCCCACGCCCTGATGCCGGTGCCCGGGGGTTTTGGCGCCTTCTTCACCGCCACCTCGATGATCGGCTTCATGGCCGGGGCCGGCATCGTGGTCCGTAATGCGGTGATCCTGGTGGACTTCATCCAGGCCGAGGAAGCCGCCGGCACGCCCCTCATCGAAGCCGCCGTGCGGGCCGGGATCGTGCGTTTCCGCCCGATGCTGCTCACCGCCCTGGCGGTGGTGGTCGGCGCGGGGGTGATCCTCACCGACCCGATTTTCCAGGGCCTGGCCCTGGCCCTGATGGCCGGGTCCTTGGCCAGCCTGGCCACTGCTCCCGTTCTCGTTCCCCTGCTCTATGTCTGGGACCGGCGCCGCCGGCCCACCACCCCGTAAGGAATCCCATGCCCACCGTCATCTCCCCCAACGACGCCGCCACCCGCACCGGGTGCCTCCTGCTGGATGTCCGCACACCCGCCGAGTTCGCTGCCATCCACGCCGTCGGCGCCCGCAATGTGCCCCTCGACCGGCTGGAGGTCGAGGCCATCAAGACCCTGGCCGCCGGCAGCGAACTGCTGCTGCTGTGCCACGGCGGCGCCCGCGCCCGGTCAGCGGCTGAGAAACTCGAAGGCAGCGGCCTGCGCTGCGTAGTCGTCGATGGCGGCACCAAGGCCTGGGAGGCCGCCGGCCTCCCGGTCAACCGCACCAACCGCCGGGTCCTGCCCCTGGATCGCCAGGTCCAACTGACCGTCGGGCCCCTGATCCTCCTCGGCGTGGTCCTCGGTTTCGCCGTCGATCCCCGCTGGACGATCCTCTCGGGCTTTATCGGCGCCGGCCTGACCTTCGCCGGTGCCTCGGGTTACTGCGGCCTCGCCTATGTCCTAGGCCGGATGCCGTGGAACCGTGCCCCCGCCGGTTCTCCTGCCGCCCCCACGCCCACCTCCTGCTGCGGAGTCTGACATGGGCATTCGTTCCGGCGGCACGGTGGTGATCGTCGGCGGCGTGGCCGGGGCGCGTCCTGCGCCGCCCGCCTGCGCCGCCTGCGGGAGGACCTGCGGATTCTCCTCGTCGACCGCGGCCCCCATGTGTCCTTCGCCAACTGCGGCCTGCCCTACTTCGTGGGCCAGGTGATCGTCGACGAGGCCAAACTGCTGATGGCCAAGCCGGAACTGTTCCGTGACCGCTTCAATATCGAAGTCCGCACCCGGACCGAGGCCGGGGGCATCGACCGCGCTGCCAAGACCCTCCGCCTGACGGACCTGGAAACCGGCGCCATCGACACCGTGGCCTACGATGCCCTGGTCCTGTCCCCCGGCGCAGCCCCCATCCGTCCGGACCTCCCCGGGGCCGACCTGCCCGGCATTTTTACCGTCCGTTCGATTCCCGACACCCGGGCCATCCGGAGCTGGATCGACCAGCACCAGACCGGCACCGCCCTGGTGGTCGGCGGCGGCTTCATCGGTCTCGAAATGGCCGAGAACCTCCGTCATCGCGGGCTGGAGGTCATCCTCCTGGAGCGCAACGCCCAGGTCATGGCCCCCCTCGACCCGGAAATGGCCGCCCCGGTCGCCCAACGCCTGCGCCAGCACGGCATCCAATTGCGGTTTTCCGAAACCCTGACGGGCTTCCGCCCCGAAAACGGCCGACTGGCTGCCGTCCTGGCCGATGGCCAGACCATCGCCACCGATCTGGTGATCCTGGCCCTCGGCGTCCGCCCGGAAACCCGCCTAGCGGTCGAAGCCGGATTGCCCTTGGGCAACCGAGGCGGCATCGCCGTCGATGACCAGCAACGGACCATCGACCCAGCCATCTGGGCCGTGGGCGACGCCACCGAAGCCCGGGACGTGGTCCTCGGCCAAGACGTCGTCCTCCCCCTCGCGGGCCCGGCCAATCGCCAAGGTCGCATCGCCGCCGACGCCATCGCCGGGCGGCCCACGACCTTCCGGGGTGTCCAAGCCACGGCGATTTGCGGCGTCTTCGGCCTGCAAGCCGCCTGCACCGGCGCCAGCGAGAAGGCCCTCGCTCGGGCCGGCATCACCGACGCCACCGCCGTCCACCTCCACCCCGGCTCCCACGCCAGTTACTACCCCGGGGCCAAACCCATCCACCTCAAGGTCATCTTCCGCCCGTCCGACGGCCGCCTCCTCGGGGCCCAGGCGGTGGGCGAAGACGGCGTCGACAAACGCATCGACGCCATCGCCATGGCCATCCAGTTGGGCGGCACCATCGACGACCTGGCGGAAGCCGAGTTGTGCTACGCCCCGCAGTTCGGCGCCGCCAAAGATCCCGTGAACCTCGCCGGGATGATCGCCCAGAACATCCGCAACGGCGACCTGCCCCAGGCCTCCTGGACCGACCCCGGCCCGGACCTGCTGGATGTCCGGGACCCGATGGAAATCGCCAAAAATCCCCTCCCCGGGGCAACCGCCATCCCCCTCAACGACCTGCGCCGCCGCTACCAGGAACTCCCCGCCGACCGCACCTGGAGCGTCGCCTGCGCCGCCGGCCAGCGGGCCAGTTTTGCCGTGCGGTTCCTCAATCAGCACGGCTACCGCGCCGCCATGCTGCCCGGAGGCATGATCACCCGGACCAATGCCGCCACCAAGGCTTCCACCTGAGCCTTCCTCAGCAGCTTGACGATGCCCATCCTGGGACCGCGCGCCGCTGGCGCGCTTCGGGAAATCTAAGATT
>CAIUVD010000110.1 GCA_903902515.1 uncultured Planctomycetota bacterium | reverse complement strand
GACCCCGGACCCCGGACCCCGGACTTTGCCAAGGGACCGGCCCGGCTGATTGCCAACCCTCCCGACCCCATATGGTCCCGCGCGCATGGCTGATCAGCCCCGTTATATCGTCGAGCGGTTGAACCCGGACTTCGGGTTCTTCGTCCGGGCTGGTCGTACCCTGCAAACCGCCCAGACCCGGCATCAGCGGTTAGAAATCGTCGAAAGCGAGGAGTTCGGTAAGGTCCTCCTCTTGGATGGCGTGACCCAGGTGGCGTCGCGCCATGAGTTCATCTATCACGAGCCGATGGTTCACCCGGCCCTGGCGGCTCACCCCCGGTGCGAAGATGTGCTGATCATCGGTGGCGGTGACGGCGGCATCCTGCGCCAGGTCCTGCGCTACCGCTCGGTGCGTAAGGCGGTGCTGGCGGAACTGGATGAGGGGGTCATCGCCTTCAGCGACAAGTACCTCCCGGAGGTCAACGGCGGGGCCTTCCGCGATACCCGTGTGCGCACGGAAATCGGCGATGGCCGGGCCTTCGTCGAACGCACCGACGAAATCTTCGACGCCGTGATCATGGACATGACGGACCCCTTCGGCCCGTCGGCCCTCCTGTACACCCGCGAGTTCTTCCGGGCGGTGAAGGCGCGGTTCCGCGACGAGGACGGCATCTTCGTCATGCACACCGAGTCGCCCATCACCCGGCCCCGGACTTTTCAGCAGTGCCTGCGGACCCTGGCGGATGTCTTCCGCTACCGCCGGACCATGACCGTCTTCATCCCGATGTACGCCGTCCTGTGGTCCGTGACCATCTGTTCGGATTCCATCGACGTCGCCGCCCTGACCCCGGCCGAAATCGATGCCCGGCTCAAGGAGCGGGGTGTCACCGGCCTGGACTGCTACACCGGCGCGACCCACCAGGCCATGCTGACGGTCATGCCGTTTTTGCGCGAATTGATCGACGACGCCAATGCCGTGTCGCCGATCACCGACGCCTTCCCCCGCTTTCTTGACGAGATCGACCTCAATTCCGATGGCGGTCTCAGCATCACCCAGGCATCCGGAGACCATCCCATGCCCTCGACCCACGCCGAACCCCCCGACCTCCGATGAATATCGACAGCACCCGAATCCGATCCCTGGTGGCCGAACACGGAGCCCCGCTCCTGATGCTCTCCACCCGGACCGCCGTCGCCCAGTACCGCAGCCTCCAGGCCGCGCTGCCGGGCGTCCTCCTGCACTACGCCCTCAAGCCCCTGCCCCATCCGGCGGTGGTGTCGGCCCTGAAGGAGATCGGCGGCTGGTTCGACCTCGCCACCAATGGTGAAGTCGATGTGGTGCGGGGCTGCGGTGTGGACCCGGAGCGGTGCATTCAGACGCACCCCATCAAGCGCGACGGCGACATCCGTTACACCTTGGATTTCGGCTGTAAGACCTTTGTTTTCGACAATCCCTACGAATTGCCGAAGTTCTTGCCCTACAAGGACAAGGTCGAACTGATGATGCGCCTGAGCTTCCGTAACAAGGAAGCCCAGTGTGACCTGTCCGCCAAGTTCGGCGTCCAGCCGGCCGAGGCCATGGAACTCCTCCGCAAGGCCGTCGGCATGGGCCTCAAGGTCCGGGGCCTGTCGTTCCACGCCGGTTCGCAGTTGATGAACCACTACAAGTACGTGGAAGCCGTCACCACCTGCCGCCAGATCTTCAATCTCGCCGCCCTGGAAGGCATTCCCCTCGACACCCTCGACATCGGCGGCGGCTTCCCGGCTTCCTACACCGAGTCGGTGATGCCGATCCAGCAGTACTGCCAGCCCCTGGCAGCGGAACTGGCCCGCTTGTTCCCTAACGTCCGCCTGATCGCCGAACCGGGCCGCTTCATCAGCGCCCCGAGCATGACCCTGGTGGCCAGCGTCATGGGCAAGGCCGAGCGTCAGGGCCGCATGTGGTACTACCTGGATGACGGCCTCTACGGCAGTTATTCCGGCAAGTTATTTGACCACGCCGACTACAAGTTCGCGCCCCTCAAGAAACTTGAAGGCAAGGACTGCGGGCCCGAACGCCTGTCCGTCGTCAGCGGCCCGACCTGCGACAGCATCGACGTCATCTACCGCGACATCGAACTGCCGGAAATGGAGGTTGGCGACCTCGTCGTCAGCCCGACCATGGGCGCCTACACCTGGGCCTCGGCGACGGAGTTTAACTTCTTCCCGCGGACCAAAGTCGTGGCTATCGACTGATCTTTTCGATTTGGAGAGGGGAGAGGGGAGAGGGGAGAGGAGGGGCCACGTTGGTTCCAGCCTCGTGCCCGGTCCGGAGTGAATCTCCATTCCTCTCCCCTCTCCCCTCTCCCCTCTCCCTCGCAGCCCAAGGCCCCCATGAGCATTACCTCGAATCTCAATCTCTGGCTCGAAGACATGTTCAACGACCAGACCGGCATCAAGGTCCGGGTGCGGGACGTGCTGCATGCCGAGAACACCCCGTTCCAGCGCATCGCCGTCTATGACACCGTGGCTTTCGGCCGGGTCCTGACCCTCGGTGGCTCGATTGCCATCACCGACAGCGACGAATCGATCTACAGCGAGATGCTGGTTCACCCGGCCCTGACCACGACGGACAAGGTGGAGCGAGTTCTGGTCCTGGGCGGTGGTGACGGTGGCGTGGCCCGGGAAGTCCTGCGCTACCCCGGCGTGAAGAAGGTCACGGTGGTCGAGATCGACCGCCAAGTGGTCGAGGTGTGCCGCAAGTGGTTCCCGGAATCCGCCTCGTCCTTTGACGATCCCCGGGTTGAACTCGTGATCGACGACGCCCACCGCTACTTGGCGACCTGCACCGAACTGTTTGACGCCATCATCGTGGACGCCGGTGAACTGGACGATACCGCCAGCGACGACTTCTATGACCGGACCTTCGCCGATACGGTCTTCGCCCGCCTGCGCGAGGGCGGCGTTCTGACGTCGCCCCTCGGCGACCCGGTCTTCGAGTCCGACACCTGCCGTTCCGCCCTGCGCAAACTCAAGGGTCGGCTCCCCAGCCATACCTACCTGATGAGCGTGCCTTCCTACCCCGGCAGCCAGTGGGCCGTGGCCTGGTGCGGCGCCGGCGACCACCGCAAGGTCGTCAGCATGCCGACCAAGCCCGAGACCCTGACGGCCTGGACGCCGGAATTGCAGCCGGCGATGTTTGTGTTGCCGAAGGATGTGGCTCGGCATCTCGGTTATTGAACGTCTGGGGTCCGGGGTCCGGGGTCCGGGGT
>CAIUVD010000109.1 GCA_903902515.1 uncultured Planctomycetota bacterium | reverse complement strand
GACCCCGGACCCCGGACTTCATCGTGTCACCGACACAGCGTCACGATCTTCTCCCCATACAGCCCGATGCGCTTCGGACCGAGTTGGGGAACCGCCGACAGATCACCAGCCCCGTACCGCTTGAGATGTTCAATGGACTTCGCTGGCAGGACCACCTGGAGGGGCACCTTACGGCGTTCGGATTCGCTCCGGCGCCAGTCCTTGAGGCGGGTTTCCCGGTCCTCCTCGGCGTCATCGACCTCGCGACGGCGGGGCTGCTCGGGGATCGCCGGCGGCTGTTCCTTCGCGGATCGGATGGCGTCGATAATGGCTTCGCCGTGCTGGGACAGGACCCAACTTTTGAGCCCGGCCTTTTTCAACTGCTGGAAGGACAGGGGCGCGTACTTGGCCACGATCAACAGACTCTCGTTGTTGATGATCCGGCCGGGGGGTAGGTTGGCTTCCCGGGCAATGCCATCTCGCCACACGTAGAGGGCCGCGAGGACGCCGTGGCAGTCCTTTGGCAGGTCCCGCAGGCCCTTAATCTTCCAGAATCCGGCAGGGTCAAATCCGGCGCCGCTGGTGGATTCCGTGACCGCTTGGCACGCGATGGCGTGCTCCTCGACCAGGTCTGCCGTTGCGACCTCGGCCTTGAGAATCTCCGCGCATTTCGGCAGGTGCACCACATCGTCGAGGGCGTACTGAAGGGCCCCGGGATCCAGGGGCCGGGTCGCCCAGTCGTACTGGGTGAAGGCTTTTTCGAGGGTCACGGCACACAGTTTTTCGACCACCGCGCCGTAACCCGTGGCGGGCCAGCCGAGCAGACTGGCGGCCTGCTGGGTATCCCAGACCCCGGCGGGGGTGATGCCGAAATCGCGCTTGAGGAGGGCGCAGTCGTATTCGCCGCCATGCAGCCACAGGGGCCGGTCGGTGCGGCTCAATTCGGTTTTCAGGGAGTCGAGGACGTGGGAGGGGGCACTGCCATCCCAGCCCTCCGCCTTCAGCAGGGCCACCATGTCGACGACGATCAACTGACCCCCGGCGTTCAATTGCAGGAGGCACATCTGTTCGCGGTACACGAACATGCTGTTGGCCTCGCTGTCGAGGGCCAGCCAGGGGGCCGTGCGGCAAGCCTCCACGACGCGGGGAAGGTCAGCGACGGTTTCGATCCACCAGTGGTCAGTCATAGGACGGAACAGGGTAGGGCGGATCAGGGGCAAGGAAGGTCTGCACGAGCGGCCAGGAGGGCCGCACTCCTGGATTAGGCCAACCGGTCGCGGTAGTCCTGGTAACCAAAGGTACGAACCACGTCGAGGGTCTTGCCATCCCAGAGGGCGATGGACGGATGGCGGACGCCGTTGAAAAACGAGGTTTTGACCATCGTGTAATGGGCCATATCCGCGATCACCAGGCGCTGCCCCGGGACCAGGGGCGCGGGGAAGGACCAGTCGCCCAGCACATCGCCCGCCAAGCAGGTGGGGCCGCCCAGGCGGTAGGTGTAGGGCGTGGTCCCGGCATCCGTGGCGCCATGAATGGTCGGGCGGTAGGGCATCTCCAGCACGTCCGGCATGTGGGCGGTGGCCGAACAGTCGAGGATCCCGACCTCAACCCCATTGCTCACGACATCCAGCACGGTGGTCACCAACACACCGGTATTGATGGCCAGGGCCTCGCCCGGCTCCAGGTAAACTTCTAGGTGCGGGTGACGGGCGCGGAAAGCCCGCAGCAGGGCGATGAGGCCGTCCACGTCATAGCCCTCGACGGTGATGTGGTGACCACCGCCAAAGTTGATCCATTTCAGGTGCGGCAGCAGGTCGCCAAAGCGGGCCTCGACCCGTTCCAGCACCCGGGCCAGGACGTCGCAACCCTGCTGGCACATGACGTGGAAGTGCAGGCCATCGACCCCCTCGGGCAGCGTCTTCCCGAGGACCTCGCGCCGCGAACCGAGACGCGAACCGAGGGCGCAGGGGTTGTAGAGGTCGACCTCAACCTCGGCGTACTCCGGGTTGATGCGAATGCCGCAGGTGATGGGCCGACCACAAGCGCGCACGGCGGGCAGGTGTCGGGCCAACTGGGCCGGCGAGTTGAACACCAGGTGGTCCGTGAAACGCAGGGTTTCGGCCATGTCCTGATCACTGAAGGCCGGTGCGTAGGTGTGGACCTCCTTGCCGAACTCCTCCCGGGCCAATTGGGCTTCCCACGGGCCGGATGCACAGGCCCCATCAAGGTACGGAGCGAGAACCGGGAAGGCTTTCCACAGACTAAAAGCCTTGAGGGCCGCCAGCACATGGACCCCCGCCTCCCGCCGCACCCGGCCCAGGATCTGGGCATTCCGTTCGAGCAGCCGCGTATCGACGACGTAGCAGGGGCTGGGGACGGTGGACCAGTCGAGGTCGGAAATGGCGGTTTCGGGAATGTGCATGCGAGGTCCGGGGTCCGGGGTCCGGGGTCCG
>CAIUVD010000108.1 GCA_903902515.1 uncultured Planctomycetota bacterium | reverse complement strand
CGTCCTGAGGAATCACGTGTTCATCGCCAACAAGTTCCGGGGTCACCTCGGTCAGCGGGAGAAGCGTATCCAGCCGAGTTTTGCCCATCAGGTGACGGGCGTGATCCACGGGACCACAAATCCGAAATCGTCCTAAATTACTGATGTTAAGTCGCTTGTGAAAACCAATCAGCGAGCCGAGAAACGTCGAGTCTAGGTAGACCACCGCGCTCAGATCAAGGTCCACCACGGCGGGGGGCTGGATGTGGGCGATAAACTCAGCCAAAGCCCGACTTTCCCGCAACGTGCCATGGTGACCAACGCGCACGAGGAATCCCTGGGCGGTGCGTCCGACGGTGATGGTGAACATGGAGGTACCCCGCGGATGAGCATACCTCCACATCACTTCGAGCGCAAATCACGCCCGGGGATCATCCTCGTGTCGGGATCTATCGCCGGGCTTCCGGCGACTGGAAATCGCCGCCACCACGATCACAGCTACCGCCCCCAGGACGGCAACGATCATCAGGAGAATCACGATACGCATGACTTACTTGACCGGAGCAACCGGGAGCGATTGCCGGAGGATAGTGCCGGCGAGGGCGTCATTGATGCCGCCATTGCCGCTGACCATGACCTGGGGGGTGATCTGGATCTTGCCTTCCGACACCAACTTGAGGAGTTCCAACTGGGCCACCTGTTCACGGCCGAGGGACTTGACCATGGCATCGTAGGCCTTGGCCCGGCCTTCACCGGTGATGATCTGGTAATCCGCCTCACCCTTGGCCTCGGCAGCGCGGGCCTTGGCCTGCTGCTCCTTCACATGGACCTCGTAGGTGGCCTTGGCTAGGTTGCGCTGCTGATCCGCCTCCTCCTGGGCCTTCACAAAGGCGGCGCGGGCTTCCTCGGCCTTCTTCTGTTCCCCGTAAAGATTCTGTTGGTTGAAGGCCACTTCGCGGTCCGTCTGGGTGAGGATCAGCTTCTTGCCGGCTTCGCTGGCATCGAGATGGATGTTGCCGACGTAAACGCCGTCACAGGTCAGGTGGAACTTCGCCAGTTCCGCCTTCATGCGCTCCGTGGCGATGCGCTCAATGGTCGAACGGGCATTGACGAATTCGAGGGCGTTCATGGTTTCCGCGACATTGCGGAAAATCGTCCGCACGGCCGGCAGCACGACCTTGGCTTCCAGGATTTCGAGCTCCTCATCCTCCTGGTCGTCACGGACCCGGCGATCAGGATCACCCAGCAGGGCCACCAGGTAGGGCGCATTGGCGGCCTCCACCGCGCAGCCGATGCGGACGTCGACCGGGAAGCTGAAGCCATCCTTAGAGCGCACGGACACCGACCAATCCTGACCCGCATCCTTGCTCTTGGCCCGGACCTGGGCGGTTTGGTAGGTATAGACGCGCTGGCTGGTACGAACCAACGTAGCGATGTAGGCCTGGGTGTTGAGGTAATAGGCACCGGGCTTGAGGGCCTCGCGCCAGATGCCTTTCTGATCCCTGAGAACCAACGGCACGCCGTTGACCACCGGCAGGTCACCCGTGGGCTCGACGCCGGTGTTCGACTTGATGACCGCCACCGTCCCAGCCGGGACATTCAGCACGTCGATGGCCGTAATGTCATGGAGGACAGGGTTGAAACGATACGTGCCCGGCGACAGGACCGTGGTCTGGGGACCGCGCTGGCCGCCCTTGGCCAGGAAGGTGGCGGGGTCCAGCATTTCCGCGGTTGAGTCCCAGACCTTGGCAAAGGTCTGACCTTCCCCAAGGGGGGCGCCATCCTTGGCGGTCACAAAACCGAGCTTGCCGTGTTCGATGACGGCCACCGGCACGATCTCCACCGCGTACATGAACGGCAGGAAGCCAAAGTGCCAGCCAGGCCCAAGGATTTCGGCCTGGGGGCCCTGTTCGCCATTGCGGGCAACGATGGATCCGCCCGCCAGGGCTGGCCCAACGTGCTTGTGGACAATGCCCGAACGATCGGCGGGCACGATAACTGACGACCCGATCAGGAAGCCGACGATCAGGAGGAGCGGTGACAGGGCGACCAGGGCGACCCGCACCGGGCGGGGCCAGGCGGGATTCGCCGAAGCCCCGAGGGCGACCACGGCGAAGATGGCGAAGACGATGAAGGGGAACATGGGTTACTTGGCTCGCTTGTAGAAGGGAAGGGCAACGACGGTGGCCGTCACCAGGGTACCACGAAGATCAACCGAAAGCGTCGTCCCGGGCAGGGCCAGGGCTGCCGGAACATAGGCCATGCCGATCGCGGCACCAAGGGTCGGCGACAGGGTGCCGCTGGTGATGGTGCCCACCGGCTGACCCTCGACCACCACCGGATACCCCGTGCGGGGCACGCGTTTTTCCTGCATGCGCAGGCCGACCAAGCATTTGGCAGGTCCCCGGGTGAGCTGGGCCAGCACCACCTGGTCCCCGATGAATCCACCCGCCTTGTTGATGGCAAACCCCAGCCCCGCCTCGACCGGCGTCACGGTGCGGTCGAGTTCATTGCCATAGAGGGGCATGGCCGCCTCGGTGCGGAGGGTATCGCGGGCCCCGAGACCGCAGCGCACGGCCCCGGCTTCGACCACCGCCGTCCATAATTCACCGACCCGATCGACGGGCAGGAAGCATTCGCAGCCGTCCTCCCCCGTGTAACCGGTCCGCGACAGCCGGACCACCGTGCCACGCCAGGAGACATCGGTAAAAGCGTAGTTTTTGAGGGTCATACCATCCAGTTGCAGAGACTGAAGAAGATGCAGCGCCGCCGGTCCCTGGACGGCGATCATGCCCTGGGACGCCGACAGATCCGTCAGGATCGTGCCGGCCGGAACCGCCGACCGCCACATATCGAGGATTTTTTCCTTGTTCCCAGCATTGACCACGATGTGGAAGGACGCCTCCCCCTCGCGGGACACCAGGATGTCATCCTCGACGGTGCCATCCTCGGCCAGCACGAGGCCATAACGCACCGCCCCGGCTTTCATGTCCGCCACCGCCCGACAGGCATGGCGGGTCAGAAAGGCCACTGCTCCAGGCCCGACCAGGTGCAGGCGGCCCATGTGGTTGAGATCGAAAACACCGGCAGACGTGCGTACCGCCTGATGCTCGGCCGTGATCCCCGCGAACTGCACCGGCATGATCCACCCGTGAAAATCGATCATCTTCCCGCCCTGGGCGGCCTGGAGGTCATGGAGGGCGGTTTTCTGGGCGATGGCATGGTGCATGGGGAAAGCAGTTCAGGGATTGGCGCAGCGGTTTCAAGCAGAGCCCGTCCCCCAGGACATAAACCCGTTGCCCAACCCCTTGATTGAGGTCAACTTCCAGGCCATGCGCCTGCGTCATCTTGTTCCGGTCCTGATCGCCTCCTGCTGCCTGTTCGGAGCCGATGCCGAGGCCCCCGCCTCGACCTTGGATTCCGCCCAGATCCTGGCCCGGGCCGAGTCCCTGGTGAAAGCCAAAGAACCCGGCAAGGCGGTGGAGCTGTACACCGAAACGCTGCTGCCCAACGTGAAGGAGGGCATGGCCGCCTCCGGCAAGGAGAAGCCGGGCTACGACAACATGATCGAGGTGAAGGTCAGCTTCGACACCGACAAGCAGAGAGCACTGGAGGACACCCGCCACTGGGCGGCGCTGGCTCTCTCGCCGGAGGAGAAGATGACCGTGGAGGACCCGGTGGAGATGGAGCGTCTGGCCGATGCGCTGCCGCTGGAGCGGGCGGCGAAGCGCTGGATCGTTTCCAACGATGCCGAGG
>CAIUVD010000107.1 GCA_903902515.1 uncultured Planctomycetota bacterium | reverse complement strand
TGCTGGGCGGGCCGGCTGGTTGAGCGAACCGCTCGCCGACATCGCCCGAGCTCATGGTGTGGCGGACCGCGTGCATTTGATAGGGTTTGTGCCAGATGCCGATTTGCCTAGTTTGTTGGCGGGGGCGCGGGCGTTTGTATTCCCGTCGTTGTACGAGGGCTTTGGCATGCCGGTGCTCGAGGCGATGGCGAGTGGGGCGGCGGTGCTGACATCGACTACCTCGGCATTACCCGAAGTGGCGGGTGATGCGGCTTGTTTGGTTGACCCCACTGATGTCGATGCGATTGCTACGGGCATCAGTCCCGCGCCCACGCTGCTCGCCGCCCTTTCGGAGCCCGAGCCGACTGCCGCATTGAACGGGGCCCAGAATGACCTCACCGTCGCCGAACGGGGGGTCGAGGAAGCGCGGGCGGCCCGGGAGCGTCGGCGGATCGTGGCCATCACCGCTCCCGAGGCGGGTACCGTGGTCGCGACCAAAGCCTTGGCTGGACGTGCCCTGGCGTTGGGAGACCCCGTGCTCGACCTTGCTCGGACCGCCAGCCTGTCGATTGACGCCCTGGTCCCGACGGGCGATGTGCCACCGATCGGCTCGCGGGCCACCGTGCGCCTGGTGGAGGATCACCTGACGCTCACGGGTCAGGTGGTGACCCTGCAATCCCAGGGCACACCGTTGATCGACATCCGCCCGGCCGTGGGCCAGGCCGTGATACGAATTGCCCTCGACCGCGTGCCGGCCGGCGTGACCCTCGGCCAACCGGCTCGGGTCATCTACGGCGACGGGCTTGGCGCGGCCCTGCGTCGGGCCTGGTGGTTGGGCGCCGAGTGAGGAGGACACCAACGGCCACCGCGATGCCGATCGCGCCCCAGGTCAGGTCCGTGAGGCTGGCAGTCCGCCCGCTCTCGCTTGCCGCCTGGACCAATTCATCGACGAGCGCGGCTACCGCTACGACGGTCGGTGCAGGCCACCATGCCCAGCCCAGGCGGATCAGGGGCCAGGCCAGCCATCCTGTGGCCAGGGCCGCCACGAGGCCGTGGAGCCAGCCGTCCACCTGGTCCACCATGTGGGTTCCTGGTCCCCACCAGGCCTGGAGGTTCTCGATCGTGTGGCGGAACTTGACGGTTTCCACCCACCCCAGGGACCACAGGACGCCGATGGCGGCGCCGACCAAGATCCACAGCAGCCAAGCGAGATATCGGGACATACCCCCATGCTCGGACTTCGCTGGCTGCGTGCCATCCCCCCAGGTATTTTGACATGGCTGTTGCGACCGATGCCCTGACTCTTGGAGATCTGGCGGAGATTCTCCTACGCCGCCGGGGCCCAGCCCTGGTGGCGGCGGTGCTGGCGGCGGCCCTGGTGCTGGCGGTGGCTTTCCTCCGCCCTCCGACTTATCAGGCCACTGCCAGCCTGACCCTGGATGTCAGTCAGCGGTCCCTGTCGGCCCGCCTGGATCCGGCCTCGGCTCCGGTGGCGGACGACTTGGTGACGACCCAGCGCGAAACCCTGATGTCTCAGGAGGTGCTGGCCACCGCCCTGGCGTCAATGGATGCACCCGGCCCGGCCTACCATAACGCGGCCAGTCCCGTGGATCTCCTGCGCCGTCGGCTGAGGGTGGTCGCCGTCCGTGAAGCTTGGGTCGTCACCCTGGCCTTGACGGATGAGGATCCCCACCGCGCGGAACGCTTGCTGACGGCCGTCCTCACGGCCTACCGCGAGGTCCACCTGCGGCGGGGCCGCCACCAGGACCAGGTACGGCAGGAAGCCTTGAACCGTCAGGTTGAGGTGGCCCGGGGCCAGTTGGCCCAGGCTGAGGAGGAAGTCCGGACCTACCGCGCGGCCCACGGCATCATCAGTACCCATCCACAGGACAACCACCTGGCCCAAGAAATTAACCAATTGGCTCGCCAGCGCGCGGAATCCGAAGGTCGCCTGGCAGAAGCCGAAACCCGGGCCGCCCAGGTGGTGGCTGCCCGCACGGCGGGGGATCCGGCAGAAGTCCGGCGTCGCCTGCTGGCCCTGCCCGCCATTGCTCAGCAGCGCTCGGTGGTCGAGTTGGCCCCTCGCCTCGTGGCAGCGTCGGCAGAACGCGACCGGCTGGCGCAAAAGTATCTGGCCCGGCATCCCCGGATGATCCAGGCCGAAGCGGAAGTGGCCTCCTTCGATCTGCAGTACGAAGCCGTGATCACGGGGGCGGCGGATGGCCTCATCGCCGCAGCGGAACAGGCCGCCACCAGTCACCGGGACATCATTGCCCGTACCGCTGACGCCCAGGCCCGGGCCACCGCCTACGCTGAGGCGTTGCTGGGTTTGGCCCGCCACGAGGAACGTCGGCTGACCCTAGAGAAGGTGCACCACGATCTCCTGGAACGCTATTACCAGCAGGCTGCCGCCGGACGCATTGACGACGTACCCCTGGCCATTGCCGACCAAGCCGAGGTTAATCCCCGGCCCGTCGGCTTATCGGGATCGGCCTGGCTGGTGATCGCCGCGGTCATCGGCATGGTGGCCGGAGCCGCCACGGCCCTGTTGCGAGAAACCTTTGATAGTCGGATCCGGGATCGCCAGGACCTCGTCCGCCGCCATGGCTTGTCGGTGCTGGCGGAACTTCCCTGGGCCCCCACACCGGCGGTCGACAACGGACAACTGGCCCTGGATCCGGCCCTGGCGGAAGTCCTACGCAACCTGCGGGCGGAGATCGCCCCCGGTGACACCGCCGGAGGTCGGATCTTCCTGGTGACGTCCCCCGGCGGTGGTGATGGCCGGACCAACCTGGCCCTCGGCCTGGCCCTGGTGCTGGCGGATGCCGGGCATGCCGTCCTGCTGGTGGATGGTGACCTCCGCATGCCAAGTTTGGATGTGCTTTTCGCCCAGCCCGCCACCCCGGGCCTGACCCAGATCCTGGCCGGTGAGGCGGAAATCGCCGCCCGGCCCACGGCCCATCCGAACCTCCACCTGATGCCCGCGGGGGGGACACCTTCCAACCCGGCGGAACTCCTGGCTGGTTCGTGCCTTCAGGAATGGTTGGCCTTCTGCCGCCACAGCCATCCGGTGGTGGTCATTGACGGCCCGCCGGCCGATGTCGCCGACACCGTCGAGCTAGCCCGGTACAGCGATGCCCTGCTGTTGGCAGTGCGTTCCGGCTGGACTCGGCGCTCTGATGTGGCGGCGGCCTTGGATCGGTTGTCCTCCTTCCGCCCCCGGTTGCTGGGTGCGGTGCTCGCGCCGCCCGGATGAGCCTGCGACAGGGTCTTACCTGGCTTATGGGTGGCGCCGGTCTGGGGGGCGCCCTCGGCCTTGCGGGGCTTCTGCTGGCGGCCCACGTTTTGCCGGCCCCGGAATTTGCGGCGTTAGCGGTCGCCCAAGGCTTGGGGGCCACCCTGCGTCTGGTGACGGTCCAGCCGTGGCAGGCCCTGGTTCGCTACCTGCCGGGCAGTCAGGCTCCGGGGACACTGGTGGGTGCGGCCTGGGCCGTGGATCAGGTCTGTGCCCTGGCGGCGGGCCTGGCCCTGGCGGTGGTGCTAGTGGCCATGCCGGGCTTGGTGGGTCTGTCGGCGGGATTGGCCCTGGCCACCCTGCCCTTGGCCCTGGGCCTGGCGGTGCAGGCCTGCGATCCGTGGACTGGACTCCTGTTGCACGCCGGACGGCACGACCTGGTGGCCCGGGTACAGGTGGGGGCCGGGGTTATTCGCCTCGCGGGTCTGGCGGTGGCGGCCTTCATTGACGCGGGGTTGTTCGGGATGGTCCTGGGTCATGTCGTGGGAGATCTCGCCTGGGCTCTCGGCATGGTCTGGGCCAGCTGGCCCCTGCGGCCGACCGGGATCGCCATACCAGTAAACCTGCAGGCTTGGCGGAAACTTGAGGTACAACACCCCGGCCTTGGTCGCCTGGCCCTGACGACCACCGGCACCAGCCTCGTGTCCGGAGCCGGGGCCCAGGCCGATGTTCCCCTGGTGGCGGCGGTCGGTGGCCCGGCGGTGGCCGGGGCTTGGCGGCTGGCCCGGGGCCTGGCCAATCTGCTGTTGATCCTCGCGCCGCCCCTGCGCCAGGGTCTGCTGGCCCATGCGTCGGCGGGACGGTCCCTGCCGGCAGGGATCTGGACAGGGGTTATGGCAGGCAGCGGGGTGGTGGTCGGTGGAGTGGTTGCGGGTTTTGGGGATCCCCTGCTGCGGTGGGCGGTGGGAGCTCAGGGAGTGGACCTCGCCCTGCCCCTTGGCATTGCCCTGGGAGGCGCGGCGCTCCATCTCGCGGGCCTGCCTTGGACAGCCCGCCTGGTGGCGGCCGGTCGGGAACGGCGCGTCTTGGCGGCGGCGGCAGTGGCCGTTCCCACCTATTTGCTGGCGCTCGTGATGACCGGCGACCGCTTGGTCCATGTCGCCTGGGCCTTCGCAGGGCATCAGGCCCTGGCCCTGGTCATCCTGGCTATCGCCGGTTCACGAAATCCCGTAGGGCCGGTCCCAAGAGACTGAGGGGCTCGATCAGGTACCGGTGGGCGAGGCGGCGGGGATCGCAGGCGAGGCGCCAGGCCCACTCCAAACCGATCTGTCCCAGCCAGCGGGGAGCCCTGGGATGGAAGCCTGCGAGGTATTCCCCCGCCGCTCCACAGGGCAGGAACACCCCCCGGGGCAGGTGGTGGCGCCAGCGGGCGATCCACCGTTCCTGTCGGGGCATGCCCATGCCCACCACCACCAGATCAGGGGCGAAGGCGGTGATCTTGGCCATCAGTCCCGGCTCATCCTCGGGTCCGAAAAAGCCGTGATGTCCCTCGATGATCAACCCCGGCCAGCGGCTCCGCAGGGTGCCAATGATCTTCACCAAACGATCGTCCGGCGACCCGACCCAATACAGCCGCAGGTGGAAAGCGGCAGCCCGGTCGAGGAACGTTTCAAACCAATCTAGGTACCCAGTGCGGTGCTGGCGGCCGAAGCGGGCATCCGTGAGGGCCGCCCAGGCCACGATGGCCATGCCATCGGCATGGATGGCGTCGGCTTCGGCGTAGTACGCCTGCAGGTCCGGATTCTGGTGCCACAGGGCCAGACTGTGCAGGTTGTGATTGGCTACTACCCGGGCTGGACCCGGGGCCTGGGCCCAGGCCAAGATGAGCTCCACCAGGGCGGGATTGGTCAGGGGATGGACCCCGGTGCCGAGGATCCGGGCGAGGGGGGGCAGTTCAGGCGTGGTCATCGAGGAGCGTCACGTAGTCCGCCGCCATGCGAGCGGGGTCGAAGTCGGTCGCGCGACGGCGGCCGGCAGCCCCCATCCGGGCCCGGGCCTCGGGGTTGGTCAGCAGATCACGGATCGCGGCCACCAGGGCGGCTTGATCCCCAGGGGGTACCAACCGCGCCGCACCCTCGGCGGCCGCGCGATTGGGGGGCAGATCCGAAGCGATTACCGGCGTCCCGGAGCCCAGGGCTTCCACCAGGGCCAAGGAGAGGCCCTCGCTGAGGGAAGGCAGGACCACCAGAGCGGCTTCGGCCACCAGGTTGGCCAACTCCTGGCGGTTGAGGGCGCCCGGCAACTGCAGGCGGTCCGCGACTCCCAGGCCCTCGGCAAGTTTTCGCAAGTCTGGCCGCAGGGGGCCTTCTCCGGCGATGACCAGCCGGACCCATGGCAGATCCGCCAGGCACGCGATCAGCAGGCGATGATTTTTTTCCACGGACAAGCGACCGATGGCGACGATCAACGGTCGGTGATCCGTGGTGATGGTGTTCGTCACGGGGTCGGGCAGGGGCCGGACTCCGTTGGGAATGGTGGTCAGCCGACGGCGATAGGAGGGTGGTGCCCCGGCAAACGTCGCGGCCACCGGTTCCGCCACCGCCACGAGGCGGGTGGCGACCCCCAGGCATCCCCACCACCGTTCCAGCCAGCGGCAGGGCCGTGGATAGAGATCCCGAAGGCTATGGTGGACGCCGATCCGCACCGGGACTCCCGCCAAAGCCGCGATCGGCAGGGCCAGGGCCAGACACCAATGGGTATGGGCAATCACCGCAGCGGGACGCACGGTTCGCAGGCGCCACCACAACTGGGCGAGCATGCGCACGGTTCCCCAGGGCCCGGGGACGGCCGTGGTCAAGTCTAGGCCCGGTTCTTCCTCAAATGCAGAAGATTTGCGGTAGAGGTACCAAACCTCGGCGGCCCGGCCGCAGGCTCGGTGCTGGCGGGCCAGTTCGACGGCAATCGCCTGGGCCCCGGCCGGCTCCCGCTGGGTAACGAGGTGGAGAATCAGGCCGGTCATAGTGGGCGTGAGGGGGCCCGGACGGCGTCGTGCAGCCGAGCCACCAGGGCCAGGTAGGTGGCCAACACCATGATCCAGGCCAAGTTATTGGCCTCCAACAGCAGGCTTTCCAGGGAGCCCTGGATGATGGCCCCAACGACCAAGGCCCAGGCCCACACCCGGTGCTCAAGGGGGGTTCCGGCACCCGGGCGGGCTGCCCACAGGGTCGCCCCCAGGAGAAACAGCAGTGCCGCCAGACCCGGAAGACCGAGGTCGATGACCGCATCTATCCAGGAACTGTGGCCATTGGGCGGATCCCAGGATACCGCAGCCCAGACCTCACCGCTGGCTCCGGCCCCGGTCCAGAAACTGCGGTAGCCCCAGCCGGTGCCGAGGTGCTCGCTGGCGTAGGGCAGGGTCGCCTGCCACAGGATGGTGCGGCCGGTGGCGGTCAAATCACGGCCAGCGATCTGGACCTTGGAGGGATCGCCCTGGGCGGTGATGAATTCCGTCAACACCACCAGGCCCACCACCAGGGCGGCGATGCCGGCGAGGACAACGAAGGATTTGAGGCGGGGCAGGCTCACCGGCAGGGCGACCAGGAAGATCATGACCCCGACCAGGGACAGACCGAGGGCGGTACGGCTGGTCGAAGCCAGGACTAGCCCGACACACAAGGCCCCGGCCACCGCTATGCCGGTTCGAGCCTTCCAACCTGGGGGCGGACGAATGGCGCAGGCCAGCACCGCCATCAGGCCGAGTTCAGCCATGTGGCCGGCCATGTTCTTTTGGTCAAACAGCCCACGGACGGCACCTTCAAAGTCGCCAGAGCCGTGGACGGCCGCCTCGGGGATCAGCACGGCAGCCCCCAGGCTCGAACCGCAGGCGATGGCTCCCGCCACCGTCACCAGTCCCAGGATCCGACTCCACGGCAGGGTCGCCAGGTGGGCCGCAAACAGGGCGCTGCCGGTGAAGGCAATGCACCGCCGTAGGGTCAGGTCCGGGTCTTCAGCCCAGACGAGGGAAGCCCAGGCCCAGGCCACCAAGCCCACGGGGACCAGCACCGCCAGGGCGATCCGGCGAAGATCGAGCCGACGCAGGAGGACCAGGCCGGAAATAACGTAGATGCCGGCGGCTGCCACCTGGAATGCTGGATTACCCGTGGTCAGGGCGTCGGCGCGGCTGACGCCGCCGGTCGAGAAGTCGCCGCCAAAACCCCGGTACTGCATTTGGAACCACCAGGGCAGCAGCCAGGACATGAACAGCAGCAGGCCACCGACCAGATAGGCGGATTCCAGGCGGGCGGCATGCAGGCCCCCGAGGCCCCGGCGGGGCGGGAGGGTTCCACTCACGGGGCCACCAGGGCCTGATAACGGGCTACGGCCCGGCTGATGCGATAGTCGTCGGCCCGGGCTCGGCGCTGGTCGGCCCCGGGGGCGTCCTCCAGCAGGTCCGCGAGGGCGTTGGCCAGGGCCACGGGATCGCCTGGCGGCACCAGCCGACCATAGCGACCGTGGCCGAGGATTTCTTCGGGTCCGCCGCTGCCCTGGATAGCGACCACCGGCAGACCGGCGGCCAGGGCCTCGACCACGACGTTGCCGAAGCCTTCCTGGGGTGAGGGCAGGGCCAGGACCCGGGCCTGGGCAAGGTAGGGCAGGGGGTCGCTCACCGCACCCGGCATCCAAACCCGGTCCGCGATGCCCAACTGCTGAGCCATCTGGGCAAGGGCCGGGGCCTCGGGTCCGTCGCCAAGCAGAGCCAGGGCTGCCCCGGAGAGACGTGGTTCCGCCAGGGCCTGAAGCAACACGGGCCATTCTTTGACACGGGCCAGCCGGCCCAGGCCGATGATCCAGGGACGGGTTCCTGCAGGGAGCGGTGGGCAGGGCGGGGACGCCAAGCGGGCTGGGAAGGTCGCATCGACGATCGGATTGGGGATCACCACCACGGGCGGGCAGCGGTTTCCGAGGCGGGTGGTCCAGGTGTCTGCAGCGCGTTGACTCACCGTGATCAGGACATCGGCCCAGGGATAGGCCCACCCGGCAACCCGGGCGATCCATCGGTCTTTGCCCTGGGCGGTGGCCCAGGTGCGGCTTGGAAGGGCATGTTCGACCACCGCCACCCGGCCCCGCCAAGAACGGGCTAACCACCGGGCGGCGATGGCGGCAATAGCGGCGTTCTCGAGGTGGGCTACGAGAAGGCGCGGGCGGTGCTGCTCCAGCCATTGCACCAGTGGTGGAAGGCAGGCTATCGTCCGGGAATTGCCCAGCACCGAGACGGGTACGCGGGGGTCCAGGCTGGCGGCCAGGGCCCCGCCAGAGCGCACCACCACTAGGTGCACGGGAAGCCCTGCGGCCACAAAGCCATTGGCTAAATTAACCACGACTCGCTCAGCACCTCCGAGTTGGAGATCCTGGATAAAGAGGGCCACCGCCCCCGATGATCCGGCCATCAGCCGTCGCCGGTAGGACCGTCCACCGGGACCACGGCGCGGAAGCGCACCGCATCGGCCCGCAGGGTGCCCCAGGGGTAGCCATTGAACAGGACGACCAAGCCGTCATCGGCTTCAAAATCGTAGGTTCCCAGGCTGACCCAGCCATCAGCCGGGAGGGCCGTGAGGTCGATGTAGCGGGTCACGGGACCGTCGGCGGTGTGGATCTCCGCCGCCAGGGCGGCCGTGGAATCCGGGCCCGTGACGGCCCAGAAGCCCACTTCGTAGGTTCCCGGGGCCACGGTCGGGTTGTAGGAGGTCCAGGCCCAGGGATCGTCGGCCTCGGCCGTCCGGGCACCCAGACCGTCGTGGCCAGCGCCCGGGAGGTCGACCCAGAAACTGCCCTCGCTGTAGCCCATGGTGCCACGATCGATGACCTGCTCTGCCCGTGGTCCACTGACCGGGGTCAGGCGGATGGCATCCGCGTGACCGTTCAGCCCGTAGGGAGGGCCCTGGACCGTGATGGTCGTCGGGCCGTCATCGAGGCGGAACACGCCGAGTTCGACCCAGCCATCGGTGGCCAGGCGGGCATCACCACCGGGATTATGGTCAAGGCGGGTCCAGAAACGACCATCGGCGGCCTGGATGGTGTAGGGAATGGCGGTGCTGGCGCGGTAATCGGCGATCCGGAAGACCTCCGCTAGGTACCAACCATGGCCGGGTTCCAGGGGCGCGACGTCGTAGGTAACGCTGGCCGAGGCATCAGCGGTACGCCGGCTGCCATGGCCTTCCCAACCCGCGTGATCCGGGTCATCCTCCCAGGCTCCCTGTTCCTGATACCCCGGCAGGTGCCGGTCGAGGACGAATTGGCCGTCGTCGTCGCGAATGCTGAGGGTGGCAGCGGTACCGCCGACGGGGGTGATCAGGCTGTGGCGACGCGGCGTCCGCACGTCGTCGTTCAGGGCGGAGAGGTTGATGGTTACCGCACTGGAGCCGGCGGGAATAGTGACCGAGGTCGGCAGGGAAGAGGTCACTCCACTGGCGAGGTTGCCGTCGGCCGTCAGGGATACCTGAAGGGCCACGTTGTCCGCCAGGGGGGCCCCGGACAGGAGATCGACCCGTTGGACGGTCAGGGCCAAGGTCACGCCCACACCTTCGGTCACGGCCGCTTCCACCACCTGAACCCGGGCGGCATCAGCCTCCGGAGTCACGGTCCAGGGAATCGAGAGGAAGGCTTCGGCACCTTGGGCATCAGCCACCGCCACCTCGACGGTCGTGGAGCCTGCCCAATTCGCGGGGGGGGTGAAGGTCAGCAGGCCCTCGGCGGACACCGTGGCCGTACCGATGGTCGGTTGGGCCACCAGACGCCAGGTCAGGGAGTCGCCCTCGGGGTCCACCGCCGTCAGGGTCAGGCTGCCGACGCCATCCTCAGCCACTTGGCCAGTGATGGACGCTGGTACGGGGGCCCGGTTCCCAAGGTGACGGGTAACCGGGACGGTCAGGCGGGTGGCCTGCCAGGCGTCGGTCACCTCGATGACCACGGCATCGCTCCCCGCTCCATCGAACGTCGCCTGGTAGGTCAGGACACCGGCGGCCGAGATGCTGGCCTGGCCATAGGTTGGCTGAGCGACCACGGCAAAGCGGAGGGTGTCGCCATCGGCATCCGTCGCCTGAAGAGCCACGGATGCCGGAGCCAGGCCGGTCACAGCCAGGCTGGTCGCCTCAACGACGGGGGCCAGGCTGGGAGTGAGGAAATCGGCGGGAATGGTGACGCGGGCGCTGGTCGAGGAGGACCAGGCCAGTTCGGCGCTCGCCCATCCTGTGTTCTCGCGGTACTCCATCCGTACCTGGTAGCGGCGACCGGCCTCCAGGGGGATGGGCGCGCTGGGGACGTCTGAAGCGAATGGGTTGTTCCAGCGATCGATCACCAATTTTCCATCAAGCCAAAGCCGCACGCCGTTGTCGGTTTTGGCAATCAGGGTGTAGGTGTCGGTAATCACGGGCGTCAGCCAGCCGGTCCAGCGGACGCTGAAATAGTCGCTGGGTACCACGGGATCCGGGCTGCCAGATTTCCACAGGAAGCCTACGCCCGCATCCAGACGCTGAATCTTAGGGTTGCCCGCCAGGGTGTTTCCCGCGAAGTAGGAGCCGGTCAGACCGGTGCCATCGCCACGCAGGTGGGTCCGGGCCACGGGCACGGTCATCTGCACCGGGAAGTGCCCGTCGGTGGCCTCCACTACGACCGTATCGCCATCATCGGAATTGATCCGTGACGTGTAGGTCAGGGTGCCCTCCGGACTAAGGGTCGCACTGCCAGAGGTAGGTGGCTTCACCAGTCGCCAGGTCACGGGCGCATCCGTCGGGTGGATGGCCGCCAGGGTCGTCGTCGCCTGGCCAAGACCCGTCACTGCCAGGCTGGCGGGGTTGATGGCCAGGGCCGGGGCCGGGTGCAGGGCGGTGGCGGGAATGACCTCGCTGGGGGTCCTGGAGGCAGACCACGACAGCCGGGCGTTGGCGAGCCCGGCGTTCTCGTAGTACTCGATCCGAATCTTGTAGCGGCGGCCGGCTTCCAGGGTCAGGGGCGCGGCGACGTGGTCACGGGCGGATTGGTCGAGCCAACGATCAATGACCAGCTGATCATCCACCCAGACCCGCACGCCGTCGTCCATGCGGGCGACCAGGGTGTAGGTGTCGGTGATGGACGGTTCCAGGTAGCCGGTCCAGCGGGCGCTGAAGCGGTCGACCGGCACCGTTGAGTCCGGACTGCCCGAGCTCCAGGCAAAATTGAGACCGGCGTCAAGGCGCTCGATGAGGGGCAAACCTTCCAGGTTGCGGCCGGCAAAATAGGCCCCCGCCAGCCCGGTCCCGGTGCCGACCAGCTTGGTGCGGGTGATGGGCACCGTCAGGGTGATGGGGGTGGTGCCATCGCTGACTTCGACCGTTAACCGATCGTTACCGGTGGCATTGACGGTGGCCTGGTAGGAGAGGATGCCGGCATCGGTGAGCGTGGCGGATCCAGCCGTGGGGGGGGTGACCAGGCGCCAGGTCAGATTGGTGCTGTCAGCGTCGGTCGCCTGGAGGGCGATGGAGGCCGGTTGGATGCCAGTGACGGCGAGACTGGCCTGGGCCAGGATCGGGGCCGGGGCCGGGATCAGGCAGTCGGCGGGAATGGCTTCGCGGAGGGTGCGCGGCGAGGACCAGTCGAAGCGGGCCACCGCCAGGCCGGCTCGTTCGTAGTACTCCACCCGCAGGGCATAGCGTCGCCCCGCTTCGAGTTGCACGGGGGTTGCGGGGGTGTCCCGGACCGACTGGGCCACCCAACGATCGATGATCAGTTGATCATCCAGCCATACGCGCACTCCATCATCGGTGCGTGGAATGAGAGTGTAGAGGTCGCTGATCGTGGGCACCAGGTAGCCGGTCCACCGGGCACTGAAGTAATCGCTTGGCAGGACCGGATCGGCAGCCCCAGCCTTCCAGTCGAAGGCCAGCACAGCATCCGTGCGGGTCAGGGCTGGCGGTTGGACGAGGTTGGTTCCGGCAAAATACGCGGCGGCCAACCCGGTGCCTTCACCCCGCAGACGGCGCAGGGTGACGGGCACCGAGATGGATACCCGGTGGGTGCCGTCCGTGACCTCGGCCACTACCGCATCGACGGCGTCCCTATGGAAGGTCGGCTCGTAGGTCAGTAGCCCATCGGCGGTGAGGGAAGCCGTGCCCCGGGTTGGCGGGGTCACGATGCGCCAGGTCAGGCCGTCTCCATCGGCATCGATGGCGTTGAGACGGACGGTTGCCGGGGCTAAGCCGGTGACCTCCAGCGCGGCCGCGCTGGCGACGGGAATGCGGCTGGGGACCAGCCACGTCGCGGGAATGTCGCGCCAGACCAGGGTCGCTGCTGCCGGGGCCAACTGAACCCGGACCGAGGCATTGCCGTTCTTTTCCGCGTATTCGATGCGGAGGTGATGCGCCGATCCGGCGACCAGTCGGATGACGGGGCTGATGCGGCCCGCCTGGGCATTGGAGGTCCATTGGTCGATGATCAGGGAGCCATCCAGCCAGACCCGCACGGCCTGATCCGCCGTGCCCTGCAACTGCCAGTCCCCGCTCTGATCCGGTACCAGCCATCCTTCCCAGCGGGCGCTGAACTGGTCAGACGGCAGGCTCGGATCCGGGCTGCCGGTCCCCCAATTAAAGGATAACCGGGTGTCCAGTCGCGTCAGGGATACCGGCCCACAGAGGTCTCCTGTGCTGTAGAAAGAAGCTCGCAGGCCCCGGGTGATGCTGTCCGCTGCCACGAGGTGGCTTCCGGCACAGACCAGCAGGGCGAGGGTGGGAACTAAACGAGCAGGTGACGACATACAAAACAGTCTAGGCTCCGGGGGGGTGGTGATCAATCCGCAAGATCCAAAGATGAGGGAATTAGCACAGAACTGCCCTGGACGTCTTCATTCCCGCTCCCACGGTACTGACCTGTGATGCAACGTCTGGTTGTCATGCTATTTCCCGTCATGGCCTCCGTGCTTCCTGCAGCGGAACGGGATCCCTGGTCCTATGTGCGTTTGGGTCCCTGGCTGGTTGTTCCCGAGGGCAACCTGACGGCGGGGACGTGGCAGTGGCATCCCAAGGCCGTGGCCTCGGCGCAGGCCAGTCGTGAAGCGGGAGGGTCGGATAGTAACGGCATGGCCGTACTGGCCGGAGCCGAGGTGCGTTGGCAGCCCACGGAGGTCGATCGAGCCCAGTTCGAGGCCCTAGGGGGCTTCGATGTTACTGCCGGTGACCTCGCCCAGCCCCGGGGACATGGGGGGCTGACCTGGGAGCGCGGTGGCCACACCTGGACCTTTCGGGTTGGACTTGAGGCAGATCGAGATGCCAAGACCCAGGAGGTGGCTCCGGCGGCCCCCGAACGTTCGGCGGGCAGTGCCCGGGCTTCGGCTGGCTGGACGGGGGCCAGGACCCGGGTCGTTGCCCTCGGCCGTTGGTCTGCTGAACGGGTACATGAGGACACCTTCTGGTTGGAGGCCGCTTCGGCGGGTTTCCAGGAGGGGGGTGGAAGCCTGACCTTGGACCGCTCCCTGGGGGCGAGGTCGGAAGTCGGCGTGACGAGTGAGGTCCTGCACCGTCGGCCGGAATCCGCTGGGCCCCTGCCCATCACCACCCGATCCCTGGTCGCCACCACGTTGACCTGGCGGCCGGGCGATCGTTCGGCGGTGCGGGTTTTGGCCGGGGCTCGTCACTGGTCTGCGGCAGCACCCCACCTGGCCGATCCCGAGGATCGCACGGATTTCCTGCGTCCTGAGGCAGAGGTTGGCCTGACCTGGAATTACCGGGATCCCGATGAGGGGTATGTCCGGCTACGACTCTTTGCGGATTCCCTGCCAGCCCAGGGTGCGGTGGTCGCGGATCGGCGAGCAGTGGAAATCCGCTGGTGGCACGCCTTGCCCCGTCGTTTTGGGGTGTTGGTGGAAGGGAACGTGGCTCGTCTGGAGGATCAGACTGACGGTGTTGGTCGTCCCCGTGAAGTCTTCCATCGGACGGTCGGCCAAGTGGCGGTGTTCTACCTTCCCTCCTATGGATGGCGGGCCTGGGTGGGCCTCTGGCATGCCGATGAGCGGGCCCGGGTGGCCCCTGCGACGGCCTCGACCGTTTGGTCGGTCAATACCGCCGTGGTCTTCTAATCGGCGAGACCGACGGTGCCGCCAATTAGAGGCGACCTTCCGGAACAAACACCGTGTCTCCGGGGGAGATGGGCAGATCTGGGCTTCGACCGTGGAGGATCGCCTCGACGTCGATCGTCTTAGGCGGTTCGCCGGGGCGTAGGAGGTGAACGGCATCGTCCACGGCGAAGCGATCGAAACCGCCCGCCATGGTGATGGCCTTGGTGATGGTGATGGGCTCGGTGCCGGTGAAGCTCACGGCTCCCGGACGGCTGACCCGACCGAGGACAAAGGCCCGATCCGCCGTGGGGATGAGCAGAACATCCCCGGGGCTCAGGGGGGGATCTTCGGATGGCCGATCGCCCGCCAGGGCCAGGATCCGGGTGACTCTCCCGGTGTTGGTCGAAGACCGGATCAGGGCGACGGATCCCCGATTGGCCGAGGGCTCGAATCCACCCGCCTCGCTGATGGCCTGGAGGGCCGAGAGAGAGGTTCCGGGGAGGAGGCGGATGACGCCGGGCCGTCCGACGCTGCCCAAAACGTGGACCTGGCGGGCTCCGTAGGCCGTAATGGTCACCGTTACCTGGGGTTCCCGGAGAAAATCGGCCGCTAACCGGCTTCGGACATATTCGGCGAGAGCAGACGGCCTGGTGCCGACCAGCGCCGGGAGGTCACCAATGAGGGGATAAGCGATCTGGCCGCCCGCCGGAACCACCAGAGTCAACCCCAGGTCGGGATTGTCGAAGACTTCAATCCGGAGTTGATCCCCGGCCCGTAGCACTTCCTCGGCTGGGCTTGTCAACGCCTCGCTCGCGGGGACCATCCCCCACCCCAACAGCGTTACGAAAAACAGCAGACGGACCATGAACGACAGCATGAAGCGGGGTTCCATCTCGCCAAGCGACCAAACCGGGGAATCCTCGTCGGTGACCCCAGCTGTTGAGCGGCCCGTGTCGCGGCGGGTCGCGGCCATCAGCCAGCGGGCCCGGGATCAGTTGGTGCAGTTACGGCTTTGGGTGGCCGGAGCCGACATCCTGGTGGTCCAGGGGGCACTGCTCTTCTGGACCGCGTGGAATCTTGGTCGGGCTCCCCTGCCCTTTGAGTCCTGGGTGCTGCTGGTCGCGGTGCCGTTTCAGATCCTGATGTTTGCCTGGCGCGGAGCCTTTGCCTGCACGCTGGCCTGGACTCCCCGAACCTGGATCCGCACGGGCCTGGACGGCCTGCTGTGGTTCGCCCTGGTGCTGATGGCCCTGCTGTATGCCACGGGCCAGGGGGCCAATACCCCGCGGCTGGCGGTCCTGGGATGGTTGATCAGCGCCGGGTTTGGCGTGGTTGCCGTCCGGCTGGCCGGGTGGCGTTGGCTTCGGGCCCGTCGTGGCGGCATGGAGCGCACCGTCGTGCTGGTGGGGGATCTCCACCGCTGCGTGATGGTGGAGGCGCAACTCGTCTCGGCCGGTGCCGGATCGGGTCGACCGGTGGCGATGGTCTTGCCGGAGGGCCAGAACCTGTCCACGGAACTGGTTCAAAGCCTGACGGTGCCGCTGATCCACCTCCGGGATCTTGGGTCCTTCGCCATCCGTGAGCAGGTCGATCGTATCCTGGTGTGTGCGGCGATCGGTGATGACGTCCTGCTAGAGAACGTCCTGACGGAACTCCTGCCCTATCCCGTCGAAGTCTCGCTGGTCCCCGATCTGACCCGCTTGCCGCTCTTCTGCATGCGTATCGAACAGGAGGGCAGGACCCCGATCATTAACCTGTCCGCCAGCCCCATGCAGACCCAAGATCTGGTGGTAAAGCGGATCGAGGATCTGGTCCTGAGTATCCTCATTCTGGTCGTCATGGCCCTGCCGATGCTGGTGATCGCCCTCCTGGTCAAATGCAGCAGCCCTGGGCCGGTCCTGTTCGTCCAGAAACGGCATGGGTTGATGGGCAAGACGATCCGGGTCTTCAAATTCAGGACTATGACCACTAAGCCCGAGAGTCCCGAGGAAAATTCGGGGACGACGGAGCCTACGACCGGTGATTTCCTCAATCCGAAAACCGAGATGCACTTCCGGCAGGCGGTGCGCAAAGATACCCGGGTCACGCCCATCGGGGCCGTTCTGCGGCGCTTCAGCCTCGACGAACTTCCCCAGTTTTTCAACGTCGTCGCAGGGGATATGAGCATCGTTGGTCCCCGGCCCCATGCCCGGATCCACAATCTGGAATACCTGGCAGAGGTGCCTTACCTGATGCGGCGGCACTACGTCAAACCGGGCATTACGGGCTTGGCCCAGATTCAGGGGTCCCGGGGCCGGACGGAAGGTGCTGAGTCCATGCGCCGCCGGGTGGCCCTCGATTTGGAATACATCCGCCGCTGGTCCCTGTGGCTCGATGTGCGGATCATCGCCTCGACCATGCTGTGGGGATTCTACACCGACGAGCCGTAATCAGGCCCACCAGGCTCCGGCACTCGCTGCGCCGAGGACCACGGCCCACGCGGGGATGCGGCCACTGGCCAGGGCCAGGGCTGCGCCGGTCGCGATGCCGACCGCGAGGGGGCTGGTCAGGCCTTCGCGGACGATCGGATCCCACCACGCGGCTGCGAGCAGGCCGACGACTCCCGCATTGAGGCCTCGGACTACCCGGGCGAGGTGGGGCCGGTCCATCAGTCCGCGATAAAAGCGCACCGTGCCCAAGGCCAGCAGCACGCCCGGGGCGAAAATCGCCACCGTCGCCAGGGCCGCGGCCCCGGGCCCACCGATGGCGGCTCCCAACCACGCGGCGACGGCGAAGAGGGGACCTGGCACCGCCTGGGCGGCTCCATATCCGGCCAGGAAGGTGCCATCGCTCAGTAACCCAGCGTCCACCAAGGGATCCCGCAGCAGGGGCAGCACCACATGACCGCCACCCATGACCAGCCCGCCGGCGGTGACGCAGGTCCGGGCCAAGGTCATCCACGGGTGGTCGATGGGCAGGCAGACCACCCCCACCACGGCCACCAGCAGGCCCAGGAGGATCATGGAGGCCCGGCGCGAGGGTACGCCCTCCAACGTCCCCGGGGGAGCCATCGGACCGGGCGTCAGGAACCAACCAGCCAGTCCCGCGCCCATCATGGCCAGCAGGGGGGTCAGGGGATGCGGGAGCAATAGCAGGGGGACGGCCACGGCGAGGGCGATCAACCCCCTGGGGAGGTCCGGGCAGAGGCTGCGGGCCATGCCCGTCACCGCGAGACCGACCACTGCCACCACCGCTGCCAGGAGTCCCGTCAGCCAGGGTCCTGGTCCCACCTGGGCGGCGACCAGGGCCGCTCCCGCAAGCAGCAGGGCGGAGGGCAGGGTAAAGGCCGTCCAGGCCGCCAGGGCCCCACCCCAGCCCGCCCGTCGCCAGCCGATCAGCACGCCGACCTGGCTGCTGGTGGGCCCGGGTAGGAATTGGGCCAAGGCAACGAGGTCGGCATAGGCGGCCTCATCCAACCAGCGCCGCCGCTCCACCAGGGCCGCCCGGTAGTAGGCGAGGTGGGCCACCGGCCCGCCGAAGGAGGTCAACCCCAGGCCAAGGAAGGTGGTGAAGACCTCGCGGACGGACCCGGGGGACGGCATGGCGGGCACCCTGGCGGGGCCATCGCGGTGGCAATCGTGGCATTTTAAGGTCTGGGCCTATGGTCCCGCCCGCTGTGAAATCCCCCTCCGCTTCCGTCTGGTCCCTGCCGGTCCTCGTCGCTGCCCTCGGCTACTTCGTGGACATCTATGACATTGTCCTGATCGGCATGGTCGGCCGGGAAAGCCTCCTGGCCCTCGGCGTGACCCCGGAGCAGGTGGTGCCGACCATTGGGCACCTCCTCGGCCTGCAGATGGTCGGCATGCTCGTCGGCGGTTTCCTGTGGGGCATGATCGCCGACAAGTGGGGCCGTGTGGCGACGCTGTTTGGCAGCATCCTAACCTATTCCACGGCGACCCTCCTGAATGGCTTCGTCACCGACCTGTGGCAGTACGAGGTGCTGCGGGTGGTGGCGGGCATCGGTTTGGCCGGGGAGCTGGGGGTCGGCATTACCCTGGTGGTCGAATGCCTCCCTCGGGAAAAACGAGCCTACGGGGCGACGGTCGTGGCCTGTCTGGGTATCGCCGGGGCGCTGATGGCCTGGGTGCTGACCAAGTACGTCAGTTGGCAGATGGCGTTTATCATCGGTGGTTTGATGGGCTTCGCCCTCCTGGGCCTGCGGTGGCTGTCCCACGAATCGGGCCTTTTCGCTGAGCAGGGCGCGACCCTTGGGCGGGGGAGCCTGCGCCTGTTGTTCAGCACCCGGGACCGTTGCCTGCGCTATGCCCAGTGTCTGGCCCTGGGCCTGCCGACGTGGTTCCTGGTCGGCATCTTCGTCTTCCTGGGGGCCAAGACCGCCGAGGCCCTGGGGGTGGTCGGGCCGGTGCTGGGCAAGGATGCCATCGTCGCCTGCTACACCGGGTTAATCGTCGGCGACTTCGTGGCCGGTTTCCTGACCGCGTGGCTCGAAAGCCGGCGCAAGGCAGTCGGCCTGTTCCTGTTGGCAGCCGCCCTGACCACGGCCTTTATCCTGCTGTTCGTGCGCGGGTGGAGTGCCACCGCCTACCTCATCCTGTGCGGCTGGATGGGCTTCACGGTCGGCTTCTGGGCCCTGTTCGTAACCATCGCCGCCGAACAGTTCGGCACCAACCTGCGGGCGACGGTCGCCACCACCGTCCCGAACGTTGCTCGCGGTTGCTTCTATCCCATGCAGTGGCTGATCTTTGCCCTGGCGCCCGGGTACGGCTACCTGCCGGTCCTCGGGGCCTTGGCGATCGTCGTCTTTGCCCTCGCCCTCACGGCCGTGGTGTTCCTTAAGGAGACCCACAGCACTGACCTGTCCTTCCAGGAAGAACTGTCATGACCATCCCCGTCCGCGTCGCCACCCTGCCCCATTTCGCGGGCCTCAACCTGCCGGCCTATGCCACGGCCGGGGCCGCTGGTCTTGACCTCCAGGCAGCCATCGTCGACCCGGTGGTCCTGGCCCCGGGGGAACGGCGCGTCATCCCCACCGGCCTGACCATCGCCGTGCCGGCGGGTTTCGAGGCCCAGGTCCGGCCCCGCTCGGGCCTGGCCCTGAAACAGGGCCTGTCGATCCCCAACGCCCCCGGCACCATCGACAGCGACTATCGGGGCGAGGTCGGCGTCATCCTCATTAACCTCGGCCAGGCCCCGGTGACCATCGAGCGCGGCATGCGGATCGCCCAGTTGGTCCTGGCCAAGGTCGAACAACTGGCCTGGGAAGCCGTCACCAGCCTCGACGAAACCGCCCGGGGCACTGGCGGCTTCGGCTCG
>CAIUVD010000106.1 GCA_903902515.1 uncultured Planctomycetota bacterium | reverse complement strand
GGGGAGAGGGGAGAGGGGACAAGACAGAATCGCTGCTGGTGGGCATCATCGGTGATGTGCGTTCGGCTTCGCTGGAGTTCTGGAATCGTCGGAGGGTGTCACTCCTCTCTCCTCTCTCCTCTCTCCTCTCTCCTCTCTCCTCTCTCCTCTCCCCTCTCCCCTCTCCCTCAAATCCCTCTCTTTCAAAACCCCCTTCCCCACCTCTTACGCACCGCCATGCTGCCGCCTTCCTAAAATCCCCCGAGGACCCCATGGCCAAGCTTTCCATCGACCAGCTCTCCCTTGCCGGCAAGCGCGTGCTGATGCGCGTCGACTTCAACGTCCCCCAGGACAAGAAGACGGGCGCCATCACCAATACCCAGCGCATCGACGCCGCCATTCCGACCATCAAGTACGCCCTCGACCAGGGCGCGAGCGTGGTCCTGATGAGCCACCTGGGCCGCCCGGATGGCAAGGTCGTGGAGAAATTCAGCCTCAAGCCCATCGCTGAGAAGGCCGCCGAACGCCTGGGCCGCCCGGTGAAGTTCGTGGCCGCCTGCGTGGGCCCCGAGGCCGAGGCCGCCGCCGCGGCCCTCAAGCCGGGCGAGGTGCTGCTGCTGGAAAACCTGCGCTTCCACATCGAGGAAGAAGGCAAGGTCACGGTCAAGAATGCCGACGGCACCGAAACCAAGATCAAGGCTGATCCGGCCAAGGTTGCCGAGTTCCGCGCCAGCCTGACCAAGCTCGGTGACGTCTACGTCAACGACGCCTTCGGCACCGCCCACCGCGCCCACAGCTCGATGGTTGGCGTCAACCTGCCCCAGAAGGCCGCTGGCTTCCTGATGAAGAAGGAACTGGACGCTTTTGCCCAGGTCCTCGACAACCCCAAGCGCCCGCTGCTGGCCGTCCTCGGCGGCGCCAAGGTCGCCGACAAGATCCAGCTCATCAACAACCTCCTCGACAAGGCCAATGAACTGGTCATCGGCGGCGGCATGGCCTACACCTTCCTGAAGGTGCGCGACGGCATGCAGATCGGCAAGTCCCTCTACGACGCCGAAGGTGCCAAGATCGTCAACGATCTCCTAGCCAAGGCCAAGGCCAAGGGCGTGCAGATCCACCTGCCCCTCGACTTTATCGCCGCCGATAAGTTCGCTCCCGACGCCGCCACCCAGACCGTGACCGCCGCCCAGGGCATCCCTGAGGGCTGGGAAGGCCTGGATTGCGGCCCGGCCACCAACGCTGCCCTGGCCGCCGTCTTCGCCCGCGCCAAGACCGTGATCTGGAACGGCCCCTTGGGCGTGTTCGAGTTCGAGAAGTTCGCCACCGGCACCAAGTCGGCCATGGATGCGATGGTCAAGACCACCGCCGCCGGCGCCGTGACCGTCATCGGTGGTGGCGATACCGCCACGGCCGCCGCCAAGTGGGGCACCGACACCAAGGTCACCCACTGTTCCACCGGCGGTGGCGCGTCCCTGGAACTGCTGGAAGGCAAGGTCCTGCCCGGCATCGATGCCCTTAGCGAAGCCAGCGCTGCCAAGGCCTGATGAGCCGTTGCCCAACGACCCCCGGCGGAATCCGCCGGGGGTCGTTTTTTTGAAGGACCTCCCCCATGTACGCCGTGATCGTCACCCTGCACATCAAACCCGACCGAATCGACGACTTCCTGCGGGTCACTGCCGCCAATGTCGCCGGTTCACGCCAGGAGCCGGGCAACCTGCGGTTTGATGTCCTCGGCGTCGACGGCAAACCCGGCGAATTCCGCTACTACGAACTCTACGTCGATGCGGAGGCTTTCACCGCGCATCAACAGACGCCGCATTACCAGACGTGGAAGGCCGCCGTGGAAGACCTCCAGACCGAGCGTCGCCATGGCGAGCGCGGCACGGTAGTCCTCCACTAATTTCGGACCGTTAGGCGAACTCGTTGTAGATGGCGCGGATGGCCGTGGCCAAATCCGCTTCTTCAATGCCGACAATCAGGTTCTGCTCGGAGGAACCTTGGTCGATCATGCGGACATTGACCCGGGCCTTGGCCAGGGCGCTGAACAGGCGGGCGGCGGTGCCGATTGCGTGGTTCATGCCCAGGCCGACGGTGGCCACGAGGGCCATTCCCGGAGCCGCCGTGATGCTGTCGGGACGCAACGAGCCAAGATCCTCAAGAATCTGCTCGTTCTTGCTGACCCCACCCACCTGCAGCTGCTTGTCGCTGACCACCACCGACATGGTATCGATGCCCGTCGGGGTATGCTCGTAGCTGACACCCAGGCGCTCAAACACGTCCAAGACCCGGCGGCCAAAGCCGACCTCATTGTTCATCATCGCTTTTTCGATGGTGAAAACCGTAAAGCCCTTGGTACCGGCGATACCGACGACCACTTGGTGGCCGGGATCCCGGGTGGCCATGATCCGCGTACCGGCGTCCTCAGGACGGTTGGTATTGCGAATGTTGATGGGAATGCTTTTTTCCCGGACCGGGAAGACGGCTTCCTCGTGGAGGACACTGGCCCCCATATAGGAGAGCTCCCGCAGTTCACGGTAGGTGATCTCGGTGATCGGCTTGGCCTCGGCCACGACCCGCGGGTCCGTCATGAGAAAACCAGAAACATCCGTCCAGTTTTCATAGACGACGGCATCCACCCCATTGGCGACCACCGCGCCCGTGACATCGGAACCACCCCGACTGAAGGTCTTGACCTGACCATCGGCGGCCTGGCCATAGAAACCCGGAATCACGAACCGACCGGGACCCGCGCAACGGGCCTTGATGGTGGAATAGGTCTTGGGATCCAGGCGACCGGAGCGGTCAAAGAAAATGACCTCCGCCGCATCAATGTAGGTCGCCCCCAGCAAAGCCGCGACCACCACCCCATGGATGGCTTCGCCGCGACTCGCGGCGTAATCCGCCGAAGCTCCTCCGGCGATGCGATCCCGGGCCTCATCCAAGGTCGGCTTCAGATCCAGGGCTAGCCCAAGATCGCGCACAATGTCTAGGAAACGCTTCTCGATCTTCCCCCACACCACCCCGATGTCCTGCCCCTTGCTGGCCAATTCGTGGCACAGGTAAAGAAGGTCAGTGACCTTGGTGTCCTTGGCATCCGCCTTGCCGGGCGCCGAGGGAACCACCAACCGCCGAGCGGGATCCGCCTCGACGATGGCTTTGACCTTGAGCAATTGAGCGGCGGTGGCGACCGAGGTGCCACCGAATTTGGCGACCGAGACCATAGGGGGGACTCCAAAGGGGAAGGGACGATATACGCCCCTTTCCCCGGTGGAAGTACCCCCATGCGTGGCAAGGTACGGGAACTATTCCTTGAAAAACTTCCTTTTGGCCCCGCTCAACGAAAGCTCCGGATCCAACTACCAACCCCTGAACTGCTGACCCCGAATGGCACGAAAGGCGGAGTTCCTTCCGAAGTCATGAAATCGTAGTTGAACTTATACTTCCGATTAGCCTCAGAATACACCTGCAGGGAAGCACCCGCCCACATCCACGTCTGTGTATACGGCGAGGACTGCTCTGCCGCCGCCGGAACCGGCAATCCCGAGCTATCTGCTGTCCAAAAGTTGAGCCAACGGGTGGACGTTGAGGCATTGGCGATGACCCCAAATGGGGTCATCCCATAGTTCTTGGGGCCATCGAGCAGGAATGACTGCGTGTAACGCCGGGAATCCAGAACAATGAAACTCCCGAGATAATTCATGGCCACCCCATTCCAGTTCTCAAGGAATCGGCTGGTGTCCGTGAAGGGGGCACCCTGACCTTCCAAGACCCGCTCCCGGGTCGTTGGACTATTATTGGTGATGATACCCGCGTTATACCAGGTATCACTAGCCGCCATCCCGGCTGTTCTGCCCAAAATCCCACCCGTGATTCCGGTCAAAGAATCCTGAACCGTGAGATTACTTGTCTGATAGTCTACGTCCCGCCAGGCGTTGGACAACATCGTGATCTGATCCCCAGCCACCGCGAGGGGCGCATACTTGTATACCGGTGCTGCTGCGCCCGAGGCCACCACGAGGGTGCGATGGGTATTCAGCGACCCCTGAAGGTAGAGGTGATTCGGCGTCACCACGGTTAATTTAGCAGACCCAAATTGCGGATTGGTCCCATAGCTCCAATCCTGTCCGCCGGACTCATTCGTGGAAGCGGTCGACGTAGCCAGGGATGGGTCGCCATAACCCAAGGAAATGCGTTGAGCATTCACCAACCGAATTCCGTGATGAAAATTTTGCGGCCGGAAGGCGGGAGCGACGGCCAATCCGTAGGGCTCAAGTTTGTGGAAAATCGGGGTACCCGTGGCCGGGAATGAAAACACGGACGCATCCCCGGGATCTGCCCAACCCGACAAGTTATTTCCATTAATGATGCGTTGGCCCAGAGAGGTTGCCGATCCATCATTGGGCATGGCGAGACCCGGGGCGAAAGTGCCGGGATTCGGACCCGTTTCGTCTGGATTCCAAGGATATCGGTTGGTACGACTGGCATAGATCAACCCGTTAAAGACTGCCTGCATAAATCGGCCACCACCGGGGTAGGGGAGCGGGGCAACTCCGATAAGTGGGAGGGAATCCGCTGCCGCATCGGAAAGCGTGGTCTCACGGATGAATTGCTGAAGAAGCTCCATATCAAGGCTCAATACCGTGGTCTTAGCCAGAAGACGGCGATTCATTGTCTGCGTAAGCGTGTCCTCCAGTGCCGTCACCGGATCCTTTCTGACGGCGAGACCCAACGGCGAGAGATGGTCCCACCACTGGCTCTGACTCCAAAATTCCCGCGTTTGGAAGAACCAGTCCTCACTCACCAACCGACGACCATCAGGGCTCTCCCACGTGAAGAAGGCCTCACTGATGTCGGTGGTCCCAAACCACACCTGGTACTGGCTCAGGAGATAGAGCGCCATGTCATCGGTCCCGCCCGATGTGGTGGTATCCCAATCCGTGGAATCAATGATGTCATTCGGCGCCGGCAGGGAGGTCTCGATCTGGAGGTTCGAAAAATTGACCGTCGCAGGGGTCGAGATGCTCCCACTCTGAAGACACGGCCCCAACAACAGTTGGGCGCCAGCCCACTGCGCCACGTCGATGGAATTACCAATGGCGACCCAACGGGAATCCGTGGGACCCGACGGCGGCGTATTCCCAACGAAGCCAAGGAACTGCAGATTTTGCGGGATGGTGGGGTGCTGCTGGATACGCAACCAGACCTCTTGATTGGCGGGATTATCCCACCCCGTCGGCTGTACGTCATCGACCATGTCATACCCGTTTGCTCCTACACCACTGTACCCACCCCCATTCGTCATGCTTTCGACAATAAGGGCACTCGTGGCAGTCGTCGCATTCGAACCACTGCCCTGAGCGGCCGTACTGTTGCCCCACACATCGGGACGATGGCCGACCGTGACTGGCCAGCTAGTCGGAACCGTGCGCCAGACGTTTGGCCATACTCCCGCAGTTGGTGGACGAGGCAGAAATTGCGACACAGGAACCTGGGCCGCCGACGTCAACGCTTGGCTTGGATTCACCCAAGGATTCAGATCACACCACACTTGGCTGTTGGTCCGATCAACACTGAACGTCAACCCGCTGATGGTTGGTACAACAGGTGCCCCCGGCATAACGAGAGGATCGATCAGGGATGTAGCCGACGGATAATTCGCAGCTGGGATCGTTACGGCCGGCCACGCAGCAGGCACCGGTACGAGATCAGTCGTCATTTCGCCGAAGTCGCTCAGCGTTGAATTCCCCGTAAAATTTCGCATGAATGCAATTGTCGCCGTCCTGGTAACTCCATTGAGGCTATACTGCAGTGGCAATGGCCCAACACTCCAGATGGTATTAGCCGTCCCGATCGTCCGATTTTGATCGGCTAGAATTTGGAAGGGAGTCCCTGGGGTCCACGGACCCCAACCGCTCACATTCTGATACACCCGGGTCATACTCGTGATCGGAGATCCCGTAGACCAAATACCGGCAGGGGTACTAAACCACCAACCCCCCACGGCATTATTCGTCGCATTTCCAGTTATGATTGGGGCCCCGCCACCGGCAAGGGCGGTACCAGTAGAGCTGGCAAAGAAAGAAAGGTTACGTCCAAGGTCCCCCGAAAGGAAGGGCGGTATACCCGTGTTGTCCAATGAGATCGTCTGATGCCGACGAATGGCCACCACTTTCCGTGAAGCAGGAGCAAAAGTTCGACTTCCCTGCCATGGACCGATAAAAAACGGCTGGAGAATCGTTACGGTATTACCACCGAGGATTCTTACCATGGGCCCAGGATACGGCGTGGGCGCCGTGGTCGTTACATAGCTGGGATTGGGGCTATTCTCTCTGGCCGCTGGATTAACTACATACGACGCCGGTAGGGGAGTCACGGCACTGAGAGTGGCAAAGCGATTTACCCCAGGGACGAGCCTCGAATCATCCAGGATCGTGCCCGTAGGAGTCACGGGCACACCGAGGGAATCCACACCATCACCGATATAAAAAGTCCCCGCATTGCGCAGACTCTGTCGGGCTGGCATGACTCGCCGCTGGGTGAAGAATCCACGATTCGCGGACCATCCGACCATAGCATAGGCGCTACCGCCCTGTTGCAGGGGGCTGACCACTTGCTCCGGGCGAATCATTAATCCGGATTTGATCGAGTCCGGACTGATGACGCCATGGGGATTATCGATACGACATTGGATGGCCTCAAAACTGGCCAATGGCACCGTGGGCGCTGGCTGCGCTGGGACAGCGCCGACCGTGTTGGGAGGGAATACCTGTGCGTTCTGAAGTGTGCCGGCCGCCGCCCCACCGTAAGAAACCACTGGCGCCGCGTATGGCAAGCCTGGGGCGCCACAGGCATATTCAATAACCAAGTGGTAATTTGTTCCCGCATGGTAGCCCTTCGGGTCCGGAACAGTTGGGGCATAACTGATTGTACCAACGTTCCAAGTCGTACCCGTCTCCGCGACGCGTTCTCCATCAAGCCAAACCCGGGCCATGGAACTCGCATCCCCTGAAGAACGAGTAACCGCGAAGGTGTAGGACCCGGTAGTGGGAGGACGCCAGAACCCAACCCACCGGGCGGACCAATACCCCGTGGTGGGGAGGGTTGGTTGCGTCGCCCAACCGGGAATACCATTGGAGACCTGAACAATCCCACCCGCCGGCAGCACCACGGCCACCATGGTGGTGGGCGCACTCGCTCCGCTCAGCAGGGGGAAGCCATTGCCCACGGCAAATGGGAGAGGGGAAAAGGCAGGAGCAGGGTTGGTGGTCGAGGCCCCCGCGTTGGTCCGAAATTCATCCTGGTAGGTATTTTCGGTAGGAGTGCTACCATCAGCATCCCGGTACAGAACTAATTTTAAACCGTTTGCACTCTCGTTCGGACGGTATTTGCCCAAATGCGTAAAACGCCAACCATCACGATAATAAAACTGACGACGGTAGATGGCCTGGCTAGTACTGGTGATCGGATACAAGTAACCGGTATAATCGTTGAAAGCGCCCGTATTGCTACTGCTCGGGCCCGGGTTGTTGGCCGCACTCATGGTCAAGCGGCCGGAACCTTGGTAGGTGGCCACCCGATTAGCCGGGGCCAAACTGATGTTGGCCATAACGGACGGCGAAGGCCCATCAAACCTCCACGTCCTCATCAAATTATCGCTGACATCCATGGTCGTGAAGGGTGAGACCGTCGGATACCACTGCTTTCCATAGGCATAGGGCATGTAGCGGGGATGGAATTGGTGGACCAAGGGAACTGTGGCGGCGCCAGGCCAGTAGTCGGTGTCTGGAACGGGCCGCTCACGAATGATGAGACCCATGGCCTGGCTCGGTACGGCGGGGCCATAGGGCGGAGCACCAAGACGAACAGACCAGCCAGTCCCCGTGGGTTCCCTGGCCATCACCGCATTACTCGTCCCCAGCGCATTGGAAAGGAAGGGACCGGGCGATTCGATGATCGGGTTGCCAGCACCATTCGCGGCCACATTGGTGGAGGGTCGACCACTGCCATCCAAAAAGATGGGCATCGCAAACTCGTGTTCATCCGTTTCTGGACGACCGTCCATATCTCTGTACTCCAGAACTTGGGGCTCCAATCCACGGGTTTTAATGGACTCGCTCACAGGCTTGAAGAGCCCTCCGTTCTCACGGGTACGGACCTGGTTCTCAAAGGTAGCCTGGGCAATCGCCCTCCACCGCGCTGTCGCTGCCGTTCTCTGGCTATCACGCGCGTCATTATCGCTGGTGATAGCCACATTGTTTATAGCACGTGCGGAGGTAGTTCCGGCCAAAATGGGAGGCGAGACTGTTAGGCTTGGAATAACTCCATCCAGCGGTCCGCGGGTCACCGCCCCAGAAGCGTCGGTGATGCGATAGGGATTGATGCTCGTCAGGTTATTCGTCAAATCCATCAGGTTCCCGGCTGTTTCCGACGTCGGGAAGTCACCGGCATCAATACGATAACTTCCTGTGGCCGTCCAATTACCCGTTGGTACCCCAAGGGCTGAAACTGACGTATTGCTGATCGGGAAATCGTTGAGAATACTAAACATTAACGGCTTATTGAGGCGAAAGACCCCATCAAGTCCAACCACACGAACCGGCGATGGGTCTCCAGTAGCCGGGTTTGTCTCTGGGCCGATGATCGAAGCCGTCGGCAACAGATCACCGTTGACGGAACCCCGTTGGGCAAGTCGATCATTAATACGCAACCCCCCGCCCAGATAAATGGCACCATTGGAGTGGACACTGCCTTCAAGACGGATGGGATCCGCATGGGAGAGCTCTAGATCACCTTTCTTGCCAGCTTGGGCGTAGAAAATCACGTTCCGGAAGAGGGGCTCTCCCGTGATATTGACAATACGGACACCTTGCGCTCGACGTTCACCATCCGTCGTCGCATTGGCTGGAACGTGGTCACGTGCCTCCGCAGCAATTCTGAAAAGATAAACACTGTCGTTATCCCGCTCGCCACGAGCGACCCGGGCCCGAGTCTTTTCCTCGGAGGCATATCCTGCGGGGTCTGGTGATGGATTGGTAAGGTTAGGAATGATACTCACCGCACGGCCCACATGGCCGGTGGGCGCGGTCCGCAGCGGCTCGATCTTCCACAAGACATCAAAACCATTGATGGTGTCGACACCATAATTCTGACGACCAAGCCCGTCATCCGAATTACCTGTCGACCAGGTGGAGAACTTGCTCGCATCGCCGATGTTTGCCAAGCGAATAACATCATGCTCACGCCGCAGAAGGACTGCCTCAACGGCGAAAGCGGCGTCATTGCCGACCCGCAAGCGCTGGGTCTGCTGACTCGTCGACACCGCTCCGTCCGTTGCCAGCATCAGGGCAACCACCAGGACAGAGACCAGCATCAAGGCCAGAGCCAAAGCAAAGCCAGTCCGATGGGGCGACGGCAATCCGGGATACATGTGACCACTCATGGGAACCTCTCGAGACGACTTCAGGGATATGTGAAAGGGACTGGTCCGGAACTCGGACGTACCACGGCAGACCAATTCACCTGGTCAGCGGCGGTATTGGCGCCCCGCATGGTGAAAATCATGGTCACCGATTGGCGGAGGATCAGGGTATTGCCCTCGCCTGGACGCTCGCCCAGGCGGGCAAAGAAAATTGTTGCGCGGATCCCATTCACCCCGAGCAGGGCATCATGGCGGGCGGTCTCAAACCGCACTCGCACCACATGATCGGAAAGGACCTTGTCGACCACCAGGTAGCTATTCAACGCGGGGTCATTGGCGATGCTCTGACCGGGATCGACCCCTGGAGCAGGTGCTTCTGCTGGATCGACAATGACGTACGTACGTACTAGACGTCCAAACCCAACCGGTGAACGCACGACCTGGTAACCAAGAAAACGAACATCAGCCACGGCCTGCGCAGTGCGACTCGGATTACCGTGCTGTTCAAGAAGAGGTTCAATCTGGGCCACACCCTGACTGATATTCAGGTAGGCGCCATCCATCACCACCCCATAGGCGTCAGGAAGGGGCGCCGAAGTCACTGGATCACTACGCAAACTCCAGGTATCCGTCACGGGGTTCCTAATGTAGGGCGAAGGATAAAAGACCCCGAGGGCCGCCTCATTGTTGGGTCGTTGCCACCACGCGCTGATGTTCGGGAAACCCGAGCTGCGCTGAGCGGGTGTCGGTGCTCGGAAAAGCTCCGCTGGGCGCTGCATTTGCGATGGCGGTATACCGGCAACGTCCAAGGGTGCACCCGTGGTCGAGTTCAACGACCCCAAGAGGCAGCGTACAAAGATGATCTCCTGGCTCCGGGCAAAATAACTATTTTCGTAAGTGGTTCCTTCGCTGAATTCCCCACTGGGGGCCAAAGCCGCGTCAGCCAGGGCACCCGGCATGACCGCATCAATGTCGCGCTGCCGAGCCAGACCGGAAAAGGCCCAGGTGGCTTGGTCGATCCGATAGGGGGCGGCATAGTCGCCTATACGGCTGAAAATGGCCAGGTTCACATCCCCTGGGGCGGCAATGGGAACATCGGGTTGGGTTACGAAGGGGACGTAAAACGCCGCCCGATCATCCACAAACGTCGCCGGCAATGGTGACGTCACTCCACCGGTATACCAAGTGCTGACGTTAAAATCAGTGCCCAATTCCGTCCAAACACGGGCGATATCCTCGGCGAGTTCATTTTGGGCATAGGAAGTCCGTTCCCAACGAACGATCGATCGCAGAAAATAGTTGATCGCCGTTAAGAAAACCGAAATTAGCAAAATAACGATCATCAGTTCCATCAAACTGAAACCGGGTCGGGTGCAGGACCTCCTCATGGCGTACCTACCATGCCAACAACCTCATGGAGGAGACGCGGCTGACCACCCCGGGGGTCGACCATCCAGGCCATGACCATAATGGCCACCGGATGATGAACGCTGACTTCGGTCGTATCGCTTGGGTCAATGATCTGATAGGGGGCCCGGCGGCTGGCGTTATCCGCCAACGACAAGGACCGGTCGTGCAATTGATCCGCAACCGTCAACAGTTGGGTGGCATGCTGGTTGCCCCAGAGACCCTCTTGACCAGGACCCGTTGCCAGGGAACCGGTAGCGGTGACATTGTTAATGACCCGGTAAAAACCCACGGTGAACCGGAGATTTTGGGCTTCCTCTTGAGTAGCAGGATCGACAAAAGCACCCAACTCCGATGATACGAGACCAAGCCCCTGGACCGTCTCAAGAGTCGTCCAGTCAGTCATCGGGGAATCAACTTCAGCGAGATGGCTGCCACTGTCCATCCAAGTGGATATCTCAAAGACACTGGCACCAGAATATCGATTCAGGATGTTGCCGACGGTGATGATGGCCAATTCTTGGGATTGGGTACTGATCTGCAATTGACGAACATTTACTACGCCACCGAAAACCACCATGATAGCCGTGGAGAGAAGGGCAAAGGCCATAATCAATTCGATGAGTGTCGTGCCACGACGACTACCTGCACCGGCCACGCCTGAAACAGGTCGATCAGCGGCTTTAAGAGGAGCGTGAAAAAACATGGATTGGGCCGTGATGGTAGGCAGCTCCAAACCCGATGCCACATCCCCCCTGTCGGATTCCCCCACAGGAAAGCCGCCCGCACCCCGCTTCTCGTGAACACCCATCATGTCCCCGGCCGCTTCCACTGCGCCCCAGGTTGAGCCCCAGGGAGTGGTTGGTTGGGGGCGGCGGGGGCGGTGGCTCCCAGGTCCCGGGGTTTGGCCGAGGGGGTGGTCATGGTGGGAGCTGGGGGGGCGGGTTGGGAGGCCTTACCGGCCTCTTCCTTTTCCCTGGCCATCATGGCTTCGATATCGTGGCCTAAACCCTTGAGCTTCTTGGCCATGTCCTCTTTATCGACGGACCGGTCATAGGCTTCGAGGGGTTCGACCTTGTCGTCGCGGACGAGTTTTTCGAGGGCGTCGTTGAGGAGGATCATGCCGTAGCGGGCGCCGACCTGCATCTGACTGGGCAGCTGGAAGGTCTTGCCTTCGCGGATCAGGCTGGCGACGCCGGGGGTCACGATCATCACTTCCTGGGCGGCACAGCGGCCACCGCCCTTCTTTTTGAGGAGGTTCTGGGCCACCACGCCGCGCAGGGAGCCGGCGAGCATCAGGCGAATCTGCTCCTGCTCCTCGGCGGCGAACTGGTTGATGATGCGGTCGACGGTGCTGGAGGCGGTGCTGGTATGCAGGGTGCCGAAGACGAGGTGGCCCGTTTCGGCGGTTTCGATGGCGATGCGGGTGGTTTCGAGGTCGCGCATTTCGCCGACCAGTACGATGTCCGGGTCTTCGCGCAGGGCGGCGCGCAGGGCGGCGGCGAAGGACTTGGTGTGCTGATGGACCTCGCGCTGGTTGACCAGGCACTTCTTGGCCGGGTGGGTGAACTCCACCGGGTCTTCAATGGTGATGATGTGTTCGTTACGGGTGGCGTTGATGTAATCGATCATCGCCGCCAGGGTCGTCGACTTGCCGGAACCCGTGGGACCGGTGACCAGGACCAAGCCCTTTTTGTAATTCACGAGGCTCATGATGCCCGGCGACAGGCCCAGCTGCTCCGCGCTCAGAATCTTGGACGGGATCAGGCGGAAGACCGCCCCGGGCCCGAAACGGTCCATGAAGAAGTTGGCGCGGAAGCGACCCACCCCCTCCAGGGCGTAGGCAAAGTCCGTGTCCCAGGTCTCTTCAAACTGCTTTTTGTTGCGATCCGGGCAGATCTCCATGAGAATCTGCTGCATTTGCTCGCGGGTCAGCTTGGGGACGCCGGGCAGGGGCACCATGTCGCCGCTTTCGCGGATCATGGGCACATGCTCGGAGGTCATATGCAGGTCGGAGGCTTTCTTCTCCTGCATGATACGAAACAGGTTGTCGATCCAGGCCATGGCGGTCACTTCCTCGCCGTTCCCTTATCGCGGATCTGGTGTCGGAGCAATGTCGGGGTACTGTCGCGCCATGGATCCCGTGGTCGTCGCCTCCGTCCTCCGTCACCAGTCCGAAATCGCCCAATGGCAGGTTTCGCAGGTCACGACCCGCCGTTTTGAGCGGTACCTGACCTTCCTGGAGGTGGAGAGCGAGCGCGAGGCCCGGGCCGCCCGGACCACCGTTTGGCTGGCTCTGCCGGCGGTCGAGGGTCGCCAGGGGGAGGCCTCCTTCACCCTCGGGTCCGGGGATGGTGCTGACGAATTACGCACGCGCCTGCGGGAGGCCCTGGTCGCCGCCCGGGCCGCCCAAGCCCCCGCCTGGATCCTGCCGGAACCCGGTGGAGACGGCGTGGCGGCGCCTGACACCTTCATCGGCCTGGCGACCAGCGAGGCCGATGGTGGGGCGGCGGTGACCGCCAAATTGGCCACCGCCGGGGGCCTGGTGGATCAGGCCATCGCCAATGACGGGGCCGGGGCCCTGGCCCGCCAAGCCGAAATCGTGGCCGCCACCTGCCGCGCCGCACCCTGGGTCAGGCCGAGTACCCTCGAACTGTTCGCCACCGTTAGCGACCGCCGCCTGATCAACCACCAGGGCCTGGATCTGCGGGAGCGCAAAACCTCCTGCTACGCCGAGTTCGTGCTGCTCCATCGACCGGACGGCGGGGGAGCAGAAGTGGAGGTCTATGACCGGACCGAGGGGGCCAGCCTCCAGGACCTGCGCCTGGGGGAGCGGGTCGCCGAGGCGGCCCAGGGTGTCCGGGCCCTGGCCGGGGCCGGGGCACCACCCTCGGGGAACCTGCCCGTGCTGATCCGTGACGACGACGTGGCGAGTCTCTTGGGGTGGTACGCCAGTCATGCGGATGCCGCCCTCCATGCCCGGGGCATCAACGGCCTGACCCTCGGCCAGCCGGTGCTGGCCCGCCAGGGCGGCGAACCCCTGGGTGTCGCGGTCGATGCCCGGGTGCCGAGCCTGGCGGCCTACCGCTTTGATGAGCATGGCTATGCCGCCGCCCATCAGCCCCTGGTGGTCGATGACACCCTGACGGGCCTCCATGGCAGTGGCCGGTGGATGCAGGTTTTGGGGCGGCCGCCCCGGGGCCAGCGGGGCACCCTGCTGGTACCACCGGGCACGGCCAGCCTTGCGGATTTGCGTCATGGCTGTCTCGAGGTGGTCCGCTTCAGCGAATTCCATCCCCGGCAAGACACCGGTTCCTTCAGTGGCGAGATCCGCTTGGCCTGGTGGCATCGGCCCGATGGCACCGCCATCGCCGTCCGGGGCGGCAGCGTCAGTGGCACCCTTTCGACCGCCCTCGCGGCCTGCCGCTGCAGTCGGGAAGTGGCCACCATCGGTGCCTACCATGGTCCCCGGGGACTGCGGATCGAGGCGACGGTGACGGCCTGATCCCGATGGCCGCCTTTGTTTACCTGGTGCGCTGCCGCGATGGCAGCCTGTATTGCGGCTGGACCACGGATGTCGAAGCCCGGGTCGCGGCCCATAACGCCGGCACCGGGGCCCGCTACACCCGGGCCCGGGGGCCCGTGGAACTCGCCTGGTCCGAGGCGTGTGCCGACCGCTCTGCCGCCCTGCGCCGGGAAGCCGCCATCAAACGCCTGAGCCGCAAAGACAAGGTGGCCCTGGCGGATCAGGCCATGGCCACCAGATAAGCCGCAATCGAACCCGCGACAGCGGCGTTGAGGCTTTCAGTTCCGCCCGGCATCGGAAGGGTCAGACGCTCGTCGCACTGGGCCAACCACGCGTCGGGAATGCCCCGGGCCTCGCCGCCAACCACCACCCACCGGGGCCCCGGGGCCAAGGACCGGGGGTGGGAGCCGCCGTGGACCACCAGGGCGGTACGGGGTGCACCACCGGCAAGCCCCGTCAGGCCCTCGGCAATGGGCGGCGTCCAGACCCGCACCAGGGGCAGGGCCCCGGCGGTGCTTTGCACCACCTTTGACGACCAGGGATCGGCGCCGCCCAGACAGACCACCTGACGCAGGCCCAAGGCCGCCGCCGTGCGGATCAGGGTGCCCGTGTTGCCCGGATCGGCGACGTCCGCCAGGACCACCCCACCGGCGGCGGGATCCACGGGCCCGGGATCCGGCAGGGCAAAGGCGGCGAGGTAGCCCGAAGGCGTACTGGCTTGGCTGAGGCGGGCGGCGACCCGAGGGCTCATGGCCCGCACCTCGGGCCACGTCGGAGGAATGTCCTCGCCCTGACGCACCAGGAGGACCACCGGGTGCCAACCCGCCGCCAAGCAGCCGTCGATGGCCCGGCGGCCCTCCACCACCAGGCGTCCGGCCTCGCGTCGGCCCCGGGTGTCGTGAAGCCGGAGGAGCTCCTTCACCAAGGGGTTGTCTGGACTTTCGAGGAGTACGGCTGGCACAAGGGCCTAGCCTTGACGAGGTGGGGAGTCGGCAAGGGGTCAAATGTTGGTCGCCAACCTTGACGGGCGGACATTCGATTCATAAGTTGCACATCCTTCCTCCATGGAGTCCTCACCGATGTCCGCTCCCCGCATGTCGCAGGTGATCGTCGCCAAGACGTTCACCCACCTGTCGGCCGACGCCGACAAGCGGACGGTCATCACCGCACTCGCTGAAGCCCTCGGCCGAGCCCGGAAATTGACGCCGGCCCAGGTTGCTGAAATCGTCGAAGGAGCCCTCCAGCGGGAGTCCATCGGGTCCACCGGTATCGGCCACGGCATTGCCATCCCCCACTGCCGAACGGCCATCGTTCCCGAGATCCTGTGCGCCTATGGCCAGGCCGAAGGCGGCCTCGACTTCGACAGCCTCGACGGCGAGCCCGTTCACAGCGTGTTTCTGCTCCTCACGCCGCCGGATCAGAAGGACAACCACCTTGGGTTGATGAAATCCTTTGCCAGCCAGATCCGCAAAGAACATTTTTGCGAATTCCTCCACCAGGTGAAGACGGCCCAGGGGCTGATCGACCTGCTGGCCGAGTTCGAGAACCGCTGAAATTCAGCCCCATGACCTTCCATCCGGTCGAGCTGGCGCCCTTCCTTGACCCAGCCCGGGTGGTGTTCCTGCCCCGTGACATCACCACCCGACGGGATGCTCTGGTGGCCCTGGCTGAAATCACGGCCAATGGGTTTTCCGCCAAGGACCGTAGCGGCTTCCTGTCCGCCCTGTTCGACCGGGAAGATGTGGCCACGACCGCCATTGGTGGCGGCATCGCCCTGCCCCACGCCCGGCTACCGCACCTGCCTGCCTGCCTGGTGACGATTGGCATCAGCCAGAGCGGCATCGCCTATGACGCCCGGGACGGCCAGCCGGTGCACCTCATTCTGTTGCTGGCGGCGCGGATTCAGGAACGGGTCGAACACCTCCGCCTGATGGCCACGCTGGCCGAGCGCCTGCGCCGACCGGGCCTGATTGAACAGGTCTTGGCGGCTAGCGATGGCTCCGCCGTGGTCATGACCATCACGGCGGCCTGAGACCGCAGGGTGGCACGGGCGGCTTGCCCGTGGGCCTACGCGCTGAGAAACATGGGCGAGCCGCCCATATCACTGACGGCGGAACCGTGGTTTAAATCCCTTCGCCAAGCCGCTCCGCGAGGAATCCATTGAGGCCAGCGGCCCGGATCTTGGCCTGGGTCGTGGCCACATCGTAGGCCAACCGGTGGAAGGTCAGGGCTTCACCATCAAAGGTGGCGAAACTGGAGCGCACATCCCGGTCCCGGGGCTGGCCCACGGAGCCAACGCAGACGTAGGCCTTGTGGCCCTTGGGCACCCGGAAGGTGCGATGGGCATCGTGGGGCACCATCACGCCCATGGTGGTGGCCAGGAACGGGGTGTGGTTGTGGCCGGCGAAACAGATGTCAAAGCCGCTGAAATCGCTACTGAGGGTGCTGATCATGGCTTCGGCCTCGATCGGATTCTCCGGCTCATCGACGTAGTCGTGGACCGGGTCGTAAATTGAGCCGTGAACCAGCAGCAGACGGCCCCGGAGGGCGAAGGTCTTCCGTTCCTTGAACCACGGAATGATGTCGCCGCCGGCCGCCGTCAGGCAGCGGCGGGTCCAGTCGATGGCCTGGGCCGCGTGGGGATTAAAGCGGTGCTTGCCGGTAACCAGAGCCTCCTCGTGATTGCCCATCAGCGACACCGCAAAACGGGTCTGGGCGATTTTGGCCACCGCCACCGGGTCTGGGCCGTAGCCGATGACATCGCCCAAACACAGGTACTCCGTGACCCCCAGGCGATCGCACTCAGCCATCACGGCCGTGACCGCCTCAAGATTACTGTGAAGGTCCGAGACGATGGCGATCATGGCACGTACCCCGGCAGCGACGTATCCGTCAACTCGCGCCACAGGCGGGCAACGGCCGCCACCTGCAGGCCGATCACCGTCTCCAACGAGCCCTGGACCTCGGTCACAAAGCGGTCCCCGGTTTCCTGAATGGCGTAAGCCCCGGCCCGTCCGCGATGCTCGCCGGTCGCCAGGTAGCCATCAATCTCAGCCCGGGCCAGGGGCCGCATGGTGACCTTGGCAGAGGCCACGGCCGAGGCCTCGCCCAGCCGTTGGCCATCCACCACCCGCACCCCATGGTGGCCGGTGTGGACGGCGTGGGTCGTGCCCTGGAGGGCCGAGAGGATCCGCACCGCATCGGCATCATCCGTGGGTTTGCCGAACAAGGTCAGCCCGAGGGCGACCACCGTGTCCGCCGCCAGCACCAGTCCGGTGGCCCCCGGCGGCAAGACCGCTCCCTCAGCCTTGTGCCGGGCCCGGTCGAGGGCCAGGGCCTGGGGATGACGGGATTGGATGGTCTCCTCATCGGCCGTGGACGGCACCACGGTGACGGGGATACCGGCCCGACGCAGCAGCATCACGCGCTGGGGACTTTGGGAGGCGAGATAGATCACGAACGAGGATACCCTCGGAATGGGACGGGGGCAAGGGAAGGGGGGCAGGGGGAG
>CAIUVD010000105.1 GCA_903902515.1 uncultured Planctomycetota bacterium | reverse complement strand
CGGTGACGGTGTACGGCAATCCCTGGTCGTTGTGTTGGTTTTGCCATGTCACCTTGATCGTCACCTGGGTTGGATTTCTCCTCGGGGACCTGCGACTTCTTTCGGGGGTCACGGCGGCTTCATTGAGCATCAATGTCGGATGGACCCTGGATGCCATCAGTTCGATGACCGGGCATGGTGTGACCGGGGCCACCGGATTCCTGCTTGATGATCAGATACCCCTTACGCAACGACTCGCGAATTGGTTTCACACCATCCACCCGGTGGCCATGGTCATCCTTCTTCGTCGCTATGGGTATCATTCCCTGGGCGGTTGGTTTGGCATCGCCCAGATCACCATCGTCGTCCTCAGCCTGCGCCTGGCGGACACCCTCGGTTGGTTGGATCAGGCCCCCGCTGACCTGAATTTCATGCACGGAGGAACCTCTGCTGGCCTGCCGGTTTGGCTCGACGGTTGGACGCTCAGTTTCTTCACGATCGTCTACATGGGCCTTGCCCTGATTTTGCCGGCGCACCTCACGCTCCGACGCCTCTGCCCACCGATCGCCCCCCGGGCAGAGGCTGCGGCGAACGCCATGATGGATTCATCGAGCCCGTAACGCCTCACAACGCGTGAACGTCGTTGATGGAATGCCGCCCCCTCCAGGACAACGTCGGAAGACGCCCGTGGTTTCCATGGATCCTGCCGCCCCCAGTTGGTGAAGGTGTGGACCGCAAGGTTCGCAAGGTCGGGTCGCAGCCGGTTATCGAGGCGCCTCACCCCGCTCGGTCACGACGAGGGCCGTCTCGTCCGGCGACCGCCAAACATCTGCTGCAGGACCTGGTCCCCGAGGCTGGCCAAGTCAGCCTTGAAGGCCCGGCCATGGCTGACGGTGGTCAGGCGGTCGACGAAGCGCTCCAGGTAGGGGTCCGAGGCGACCATGAAGACCGTGAGGTCGAGGTGGAGGCGCGGGTACCGGGCGGCTTGATTGAGAGTCGCGGTGACGATTTCGGGATCCAGGCCATAGCTCGAATTGATCGTCAACTGACGGCCGGAGCCGACGCCGGTGAAAAGCGCCGTCGGTTTGCCGTCGGTGATCATCACCACCCGTTTATTGGGCTGGTGCTTGCGGGCGAGGATTTCCGCTGCCCGGCGCAGGGCTTCGCAGGTGTTGGTGTGGAAAGGGCCGTTGGAGATCTCGGGTAGATCCGCCACGGATACCTCCCGCACGTCATCGCCAAAGAGGAGAATGTTGAGGCTGTCCCGGGGAAACCGGCGGCGCAGGAGTTCGGCATAGGCCAGGGCGACCTGCTTGGCCGGCGTGATGCGGTCCTCGCCATAGAGGGTCATGCTGTGGCTGATATCCAGCAGCATGACATGGGCGGCCCCGGTGGCGGCATCCCGGCCGCGCACCACCAGGTCGTCATCGGCGAGATCGCCGCCACTGCGCAGGTGGTTCAGCCAGGACTCCCGCAGGGCCAGGTCCTCGGAGGGATCGCCCGGCCGCCAGGGGCGTAATTCCCCACCCGGATCGGCGACGGCGGTACCGGGCCGAGGCAGACGGTGATCGCCGATGCCCCCGGCCCGCAGGCGGCCGAAGACGTTCTCCAAGGCCCCGGCCCGCAGGTCCCGGCGGCCCCGGGCCGTCAGGCGGCGCTCCCCGGGTTCACCGCTGATGATCTTGGCCTCCCGCAGGCGCTCCTCGAACTGTCGCGCATCAAAACCGAGCTGCTGCCGCAGGCGGGCCCCGGCCTGCTCTAATTGCCGGATGGCCTCGTCGACATCGCCGTCCAGGGCCAGCATTAGGCGACGAAACAACTCGTCGATCCGTTCGTCCCGGGCCCGGCGGTTGGCCAATTCGCGCCAGTCGAGGTGCTGGTAAGCGAAGTCCATTTCAGGCGTTGCCCCGCCCACGCATGAGGCTGGTCAGGAGGTCGCTGTAGACGAGGCCCCGGGCGGAATCCTCCCGGGCCAGGGCACCGCCCTGGAAGAGGCCCTCGACCAGGAATTCCTGCCATAAGGGGCCTTCCTCCGGCGGATGGGGCAGGAGGAGTTGGGCGATCTCGGCTAGGCCGGGAACCCGGGCCAGGGCGGCGGCATGGTCGGATTCCGGGGCCTGATCCGACAATTCCAAACGGTGGCCGGCGGCGAACCACGGCAGGATGGTTTTCCATGGCCCCATTTCCCGCTCGTCCTCCCCATCCTTGATCACCGGCGGCAAGCGCTCGGCCCACAAGACCTTGATGGCTTCCCCGAGTACATGCCAACCGACCTTGAGGGGGCCCTCCTGCTCGCCCTCGTAGGCCAGTTCGATTTTGCCGGTCATGGCGGCGAGGGTCGCGGGGAGGTCGATGAGGCGGGCCCGGGGCCGTGGTTCGCCAGTCCGCAGGCCCCGGGCCAGCACCTGGGCGTGCAGCAGTTCCCGGGCCGCGACCGTCAGGCGGGCACTGACGCCCGAGGAGGTGTCGACGAATTCGCTGACCCGCGCCGCCCGGGCGGCTTCCTCGATGAGGTCGTCAAACAGCGGTGGGATCACCGGCACAACACCCCCCGCCCCCTCGGCGTGGGCCTCTTGGCGCAGAATCGCTACGCCTTCGTCCCGCGTACGCGGGTAGTGGGTCAGGATCTGACTGCCGATGCGGTCCTTGAGGGGGGTGATGATCTGCCCGCGGGACGTGTAGTCCTCCGGATTGGCGGTGAACACCAGCATCAGATCCAGGGGCAGCCGCAGGGGGATGCCGCGCACCTGCACATCCTGCTCCTCCAGGATGTTGAACAGGGCCACCTGGATGCGCGGACTGAGGTCCGGCAGTTCGTTGATGCAGAAAATGCCACGGTTGGTGCGAGGGATGATGCCGAAGGTCACCGCCCGCAGATCCCCGAGGTCGTAGCCCAGGCGGTTGGCGCGGATCGGATCGACATCGCCGACCAGATCGGCAACCGCGACATCCGGGGTCGCAAGTTTTTCGCCATAGCGCTGGGCGGGAAGCAGCCACTCCACCACCGCCTGGTCCCCATCCCGGGCCACGATTTCCTCGGCCACGGCCCCCACTGGGGCCAAGGGGTGGGAACGGAGGGGATCCCCCGCCAGGGCCGGAACGGCCGGATCCAATAAGCCCACCAGACTACGGGCGAGGCGGGTCTTGGCCTGGCCCCGCAAGCCCAGCAGCAGCACATCGTGCCCCGCCAGGATGGCGTTGACCACCTGGGGAATCACGGTCTCGGCGTAGCCGACCAGGCCAGGAAACAGGACCTCGGGCCGCTTGCCCGCCTGCAGGGCGGCCACGAGGTTGGCCCGCAGTTCCGCTTTGACGGTTCGGGGGGCATGGCCGGCGCGAGCAAGGGCTCCCCGGGTCGCAGGTCGTTGAGTCATGGCCGATGGTCTGGCCATGGGGATGCGGATTCAACGACGGAAAACCGATCGCGGGTGTCCCATCACCCCCCGTGAACCAGTTCCACCAAATATCGGGCCTGTTCCGGGTCCGTCTCTTTCAGCACGCCGTGGGCGAGGTTGAAGATGTGGCCGGGTCGGCCGGCGTTCTGGGCCAGGACGTCGCGGGTGGCGGCGGCCAAACGGTCCTGGGGGGCGAACAGCAGGGTCGGGTCGAGGTTGCCCTGAACCGCCACCTGGGTGCCGAGGAGGTCCCGGGCGTCGCCCAGTTCGACGGTGCCATCCAGGCCCACGACATCGGCACCGCAGTCGCGGATCAGGTCGATGAGGTGGCCGGTGTTGGTGCCGAAGAGGATCACCGGCACGCCGTCGACGACGTGGCTCACCAGGGTCGCCAAGTGGGGGGCGACGAACTCGCGGAAGTCGTCGCGGGTCAGGTTGCCGACCCACGAGTCGAAAATCTGCAGGCACGAGGCGCCGGCCGCCACTTGGTGGTTCAGGTAGTGGGCGCAGGTCGCTGCCAGGCGGGCCGACAACCGATGCCAGGCGTCGGGCTCGCGGTACATGAAGGCCTTGGTCTTGGCGAACTGGCGGGAGGAGCCGCCCTCCAGGGCGTAGGAGGCGAGGGTGAAGGGCGCACCGCAGAAGCCGATCAGGGGGATGTCGGGGGCCAGGGCGGCGCTCGTCTGGCGGATCGCCTGGTAGACGTAGTCGAGGTCGGCGGCGGCCTGGAGGGGGTCCCGCAGGGCGTCCACATCCGACGGTCCCCGGATCGGCTGGGGCAGGTGGGGGCCCTCGCCACCGACGAATTCCAGGGGCATGCCCAGGGCCTGGAGGACCACCAGGATGTCGCTGAAAATAATCGCCGCATCGACTCCCAACCATTCTTGGGCAAACACCGTGACCTCGGTGGCCCGGGCCGGGTCCTTGCACAGGTCGAGGAACGAGGTGCCAGCCCGGATGCCCCGGTAGTGCTGCATGTAGCGGCCGGCCTGGCGCATCAGCCAGATGGGCGTCCGATCCACGGCTTCGCCCCGGGTGGCCTTGAGGAAGCGGCTGTTCCAGCGGGCCTCGGGCAGGGCGAGGCAGTTGCCGGCGGAACGGATGCCCCGGCGGGGGCCGACGGAGGCGGGGGCGAGGAGCGTGGACATGGGCAGCACTTTATCCGGAAGCCGCCCCCGTGGACAAGCCGCCGGGCTTCGCCCCCGGGCGTCGTTCCTGGGACCGCTGGCCGCTGGCCCGCATGCGGTCATGGAGTTTTTCGAGCGCGCCAGCGGCGCGCGGTCCCGGAGGGGGGCATGGTCACGCAGCGGCCACCGGCGGCCGGGTCCGCCAGCGTTTGTGCCACCACACCCACTGGTGGGGCGAGCCCGTGACCAGGCGTTCCTGGTAGGCCGTGGCCCAGGCGGTGATGGCCTGGATGTCGGCGTCCCGGTCGGGGCCCTTGGGGAAGCGCACCCGGGGCCCGGCATGGACAACCCACCGGCCGTGGCGGCGCAGCAGGAACACCGGCATGACGGCGGCCCGGGCCAGCAGGGCGAGGGCCGCCGGGGCGCTGGGGGTCCAGGCTTGGTCGCCGAACCATGGGCAGAACACGCCATTGAGGTGGGGGATGTCCTGGTCGGCGAGGGTCGCCACGGTCATCCCGGCTCGCAGGTGGCGGACGATCACCCGTACGTCGTCGTCCTGGTCGATGATCGTCGCCCCACCCTGGGCTCGCATGCCCCGAACGATGGCATCGGCCACCGGGCTGCGGAGTTTGCGGCCGATGACGCAGGAGGGGATGACGCTGGCGAAGGTCCGGGACAGCAGTTCCCAATTTCCGAGGTGGCCGGTGTAGACCACCGTGCCCTCGCCCCGCCGGCCAGCGGCCCACAGCTCACGGATGTTTTCAGCACCCTCCAGGGCCAGGCCCCGGCGCAGTTCCGGCACGGTCCGCCGTAGGCTGGCGATGGTCCACAGGGCGGTGGCCCCGAAATGCCGGAAGCAGGCTCGGGTGGTGCGCTCCACCCACGCCGCATCCCGGTCCGGAAAGGCCTTGGCCAAGTGGCTGCGGCAGCGCCGGACATCCCGCATGGGCAGGTGGGCCACGGCTTCGCCCAGCAGACTCCCCAGCCACCAGGCGACGGGCAGGGGGATGAGGCGGGTCGCCCGCAGCAGGGATTCGATCACGCGGCACCGTCCATCGGGGCGGCATGCTTGGCTGATCCGACGCTGGACAAGCCCGGCCCCCCGCTTGGCGTGTGATCGACGTGGTGAGTGGGCCCCTACGGAGGATTCAACATGTTAATTCCCCTCCCGTAGAAACTTGCTCGTCCCGGAGATCCCATGGCTGTGCGTCCCGTCCTCGTGTTGACCCTCGCCGCCCTCGTTGGCGTGTCCGCCGCCGACCGCGAGGTCCTGTCCTTCGACCCGGGCTGGCGTTTCCACCTCGGCGACATCCCGTTTCCCGAGGTGAAGGGGCACGGGGCGACCTACGGCTACGCCAAGGCCGGGAACGCCGTCGGCGCGGCGGCCACGGTGTTCGATGACACTGCCTGGCGGGTCCTCGACCTGCCCCACGACTGGGCGGTGGAGGGCCCCTTCGATAAGGAGGCCAACCTTTCCCAGGGCTACCGGCCCCGGGGTTTTGGCTGGTATCGTAAGCGCTTCACCCTGCCCGAGTCCGACAAGGGCAAGCACATCGAACTGCAGTTCGAGGGCATCGCCACCCACGCCACCGTGTGGGTCAACGGCACGGTCATGCACCGCAACTTTTCCGGCTACACCGGGTTCACCATCGACCTGACCCAGATGGCGAAGTACGGCGGCGAACAGAATGTGATCGCCGTCAAGGTCGATGCCGTCGAGCAGGAGGGCTGGTGGTACGAGGGCGCGGGCATCTACCGCCAGACCGCCCTGGTGAAACGCCACGCCCTGCATGTGGTGACGGACGGCGTGTTCGCCCAGCCGGTGCTGGGGACCGATGGCACCTGGACCATCCCGGTGGAAGCCCGCCTCGGGAACGCCACTGGCCAACCCGCCGACGTGACCGTCACCAGCGTTCTCCTGGATCCGGAGGGCCGCGAGGTCGCCCGGGCCTCGGGCCCCGGTCGGATCGCCGCCCTCGGCGAAGGCACCGCCACGTTCAATGTCACGGTGCCCGGCACCCCGCGCCGTTGGTCCCTGGAGGAACCGACCCTCTACCGCGTTCGCACCACCATCACCGCTAACGGGGAACAGGCCGATGCGGTGGAGACCACCTGTGGCTTCCGCACCATCCGTTTCGACGCGAAGGAAGGCTTTTTCCTCAACGACAAGCCGGTGAAACTCAAGGGTACCTGCAACCACCAGGACCACGCCGGCGTCGGCACCGTCATTCAGCCCTCCCTGTGGGCGTGGCGCGTCAAACGCTTGAAGGATCTCGGCTCCAACGCCTACCGCGCCAGCCACAACGCCCCGGCCCGGGAACTCCTCGCCGAGTGCGACCGCCAGGGCATGCTGGTGATGGACGAAAATCGCAACTTCAACATCAGCCCCGAATATCAGGGCCAGTTGGAGTGGCTGGTCCGGCGCGATCGCAACCACCCCAGTGTCATCATGTGGTCGGTCTTCAACGAGGAGTCCATGCAGGGCACCGAGACCGGCTATGAGATGGTCCGCAAAATGTCGGCGGTGGTGAAGCGTCTCGACACCACCCGCCCGGTCACCGCGGCCATGAGCGGCGGCCACCAGACTCCCCTCAACGTGTCGCACGCCGTTGACGTGGTCGGCTTCAACTACAACCAGAACGTTTACGACGGTTTCCACACCCGCTACCCGGAAAAACCCGTGTTGTCGTCGGAGGACACGTCGGGGTACATGACCCGGGGCGAGTGGTTCACCGACAAGCCCCGCAACATCATCGGCAGCCAGGACGATCAGCGCGCGCCCTGGGGCAACACCCACCGGGCGGCCTGGAAGCTGATCGCGGAGCGCACCTTCGTGGGTGGCGGCTTCGTGTGGACCGGCTTTGATTATCGGGGCGAGCCGACGCCCCATTCCTGGCCTTCGGTCGGTTCCTACTTCGGCATCTACGACCAGTGCGGTTTCCCGAAGACCGCCGCCTACATCCACCAGGCGGCGTGGATCGACGACCGCCCGATCCTCAAGGTCCAGCCCCACTGGAACTGGGCCGGCAAGGAGGGCCAGGAGATCCCGGTGATGGTCCTCTCCAATGCAGACACCGTGCGCCTGAGCCTCGACGGCAAGGACCTCGGCAGCCAGCCCGTCGACCGCCTGATGGGCAACACCTGGAAGGTCGCCTACGCCCCCGGCCGTCTTGAGGCCGTGGCCACCAAGGGCGGTCAAGAAGTGGCCCGGGATGTGGTCGAAACCACTGGCGCCCCGGCAGCCCTGCGCCTCGTCCCCGAGCGCTCGACGGCGGCCGGCGATGGCCGCGACACCCTGCCCGTGACCGTCGAAGTGGTGGACGCCCAGGGCCGGGTGGTGCCCACCGCCGGTCCCAAGGCGACCTTCACGGTTGCGGGCCCGGCCCGCATCGCCGGCATCGGCAATGGCGATCCGACCTGCCACGAACCTGAACAGGATGCCGAGCACAGCCTCTTCAATGGCCTCGCCCAGGTGATTCTGACCACCGCCCCCGGCAGCGGCACCGTGCGTCTGACGGCCACGGCCCCCGGCCTGGCCCCGGCCAGCACCAAGATTGCCGTCGCTGCTGCCCCGGTCCCGCCGTCGGTGGCCGGACTGGAAGCGGTCCTGACCCTCGGTCGGTGGAAAATGTCGGCGGTCGCCCCCGGACCCCTCGACCCGAACCTGGTGGTAGCCGACAACGACCAGAACACCTGGACTAACGTCGAAGCCAAGACGCCCCAGGTTTTTAAGGGCGGCACCCAGGCCCTGTACCGCATCAGCGTCACACCCTACGCCGCCCAAGCCAAGGATGGCGGCGTCCTCCTTTTCACCGGGATCCTCGGCCAAGCCGAGGTGTGGATCGACGGAGCGCGGGTGGCGACGAAGACCGATCCCGCCGCTGGACCCTTGGAAGTCCCCCTGGCCCCCGGGGCCAAGGCCCGGGCGATCACCGTCCTGGTGACGGTGGCCGAGGAGGGTGCCAAGGGCGGCTTCACCGGGCCGGTCAAGATCGGCGGGCGTTGAAAGCCGGGCGACCTCAGGGCGACGAAGGGGTCGTGAACTGGCACCACACCAGCCAGGCACCGAACCCGAAACCGAGGGCCTGGAGGCCCACGGCGCCGGTTGCCATCAGGCCGCTGATGGCCCCGGTGTGGTCCAGGAGGTTCAGTTCGCCGAGCATCCAGGCCCAGTCATGGTGGACCTCGCCCCCGCCCACTGACACCAGGGGCAGGGCCTGGGCCACGGCGTCCCCGGCATAGACGGACATTTCCCCCAGGGATACGCCGCACCAGAAGAGGGCGAAGGCGACGCCGAACCAATCGCCCTGGCGACGCAGCACATAGCCCGCCACCAGCGGTGCCGCGACCTGGGTGGCGGTACCGGCGGCGGTCATGACGAAATCACCGGCGAAGCGGAACAGCAGGTGCCCCGCTTCATGGATGCCGAGGTTGATGCCGCTGAGGGGCGTGGCGTAGAAGCCGTCCCCCATCTGACGAACCATCAACCAGACCAAGAGCCCGAGTACCACCAGGCGAGGCCAGGGACTACGACCCGCGCACCAGGCCTGAGCATCAGCCAATTGCAGACGGAGAAATTCCACCGGAGGTGCCTTGTGATGTGGCACCTCCGGTGGGAATCGGGGTGCGGGATTACGGACGGACGGCCTTGGCCGCCTTGATGCCTTCGGCGGTCAGGCGGGTGATCTCGGCCCAGTTGCCAGCCTTGATCAGCTCATTGGTGCAAATCCAGGAGCCGCCGCAAGCGGCCACGGCCTTGATGCCGAGGTAGTCGGCAATGTTGGTGGCGTCGATGCCGCCCGTGGGCACGAAGCGCAGGCCGGCGTAAACAGCGGCCAAGCTCTTCAGGGTTTTGGCGCCACCGTAATTGCCGGCGGGGAAGAATTTCACGACCTTGAGGCCGTACTCGAGGGCCATCTGGATCTCGGTGGGGGTGACCACGCCGGGGATGATGGGCACGTTCTTGGCCAGGGCCCACTCGACGACCTTGGGGCTCAGGCCCGGGCTAACGAGGAACTTGGCGCCCGCATCGACGGCCGCCTGGGCCTGGTCGGTAGTCAGCACGGTGCCCGCACCAACGAGGATTTCAGGATCCGCCGACATGGCCTTGATGGAGGCGGCGGCAGCGGCGGTGCGGAAGGTGATCTCAGCGCAGGGCAGGCCGCCGGCCTTCATGGCCGCACCCAGGGGCGCGGCATTGGCGGCGTCCTCCAGGACGACCACGGGGACGATGCGGAAGGATTCGAGTTGGGCGATGATGGACATGGGATACCAGGGATAGGGGATAGGGGATAGGGGAGAGGGGAGAGGGGACAAGACAGGATCGGGGAGCGTGCTCCCGCGT
>CAIUVD010000104.1 GCA_903902515.1 uncultured Planctomycetota bacterium | reverse complement strand
GACGGCCTGGGCGGGGGTGTCGTAGGCCCCGCGGACGACCATCTGGCCATGGGGAGTCAGGGCGACCACCGCCAGACATTCGATGTCGCGACCGCCCCGGGGTCCGTTCACATCATCGAAGCGCAGGTTGACGCTGGCGATCCGGTGGGCGAAGCGACCCAGGGCATGGCCCAAGCGGCGCTGGGCGAGATCCGCCAGGGCGCCGGTGATGGGCAGGGTGCGGGAGTGGAGATCAAGGTGCATGGGGAGCCTCCGATGGGGCCATCGTATCCGATTCTTCGACCCGTATCGACCAACTTCCCCCGGGCATACATCGTTTTTGCCGATGGATTTTTCCCGAGCAGGTCCCAGCCTCGGGCATGCTCAACTACCACCACCTGCACTACTTCTGGACCGTGGCCCGGGAAGGCTCGGTCGCCAAGGCCTGCCAGGTGCTTCATGTCGCCCAGCCGACCATTAGCGGCCAGTTGCGGGAACTCGAAAAATCCATCGGTGAACCCCTGTTCACCCGGGTCGGCCGGGGCCTACGCCTGACGGATACGGGCCTGCTGATCAAGACCCACTGCGATGTCATTTTCGCCGCCGGTCACGATCTGGAGCGAGCCCTGGAAGGCGGGACCCTGGCGGTCCGTCGCCTGACGGTCGGGATCAGCGACAGCCTCCCGAAATTGATGGCCGAACGCCTTCTGGGTCCGGCCCTGGGGCCGGACACCGCCATGACCTGCATCGAAAACAGCCCCGATCGGCTGTTCGGCGAACTGGCGGTGCATCAACTCGACCTCGTGCTGTCCGATGTCCCGATGTCCATGGACCTCGGCATTCGGGCCCGCAACCACCTACTGGCGGACAGCCCGGTGGCCATTTTCGCCCCGGCCAAACACCCGCATTTGGCGGCCCTGAAGAAGGACTTCCCCGCCGCCCTCGACGGTCAGTCGATGGTCCTCCCGACCCCCGCCGCCGCCACCCGGGTGGCCCTGGATGAATGGTTGCGGGAGCGAGGGGTCCGCGTCCGCGTAGCTGCCGAATGCCAGGACGGAGCCCTCATCAAGTCCTTCGGCCAAGCCGGAGCTGGCTGCTTCCCCGGGACAGCCCTGATCGCCCAGGAAATCGAACGGATGTACGACGCCGTGCGAATCGGCACCGTCGAACTGGTGCGCGAGCGGTTCTATGCCGTGACCCTGGAACGGCGCAGCCCCCACCCGGGGGTCGCCGCCATTCTGGCGAAAAGCCGCTAATCCGCGAACCAGGCCGGGTCTTCGGCCTGGGCTTGAGCCCGTTCGGCAACCGCTTCCTCGATGCGGCCTAGGCGATGCAGCAGGCTCGCCCGCCGTTGACGCAGGCGGCCCCGGCGGCGCAGGGGCGCGGCGGCGATCGCCTCGGCCAGGAGCAGGACGGCCTCCTCCAGACGCCCGGCATCGGCGGCCCAGGCGGCCCGCTGGGCGTGGCAGGTGTGGGGGTAGAGGGCTTCCTTGGCCAGGGCCGCCAGACGGGCATCGGCCTGGATCACCTGCCCAGCCTGGTGGAGGGCCCGGGTTTCCAGGAGACGGGCCTCGAAATCCGGGTGATCCGCCAGGAGGACGGCGGCCTCTGCCGGGCGGCCGAGGTCGAGGAGGGCCTTGGCCCGCCACAGGCGGCGGGGGGCATCGTCACCCTCGAGGGCCGCCACCAGCACGTCGGCCCGCCGGGCCTTGAGACACGCCATGCCCGCCGGGGCCAGGCCGGCGGGGCCGTAGGTGGCGAGGTCGCGCACCAGGTCGGCGGGGTCGCCACCCGCCGCCAGGGTGGCGCGCAGGCGGTCGATGATCTCCCAGGGCAGGGCCGTGCCCTGGGGGTCGCCGCCGCCAAGGCGACGCCACAGATCCTGGGCTTCTTCGAGGAGGGCGGGCGGCAGGCCCTCGGGCACCGGGCCGCCGTCGTGGTGGATCTCGGCGGGGTCGATGGTTTCGGGGTCGAGGTCGCCACCGAGGTCCTCGACCAGGGCCGCCAAGTCGGCTCGGACCCGCTCGACGTCGCCGTCAAACACCAGGGTCGGGATGCCCGCTTCGACCAGGGGCCGGTTGTGGGCCAGCCACAGGGCCAGGCCCTCGGCCAGGGGCATGCCGCGCCACGCCCCGAGGGAGCGAGCGACGGCAATCGGGTGGCGGACGACCCCCAGAAAACGGACCGGCGCGTCCCGCCAGAAGGGCCAGGCGAGGAGACTGCGGGGATCTTTAAGGACCGCGCCGGGGGTGATCAGATGGCCCCGGGCCTGCAGGTGTTCTGGGGTCCAGCGGACCTCGGGCGGGGCCGCCAGCCAATGGCCGCCGGAGGCCGCCAGGACTTCCTCATTGAGGCGGATCAGCGCCGTGCTTTCAAAATGGCCCCGGGGGTTGTCCCAATTGCGGATGGCCGTGCCTGGCACGGTCCACCCGGCCCGCACCAGGGCCCCGGCAACGGCGCTGGTGCCGGAACGGTGCATGCCAAGGACCAGGACCGGGGGGCGCATGGCGGGGTATGGTCGCGGTCGGGGTTGATTGCCAACCACGACCCGCTGACGACCCTCCTTTCCCATGGGCGGATTCTTGCGTTCCCACTGGTTCATTGTCGGCCTGATCACGGTGCTGACGGCGGCCCTGGTGGCCCCCGAATGGGCCCCTCGTCTCGGGCGCGGGCAGGACCTTCTGTTTGCCGCCATGTTCCTGGCCACCGGCCTGACGCTGCCGGGCACCGCCCTGCGGGGAGCCCTGGTGGACCTGCGCTTCCACGCCTGGGTCCAGGGCGTGAGTCTGGTGGCCTTCCCGCTCCTGGGCTTCGGCCTCGACCAGCTGTTGGCGGTGGCCGGGGTTGATCCCCACCTCCGGCTTGGGCTCCTCCTGACCTGCTGCCTACCGACCACCATCTCCAGTTGCGTTCAGCTGACCCGGCTCGCGGGGGGCGACGAGGCCGCCGCCATCACCACCGCCGCCCTCGGCAACCTGCTGGGGATCCTGGTCACCCCCTTCTGGGCCCTGGCCCTGGCGGGCAGCCACCTGACGGTGGAGCCCTGGCCGGTGATCCGTCAGTTGTTGCTGATCATTGCCCTGCCCCTGGCCGTGGGCCAGGCCCTGCGCCCGTGGCTGGCGGATTGGGGTGCCCGCCACCGGGGGCGGCTGAACACCGCCTCGACCTTGGCCCTCTTGACCGCCATGTGGGGCATCTTCGCCGCCGCTTTTCGAGGTGGAGTGACGGGTCTTTCCCCCCTTGGCCTGGGCCTGCTGATCCTGGGCATCGCCGTCCTGTTCCTGCTCGTCCTGGGAAGTGCCTGGACCCTCTTCGGCCGCCTGGGATTCACCCCACCCCAGCGCATCGCCGCCACCATCTGCGGCACCCAGCGGACCGCCGCCATGGGCCTGCCCGTGTTGTCGGTCCTGCTGGCGGGGGACCCGGCCCTGGGCCTCTGCTTGGCGCCCCTGGTGATCTGGCACATCACCCAGAACGTGCTCACGGGCCTACTGACAGGACGCATGCGGGATACCCGCTCATCGGACTGAATCGCGGCACTCCCCCGCGTGATCACGGTCAACGGACGCGGAGCCGACCCAAGCCGCCATCAACCCCCAGTACTTGGCCGGTGATCCAGGACGCCTCGGAGGATAGGAGGAAGGCCACGGCCGCCGCCTGGTCCTCGGGGGTGCCGAGACGCCCCAGGGGATGCATGGCGGTGCTGGCGGCCCGGGCCGCCTCTGAGGTGATCAGACCCGCCGTCAGGGGCGTGGCCGTCAAACCCGGGGCGATGGCATTGACCCGCAGGCCGCTCGCGGCGTAGGTGGCGGCGGCGGACCGCACCAGGCCCTCGACCCCGGCCTTGGCAGCCGCGATGGCTTCGTGATTGGCCAAACCCAGGCCCGCCGCCACCGAGGACGCCAACACCAACGAGGCCGGATAACGTCGGGCCTGAACGGCCCCCGCCACCAGCCGCAGGACCAGGAAGGCGCTATCGAGGTTGGCCGCCATGACCGCCCGCCAGGCGGAAAAATCCGTGCGATGGGCTGGTTTGAGGAGGAGGGACCCCACCAGATGGGCCGCGCCATCGAGGGGCGGCTGATCGGCCAGGGCCGCTGCCAATACCTCGGCCCCGGCCTCAGTGGTCAAGTCCGTGTCCACCAGTCGGTGGACACCCGGCAGGGCACCCTGCAGGGCTTCGAGACGTTCCAGGTTCCGGGCGGCGAGGGTCAGGGTGTTGCCCTGGGCAGCGAGGCGGTGGGCCAGGACGGAACCGATTCCGCCGGTGGCGCCAGTGATGAGGTAGTGGGTCATACCGAGAGTGGAGCACCCGGGGTCCTGGGATGCCAGTCGGTGAATCGCTCATGGACCCATGGAAGGAGCTTCATCCCGGACGAGTCATCACCCTGGACGTGATCGAGGACCAGGTGGACGATTTGACCGTTTCAATCGTTCATCCCTGGTCCTAGGATCCGGCGGTAGAGGACCACGCCATGTCGACCACCCACGACGAACTCAAGCACGCCCACGACGAACTCCGGCACGCCGCCCAGTCGGTGGCTGACCGTATCCTCGGCACCGAAACCCGTGGCCACCTGCGGGAAGCCGCCCGCCACGTCCTGAAGGCCGGCCTGGCCGCCCTGGACGAGGGCGAGAAATCCTGCGCCGCCAAGGGCGAGAACTCCTGCGCCGCGAAGACGGTGACCACGACTACCGCCTGATGGCCTTTCTCTCTTTGGCCCGCCGGGGGTTCGAGGGGCTGACGCTCCTTGGTTCCCTCGGGGTGCTGTACCTCGGGGCCCGGGTGGTGGGATTCGTCTCGACCGCCGGCGGTCGCGCCCTGAATCGTCGGGTCCACGCCTTGGGGGGTCCGTGGTTCGCCGCCCATTGCCGCCGCCATGGGGCCCTCCTGATCAAGATCGGGCAATTCGCCGCCAGCCGCCCAGATTTGTTCCCCCTGGCCTATGTCGATGCCTGCTGCTCGCTCCGCGACCAGGCCGATGCCAGGCCATGGGCGGTGGTCCGGGCCAGTCTGGATCATGCCTACGAGCACCGCATCGCCGACCACCTGCCGCGTATCGAGGAAACACCCCTCGCCGCCGCCAGTTTTGGCCAAGTCCACCGGGCCTGGCTGGCCGATGGCACCCAGGTAGCCGTCAAAATTCAGTACCCGGATCTGGGACCCCGGGTGGCCATGGATTTGGCGATTTTGCGCTTGGCCCTGCACCTGTTTGGTTTGCTGCTGCCGGGTTGGCCCCTGAAACTGATTCACGAAGAAATCGCCCGCACCAGCCGCGAAGAACAGGATTACCTGGCCGAGGGCACCAGCGCCGACCGCCTGCGGCCGGCCCTCCTCAAACACGGCATCAAGGTCCCCGCCATCCGTTGGGAACACACCCGGGAAACCGTGCTGGTGATGGAGTTCGCCAACGGCCCAACCCTCGCCCGCACGGACCTCGCGGCCCTTCCGGAAGCCCTCCGCCGGACCATCGCCGGGCAGATCATCGACGGCTACCTCGACCAATTGCTTGACGTCGGCTTTTTCCACGGCGATCCCCACGCCGGGAACTTCATCCTCGATGGTGAACAGCTGTGGCTGATCGACTTCGGCATGACCGCCGAGATCAGCGTTCGCGAGCGAGACCTCTACCGCCGCTTTCTGGAATGCCTGCGCCAGGACGACACCGATGGCATGGTCGATGTTTTGGCGGAAATCGGCATCGTCACCCCCGGCAGCGACCGGGCCGGGCTGAAGGCCCTGGCCCACGAAATCTACCATCAATTGGCCCAGATGACGCCCCATGCCTTCAAGGGTTCGCGGCGCGAGGCGGAACTCTCGTCCCGGGTCGCCGAATTTCTGCGCCGCATGCAGGGCGGGATCGTCTTTCCCCGGCATACCATCCTCTTGACCCGGGCCCTGTCCCTGGTCGAAGGCCTGTGCTTGGAGCTGATCCCCGGCGAGGCCATGCTGACCCAGATCCGGCCCCGGCTGCGGAAATTCGTGTCCCTCAAGAAACGTCTGGCCGCGATCGGCGACGAACTGACGGCCCTGTGGCGTTTTGCCACCGGCCTGCCAAGCCGCCTTGAAGACGTCCTCAAGCCCCAGCGCCAGGACCCGGCCCTGACGGCCCTCCTCCCGGCGGTCCTGCTGGTGGCGGTCCTGCAACTGGATCCCTCGCCGTGGCGCACGCTGGGAGCCGCCCTGTGCGGCCTGGCGGTGGCGGTGGCGATCCTCCGCCGTTAGTCTTCACCCATGACCCCCGTCGCCGGTGCTCTCCTGGTCGCCACCCCGGTCCTCGACGACCCCCACTTCCTCCGCTCGGTGGTGTGGCTCGCCGAACACGGAGAGGACGGAACCCTGGGCTTCATCATTAACCGTCCCCTGGAGATGCCGATGTCGGATCTCTGGGAAGCCTGCCCCCCCTCCCTGGCGGATCTCCAATGCGCCGGCGAAGGCGGCCCAGTGGAACGTCACAAGGGTCTGTTGGTCCACGGTATCGGCACCCTGGCGGACGCCGCCCCCCTGCACCACGGCCTGTACGTGGGCGGCAGCATCCAGGCCCTGGCCGATCGCTGGCGCGGCGGTGCCGACGCCATGGGCCCCCGGCTGTTCCTTGGCCATAGCGGCTGGTCCCCCGGTCAACTGGAGCGGGAAATCGCCGCCGGGGCCTGGTTGGTCCGCCCCGGTAAACTGGAGCAGGTCCTGATCCCCCCGGTGGATGGGGATGCCCTGTGGAAACAGCTCACCCTCCTGAGGCCCGTGGATGAGGGACCGTCGGTGAATTGAGGCGGCCTGGGGCCGCCTTATCCGGGGTCCGGGGTCCGGGGTCAACGGTCGACTTGCCTGTGATGAGACGACGGAACCATCTCAAACGATCGCCATCGCATGCCATCGGACCTCGGACATTTCCCCATGCCCATCCCCATCCTGATTGTCGGCGGTGCGCCGCGTTTGCGGGTGGATGCGGTGCGCTTCCTGTCCGTGGCCGCCAGCGGCGACACCGCCGTGGCCCTGGGCCAGGCCCTGCGCCAGCGGGGGCGGACGGTGGATCTGCTGCTCGGGATCATGGCCCGCCCCGAGGTGTCAGCCCTCCGCTACGAGGGCCGGGAGGAGCTGGAAGCCGGGCTCCAGTCCTGGGTTGGCCAACATCCCGACGGGGTGGTGGTGATGAGCGCCGCCATCAATGACTACACCGTGGCCCAGGTGGAACGGCACCACGGGGGTCAGTTCGAGGTATTCAGCCCCGGGCAGAAGGTTCCCTCGGGCGGCGATGAAGTCGTCATCCGCCTGCGGCCGGCCAGCAAAGTCATCGATCGCCTGGCCGGGTGGGGCCACCGGGGGCCCCTGGTCGGCTTTAAGTACGAAGACCGGGCCACCGTTCTCGCCTCGGCCGAGGCCCTGCGACGGCGGACCGGGGCCGTCCTCGTCGTCGCTAACAGCCTGTGCCACAAGGTTCAGGCCCTGGTGGACGCCGAGGGGATCCATCCCTGTGCCGACCGGCCCGCTTTGCTGGCGGCCCTGACCGAGGCCATCGCCACCCGGTCCTGACCCCGGGGGTCAAGTCGGTGGCCATCCGACCGATACTGCCAGGGCCAACTCTGGAGGCCGCATGGACGCCCAACACACCGCCGAAGCGCGTATCGAACTGGTGGAGCGCCGCCTGACCGCCCTCCAAGAGGCGGGGGTCGATACGGCGGGCCTCGCTAGCCGTCTGGATGTCGCCCGCGCCGCCCTGGCCCAGGGCCGGCCTGGCGAGGTGCCCGCCATCTGTGAGGACCTGCTGGCGGATGCCCGGCGCTTGGCCGAGGGCGGGATTTCGGCCCCCCGCGCCAGCCGCCCGGTGCGGACGGAACGGGCCGAGCGCTCGGATCGCCTGCGGGCCGTCGTGGCCCCCGAGCCCCCGGCTGCCATCACCCCGCCGCCCGTCGATGACCTGCCCCTCCAGATTGCCCGGGTTGTCAGCCCCCACATGGAGGCCTTAGAAGCCCGTCTCCAGGAGCGGATCGCCGGCATCATCCCCCTCGTGGAATCCCTCAAGACCCAGGTCCAGGAACAGCCCGGCCTCGACATGGCCGCCCTGGAGCACGCCATTGAACGGTCCGTTTCCCCCCTCCTGGAATCCCTCCAACAGCAGGTGGCCGAGCGTTTTGCCCGCCTGAGCGCCTCGGAAACCAAGGTCTTCGCCAAGCCCGGCATCGACGCCGAGCAGGTCCAGGCCGCCCTCGGCGCCATGCGGGAGGAAATGGCCTCCCGCATGGCGAACCTGGGGCAGAAACTGGCCCCCGCCGATGCCGGGGAGCGCCTCCTGGAAGCCGTCGATCAACGGCTGGAAACCGCCCTGGAGGAGGTCCGGACCGACATGGAAAACCGCATGGCCGGCCTCGCCGCCGCCCTGCCGACCCCCAACACCGACACCCGCCTGACGGACCTCCTCGATCGCCGGATGGAGGCCCGCCTGGCGGCCGTCACCGAACACACCGCCATGGCCATCGAAGCCCTGCGGTCGGAACTCCACGACCAGCCGATCACGACCCCGGCCACCGTCCGGGTCCACCAGGCCCTGGCCCAGGCCATGCCCGAGGCCACCGCCTCGGCCGTAGACCAAGCCCTAGCGCCCCTGGAAAGCCGACTCGAAACCCGGCTGACGGAAATGGCCGAGACCATCGGCGCCCTGGAAGCCCGGATCCGCGACACCCAGGAGGCCGCCCAGGATACCGGGGCCCTCGCCGAGCGGCTGGGCAGCCTCGAGGAACGGCTCGACCAGCGGGTCGAGGAGGCCGTGGGCGGACACCTCACCAGCGTCATCACCGACAGCCTCAAGTCCTTGGATGCCACCGTCGCCGCCACCGTCCGCGAATTGGTCGGCGAGGCCCTGACCAGCCGCCCGGTGGCCGACAGCACCGCCCTCCAGGCCAAAATCACTGAGGATTTGCGGGCCGATCTCGATTTCCAGATGGAGCAAATGGCTGCCGAGAAGGGCTGGGTGTCGATCAATGATGTCCGGGCCGAGGTCGCCCAACGCGATAACGCCCTGACTCCGGCTGTCAGCAACCAAAGCCCCGCCAGCTTCGCCCGCCTGGAAGCCGCCCTGGTCGAATTTGTGCGCCAGACCCAGTCCCAGCAGCAGCAGTTCCTGGCAGTCCTCCACGACAAGGTTGAACGGCACACAGAAGTTCTGGTCGAAAAAGCCGTCACCGGTGCCCTGGTCCGGGATCCGTTGGCGGCCCCGGCCTCGCCCTCGTCGGAAGCCATCAGCGCCCCGCCCCAGCAGAACGCCCTCGATCCCCTGCTTCCGGAGGATTCCCTGATTGGAGGTCCCGGATTCCCTGAAGTCATCCATTCAACGGTCATGCTTGATGCCCTGGCCCGGGGCTCCTCCAGCAGTTCGTTCGCCCACCCCCATGCCGCCGAGGCCGCCCAAGATCCTGATTTGCCCCCCAGCGATGACCTCGATGCCCTCAGCCCGAGCGCCCAGAGTTCGACCCTCCGTGACAGCCAGGCCGCAATTCCCGCCCTCTCCCCAGAGGACGCCGAAATCCTGAAAACCCTCACGGGCATCGAGCAACGCCCCGCCAACGTTGCGGCCACCGTCCGTACGGAAGCCATTGCTGGTGCCGCCCGGGAGGAGGCCCCGGAAGTCCCCCTGGCCACGGATCCACCCATCCACGACGAGCCGATCACCGCCACCCAGGTGGCCACCGCTGCCGATGAAAACCTGAGTTCCGAGGTCATGGAGTTGGAGGCCATTACCGATCTCCAACCCGTCCCGGTCACGATGAGCGGCCTGGATGACCACGAAACGGCCACCTTCGATTCGGCCGCCACCCGAAGCCACCTCGATGACCTTCCAGACCAGGTCGCCACCGAGGCGGAACCCACCATCCCCTTGGAAGAGGATCGGCAGGAGGAAACCGCCGAGGCCACCAGCGAAACGGCCCCCGAGGAACCCTCCGTAGCAGATGCCCCAGCCCCCCTGGCAGTGGTGGAACCGGAGGCTCTCGCCAGCGACATCCCGACCGCTCCGGTGGTCGCCACCCCGCCGACCACCCGCCGCACCCCCAGCGACCTCGAAACCGCCCTGCGACGGATGATCAGCCAGGAACTGGAGCGCCAGGTTGGCGCGGGGCTGCCCTCCCTGACAGCCGCCGTGCGCGGCGCCGTCGCCGACGCCATGGAGCGTCACCGCGCCGACGAAGCGGACCACCTCCAGCACCGCGTCCAGGCCTCGGTCCAGCAGGAATTGGCCCAACGGACCTCCGACCCGGCCAAGGACCTGGCAGCCCTGGCCGAGGTGCTGCGCAACCAGGCGCAACGCGCCACTGGCCCAGGGGATTTGCGGGAAGCGGTCATGACCCTGCTCCACGATCCCCAGATCCGGCAAACGGTCCTGGAGATCGTGGCCGTCGAAGCCATCGCCAACCCGGGCCCCCTGGCCGAGATGACGGGGCTACGCGCTTTCATCCGTCAGGAAGTCCGTCAGGCTGGGACAGCCCAAGGTAACGATCTCCCCGATGAGGCCCTCGCCATCACCTGATGTCCCTGATGCCCGCACCCTCTCCCATCCTTGACGACGCCCAGGCCCTGCTGGCGGGACTCCCAGATGGCGTGGTGTCGTTTGATCGGAAGGGCACGATCATCTGGGCCAATGCCGCCGCCTTCGAACTGCTGGGCGAGGTTCTGACCCCACCCCAGAGCCCCCAAGCCCTGGCGGATCTCCTCGGGCCGGCCAACGCCCCCCTGGCGACCCTGGAGGCCGGATCCTCGATGGTCGCCGTGGTGGGCTCCCGACTGCTGGAGGTAACGGCCCTCGCCAATGGGCGGGGCTGGCACATCCGGGATGCCAGCGCCGAACTGCGGCTCCGATGCCAGATGGCCGCCGAGGCCAGTTACCTGGCCCACAGCACCGAGGCCTTCATGGTCCTCGACCCCCACGGCACCATCCGGTACGCCAACCAGCACGCCGAGCACGAGCGCAACTACAACGCCAACGGCCTGGTGGGGACCAACCTCGCCGCCCTCGAACGGCTGTGCAATGCCAGCTACCAAGACATCAAATCCCAGACCAGCGATGACCTCAAAGCCCGCCTGGCCGAGGTCGTCCTGGAAGGGAACCCGGTGCGCTACAACGCCTGGCATTCCCGCTCAGACGGCGGCGAATTGCCGGTGGAAGCCACCCTCCGAGCCCACCGCCTGAGCAACGAGACGGTCATCCTGTTGACCGCCCGGGACGACAGCCGGCGTCTGATGCACCTCCAGGCCCTGCTCCAGGCCAAGGGCGAGGCCGAAGCCGCCAACCGCGCCAAATCCGCCTTCCTGGCCATCACCAGCCACGAACTGCGCACCCCCCTGACGGGCATCATCGGCTTCTGTGAATTGCTGCAGTTGGAGTTGTCTGCGGCGCCCTCGGACGTTGCCGACCGGGGCCTTGGCCACTTGCGCCTGATCACGGAATCCTCCCAGGCCCTGCTGGCCATCATCAACGACATTGTCGACCTGGCCAAAATCGAAAGCCGGTCCCTGGAAATCCGCCCCGGGGTGGTCGATCCCGAACATCAACTGCGGATCTGCGATGGCCTGTGGAGCGAACGTGCCTCGGAAAAGGGCGTGCGCCTGATCCTGCTCCCGCCCCGGGGCGAGCCCTACCGCATCACCACCGACGCCCAGCGCCTGCGGCAACTCCTCGACAACCTGCTGTCGAACGCGGTCAAGTTCACCGATCGCGGCCGCATTGAAGTCGGGGCCAACTACCTGCCGGACGGCGTGGTATTCACCGTCGCCGACACCGGCCACGGCATCGTCCCCGAAGCCCGGGAACACATTTTCAAAGCCTTCTGGCAGGCCGCCGACCACCACACCCGCTCCCAGGGCGGCACCGGCCTCGGCCTCTACATCACGAAATGCATCGCCGAACTCCTCGGCGGCAAGGTCAGTTTGGAGCACACCGGAGCCACGGGCAGTATTTTCCGCCTGCGCATCCCCCGCATCCACATGACCCGGGGCAGTGGCCGGCTCCTCAAGTCGGATATTTGGATTAAGTCGGCGGAGGGATTGGCATCGGGGAGGTAGTTTTTATTTGAGGGAGAGGGGAGAGGGGAGAGGGGAGAGGGGTCACAGCCCTGCCAAGAACAACGTCTTAGGTTAGATCGGGCATCCCATCACACCGGCCTGGGCGTGGCGTCTTGTCTTGCCCTCTCTCACCTCTCCCCTCTCCCCTCTCCCG
>CAIUVD010000103.1 GCA_903902515.1 uncultured Planctomycetota bacterium | reverse complement strand
GTCATCCCGGCCAGGAAAGCAGCGGCATCAGACGGAAGGCGGGATTCGGCGCGGCGAACGCGATCGGGAAGGACGAGCAGGGTCATGGTGGCGGAATGGTAGGTGAAAATCCCTATTATCCATACCTAACAATCTCTTTATCCGATATAGGTGGTCCCGTATCGTTACCGCTCATCGTTCCGGTGATTTACGGACGGACGCAGAAGCTGATTGCCAATTCCCATCGGCTCTAGAGTGCTCCGCCTATGCGCTATGCCGATGCCGACCATGTCGATCTCGGGAGTTTCTACTCCCGGTTGCCAAACCGCGGGAAGTATTTCCGCATCCTGGGCTATGTGGGCATCGCCCTGGCCGCCTATTACCAGGCGGATGACCGGGCCCTGACGGCCCTCCTGGTGTGCCTGATCCTGGCCTGGCTGCGGGCCTGGCAGGTGGTGGTCGGCGCCACCTGGCGCACCAGCATCGTCGCTGCGGTCGTCCTGTGCGCGGTCCTCCTGACCCAGCACCGCTTGGCGGCCGAATGTCCCGCCTGTCCCATGTCCTCCCAGCCGGCCCCGGTGACCCCATGACCTTTGCTCGTTGGGGTATCCCCACCCTTTTGACGTCGATCCTCGTCCTGGCCTGGGGCCTGTGGCTGCTGCCGGCGGGCTTGCCCCGCTGGTGCGGCGTGCCCGTCGCCATCTTCCTGTGGGGCTTCATCCTCGCCTTTTTCCGCAATCCCGTGCGCACCCCGGCGGGTGGCGACGATTGCCTGATCGCCCCAGCGGACGGCAAGGTGTGGGATATCACCGCGGTTGATGAGCCGGCCTTCATCGGCGGCAAGGCGGTCCGGATTGGCATCTTCCTGTCGGTCTTCGACGTCCACGTGAACCGCTCGCCCGTCAAGGGCACGGTAGCGTACGCCGACTACCGCCCGGGGGCTTTCCTGGATGTCCGTCACCCGGATTGCCACCACGAGAATGAGGCCAACACCATCGGCATCGAGGTCCATCCCTCCATCGCCCCGGGCCTGAAATTGCTGGTCCGCCAGCTGTCGGGCCTGATCGCCCGCCGCATCATCTGCACCCACGGTGTGGGCGACACCCTCGAACGGGGGGAACTCTACGGGATGATCAAGTTCGGCAGCCGGACCGAACTGTGGCTGCCCGCCAACCATCCCCATGTGGTCAAGGTCAAGGTTGGTGACCGGGTGAAGTGCGGCGAGACGGTCCTCGTCCAACTGGGCAAACCGGCGTGAAGGTCCCCGTCCGTGGTCTGAAGCGCCTCAAGACCCTGCCGGTGGCGCCCACGCTGCTGACGGCGGGCAATTTGGCGAGTGGCGTCACCGCCATCCTGTGCGCGGCCCACAACCAGTTGGAGCTGGGCGCGATCATGATCTTCGTGGCCATGGTCTGCGACATGTTCGACGGCAAGGTCGCCCGGATGACCAAGACTGACGGCCCCTTCGGCGCAGAGCTGGACAGCCTGTCCGATGTCGTGTCCTTCGGCATTGCCCCGGCGATCCTGGTCCACCGCCTGGTGATGGGCGAAAGCGGCGTTTTTGATCACGGCATGCGTTTCCTGTGGTTCCTGACGGTGTTTTACCCGGTGATGGCCGCCATCCGCCTGGCTCGCTACAACGTTGAGCACAGCCTGCCCGGCAATGAGGGGGCCACGCCCCACTTCCGTGGGATCCCCAGCCCCGGGGCGGCAGCGGTGGTCGCAGCCCTCATCATCCTGCATCAGAACCACGGAGCGGAATTCGGCAGCCAGGTGGCGATGAAGGGCTATACGGGTCTGGAGTCCCTCGATTGGTTCCGGTGGACCATGCTCGGGGTGCTGACGACCTGCGCCCTGGTGATGGTCAGTACCATCCGCTTCCCCCACGTCGGCAATAGTTTCTTTGGCCGCATCTCCTTCGGCAAACTGATCGGCATCCTGGTGTTCGTGGCCGCCCTGGTGTGGAAACCGGCGCATATGCTGGTCCTGATCACCACGGGCTACCTCGTGTATGGTCTGCTGGGTGCCGCCCTGCGCGCCTCGGGCCGTTTGATGAAGGGCAAGGATCCGACGGAAGATGAGGAGGACGAGGCCTCCATCGACATTGGCGATGAACGGGTCAACGGCCTGCCGCATCACCACGACGGACCCGCCCCCGGCCGCTGATGGCCTCTCCCTGGCTGCTTCCGGGGTCGGCCCATCCCCAAGCCCACCTGACTTGGGACGAAGTGGCCGACCGCCTGAGAGTGTCGCCGTCCCGGGTGACCGCCTGGCGGTATCGGGGCCTGCCGGGAACCACGGGCATCGACGGCTTCGCCCTCGCCAACTGGGTGGCCGCCCACGCCCTCGACGAAGCCCCAGCCCTGGCGCGCCGGTGGCGGATGTTTCTCGCCCATTTTCGGCCGTTCGTGAACGGGAATGACACCTCCCGTCGCATCCGAGTCCGCCGTCATCACGCCCTGGTGATCGAGCCCCCGGGCCCCGTCACCTGGTCCCTGCCCCGCTGCGCCGAGGCTCCGGGCCAGGTGGTCATGGAGGACCATCTGGAGGGCCTGACGCCCGCGGGGGCGCACCATCGGGGTGTGGCGAGTTCCGTGGTGCGCGGCGTGGCCGTCCTGGACCGGGCACCCCTGCGCCTGCCCCAGCCAGATTTGGTGCCCCTGGTCGAGGCGGTGGTGGCGGATTTCACCTATGGCTATCGCCACCACCTGCCGGGAGAGGTCCTGGGGGAACGTCAGGACGGCACCTGCCTGGACCTGGCCCTGGCGGTTGGCAGCCGCCTGTCGGAGCTCGGTCGCCCATGGCGCCTCGTCAGTGGGGTGATCGCCCGATCGGCCCTCGCCAACCCCCATTTCTGGCTGGAGGTCGAGATCCCCGGCGGCGGTTGGGCTCCGGTGGATCCCAGTCTGCCGGCCCTAGCCCGGACCTTCGCGTCCTTGGCGGGGGACGACTGGCGGGCCTGGGCCCGAGCCTTCACGGGGGGGCGGGATCCCGGGGTGGTGATCCTGTGCCGGGGTGAGGCTCCCGTGCCGGTACCCGGCGGGGCGACGGTGGGGTCGACCATCGGCGAGGCCGTCACCGGCGGGCACAATGCCTGGCTGTGTCTCGACTGGGTGTGCGGCGACTGCTCGTGGAGTTTCTGATCAGGGCTTGGGGGCCTGGAGTTGCGGGCGTTTCCAGAATTCCGCCGCATCCTCGGCTTTGAGCCACGACTCTTGCCAGACGGTGCAGAGTTTGCTCAGGCGCGGCAAGTTCCGCAGGTCTTCCAGGCCGATGGGGGTGCCCCGGGGCAGACTCAGGCGTTCCAGGGTGGCCCCGGGCCCCTGGAGATCCGCCAGGGGTCGAACGTCGGCGACCCGGGTTCCGTGCAGACGCACTTCCGTCAACGGCATGGTCCGCAGGGGGCGGAGATCCTCGACGGCGGTGCCATCCACCAGGAGGGTCGTCAGGGGCAGGTCCGTGAGGGGGGTCAGGTCACTGACCGGCGTTCCCGACAGGTCGAGGTAGGTCAGGGGCAGGTGGCGCAGGCCCGAGAGGTCGTCGATGCGCGTCCGGGCAAGCCGCAGGTCCGTCAGGGGGAGGTCCGCGAGGGCATCGAGGCTGCGGAGGGCGGTGTCCGAGACATCGAGGAAGCGCAGGGGCATGCCCTTGAGGGCCGTGAGGTCGAGGACCCGGGTCCGGACCAGGTTCAGGCGGGCGATGGGCAGGCCCGCCAAGGGTGACAAGTCGCTGACGTCGCTCCGGCCCATCAGGCCCTCGATGGTCAAGCGTCCATCGGCGTCGGCGGTGAATCCCGTGTTGGTGCAGCCTGGCCACGCCTGTTCCAGGCGTATGCGGTAGGCCTTCACAAGGGAGCGGCCATCCTGGTAGAGGCCCTCGGCGATCGTGAAGGCGCCTTCTTCGACCAGCAGATCCGCCAGACGGGTCAGCACCCCGGGGCTAGGGGTCTTGGCTTCGCTGGTAGCGACATTAGCGCACAACCGGCCCAGTTCTGCGACCCCGGTGTCTTCGGGCGCGACCCGGCGGTAGGCCTCCAGGGCGGTCACGGCGTCGTTCCAGCGGCGGTCATGGATCGCCAGGTGGGCGGTCAACAGCAGGGCATCCCGGAGAGAGGTGTCGTACTGCAGGGCGAGCTCCACATCCTGGCGGGCGTCGTTGAATTCCTTGCGTTCGATAGAGCGGCGGGCCCGGGCGACCAGGGCCGGGGCGGCCCGTCGCTGATCGAGGGCCCGATGTTCCTGCTCCTGTTTCAACTGCCCGAGGCGGTTCTGGGCGTCGGCGTAGGCGTTCCGGAAACGATGGCGCTCCTTGATGATGGCCGCAAACAGGACGATGGTCAGGATGATCACCACCACCACGCTGACGGCGATGGCGATCGAGACTTCGTGATTCCGGCGCACCAGTTTGACCATCGCCTCCCACGGGGTGTCTTCCTTGGCACTGACCTGCCGACCTTCGAGGAACAGTTCGATGTCCCGCCGCAGATCGAGGACCTTCTGGTAGCGATCCTCCCGGGTGGCGGCCAGGGCCTTGAGGGCGATGGCCGAGAGTTCCAGAGGGATATTCCGTCCCGGGGCCCGTTCCTCGGGGGGGATGATGCGGTGGGCAACTACGTCCTCCAGGACCGCCTTGAGGTTCCCGCCCCGGACCGGCGGCGACAGGCTGAGGATCTCGTAGAGGATGGCTCCGAGGCTGTAAATGTCGCTGCGTTCGTCGATGGCTGCCAGGTCGCCCCGGGCCTGCTCGGGGGGCATGTAGGCGGGGGTGCCTTCGATGGGACCTTCGACGTAGGACTGGAAGCCGTGAACGATGTTGGCCAGCCGGGCATCGGCACCCCGACCGGGGGCATTGGGCCGCTGGCGGTTGAATAAACGCCGAGTCCCCTGTTCGCCCCGGATCACCCGAGCCAGGCCCCAGTCCATGACCAGCACCTCGCCGAAGTCGCCGAGCATGATGTTGGCCGGCTTGAGGTCCCGGTGGACCACCCCCCGGTCATGGGCGAAGGCGATGGCGTCAAGAACCGCCACGAAGGAGCGTAGCAGTCGCCGGAGGCTGGGGCCATCCTCCGGCGGTTCGGGGCTCCGCAGCTCATCGAGAACTTCCGCCAAGGACCGGCCCTTCACCAGTTTCATGGTGAAGAACATCTGGCCGTTGGCATCGACCCCCAGGTCGTGGACCGGCACAATGTTGGGGTGTTCCAACTGGCCCGCGATCTGGGCTTCCTCCACGAACCGGTCCCGGGCCAAGGGCTGGTCGCCCCGAAACAGCAGTTTCAGGGCCACATCGCGCCGCAGGTCCCGGTCAACGGCCCGCAGCACCACCCCCATGCCCCCCCGGCCGACCTCCCCGGCGACGACATAGCGGGTATCCCCGGGAACGGCCGCCAGCAGATCGGGAATGGTGCCCTGGGAGCGGTCGTCCGGGGCCCGTTCGAGGGTCACGCCGCCGCCCACGCCCGCATCCGTGAGGCTGGCCCGGGGGCCCAGGGCGGTGGGGGTATCGTGGTCTCGGCCGGGGGTCATGCCCTCGATGGCCACGGTGTCGGAGAGCAGACCACCGAGGCTGACGCTGGGGATGACCCGCGCGGCCCCACAGGCGGGGCAGCGGCTCTCGGGGGCCGTCTCGGTCAGCACGGCACCGCAAGCGTGGCAACGGGGAGTCTCCTGCGGGGGCATTCCGGTTAGGCTAATGGCCCCGGGCCCCAGGGCCAGTGGACCGCCGGGCCGATGGTGGATGCTGGGTGGCATGGCGGTGGACCCCCTGATTGGTTTTACGAGCGAGGGACTGCGCTTTGACCGCCTGTTGGGGCGGGGGGGCATGGGAGCGGTGTATGCCGGTTGGCAGCTGCGCCTGGACCGGCCGGTGGCGATCAAGGTCATCGCCGCCCACCTGACGGCGGATCAGGATTATCGGGCTCGCTTCATCCGCGAGGCCCAGTGCCTGGGGCGTTTGCGACATCAGCACATCATGGCCTGTTATGACCACGGTCCGGTACCAGGCCCCGGGGGCGATCCCCTGCTGGTGATGGTCCTGGAGCAAGCGTCCGGCGGCAGCCTGGCCGAGCGACTTCGCTCCCCGGCGCGGGTGGTCGAGGTCTTGGCTTGGTTTGAACAGGCCGCCGCCGGCCTGGCCTTCGCCCATCGCCAGGGGGTGCTGCACCGGGACATCAAACCCGACAACCTGATGTTCACCGAGGACGGGGTGCTGAAACTTGGGGATTTCGGCCTGGCCCGGGCCATCGACAGTGAACAGGTCACCGCCACCGGGGCGATTCTCGGCAGCCCCGCCTACATGGCCCCGGAGGCTTGTCGGGGCGAAGAACCCTCCGCCTCGGCAGATCTGTACAGCCTCGGGTGTTCCCTCTTCCAGGCCCTGACGGGCCAGCCGCCGTACCTGGGCTCAGGAGCCCTCCAGGTGCTGCAGGCCCACCAACGTCAGCCGGTGCCCCGCCTGGAAGATTTCCGCCCGGATTTGGTGGTGTTGGCGCCGGTCCTGGCCCGTTGTTTAGCCAAGAGACCGGTGGATCGCCAGGCTGATTTGGGGGAGTTTGCCAAGGCCTTACGGGCTGCCCGGGCCGTGATCCCCGAGCATGTCGAGGCAGCCCGTTCCCGTCGCCCCTCCGGGGGCCGAGCCCGGGCCACGGTCATCACCGGGGCCCATTCAGCGACCCAGACCCTGGCTACCCGAGTCCGTCCGCCGCTCCGCCGAGCCTGGCCCTGGGTGGCCGCCGGGGGCCTCGGGTTGTTGGTGATCGCGGGGGGACTGACGATGCGCCTGGGGGCCCCGGCGACGGTTGCCGTAACCCCACCCACCACGGCCCAGGCAGACAACATCAATGCCCTCCTCGACAAGGCGGAACTGTTGCTGGCGGAACGCCGCAATGCCGCCGCTGCCGCCGCCCTGGATACCCTCCCCCTGTGGGTGCATTCCGAGGATCTGAGCGCGGCCCAGCGGGCCCGCCTCCAGACCCTCCAGGCTCGTCTGGACCAGGGGGATGGCATTTCCGCCGAGGAAATCGATCTCGGCGATCGCCTGGATCGTCTGGAGCGTTTGTTGATCGCCGGGGACGCGACGGGTGCGGTGGAACTCCTCGATCGGCTGCCCATCCCTGCCCGCCTGGTGGCCCCGGAGGAGCGGCGCTCCCACCTGTTGGCCCGGGCCCAGGCCCAGGTGCCAGATTCCCTGGATGGCCGGGTCCAGGTACTGAGCCCGGTAACCCTCGCTCCCTGCCGTCTGGCGGACCTCCCGGCCGCCGCCCCCTGGACCACCACCCCCATCGGCACCTTCCCCCTGGTTGATGGCACCCACCGCCTGCGGCTCGATCTGCGGGGTACCGGCGAGGTGATGGTCTACCTCGGGACCGAGGAACCGGTGGTGGTGACGGTCCTGGCCCGGATGGCAGGCGTTGAACGTCGGTTGATGAGTCTGCCGGTGGATGGCTGGACCGCCCACCTCATTCCCATGCCCGAGGCCGAGGTCGAGGCCCTGGTCTTCGAGGCCGGAGCCCCCGTGGCCTTCGCGGCTGCCGTCCAAGGTCAGGATCGGGTGCCGACCGTGGCGGATCTGCCCCTGGTACCCGGAGGATTCACCCCGGCCCGGGAGCCCCGAGGTCTGGTCCGATCTCCGGCCCGGCCGTCCAAGGTCGGCGTCCTGTGGCCCGAGCCCCTGCGCTCCCCGGAACTCGACGCGGTGGTCAGCCGAGGCCTGGGGCTGGAGGGTCCGCCGATGGTCCTCGGTTATGCCCTCAAGGACCGGGATGTTGGGCCACGCCTGCGCGCCCTGGCGGGTGAGGTGTCGGTTCTGGTCCTCGGGCTGCCGATGGTGCTGGCCCCGGGGGAACGGTTTGCGGAAGTCCTGAAGCGCGCCCGGGACGTGGCCGTGGCGGGGGCTCAGCCGATCCTGGTGCTCGGTATCGAACGGGGGCGCCTGGCCTTGACGGCGGGGGACCAGCGGGCCGCCTGGCAGAAGGCCCTGGCCCAGGTCCGGTCGTTACCGGTCCTCATCGACTTGGGGCGGATCCCGGCGTTCTATGCCCGTCACCAGCAGCCCCTGGATCCCGGGGCCCCCGCCTATGGCGAGGCCCTTGAGCGGGGCCTGGAGATCGGTCTGCGCCAGTGGGCCGACATCCAGGCCCGTCAGGCGTCGACGTCCACCAGGGGTGGAGCCCGGTAACCGGCAAAAGCCCCGGTACGCCAGCGGGCATGGGCTAGCACGATGGCTGCGGCATTGCCGAGGTTGAAGGCGCGAATCGGCCCGAGGATCGGGATGCTGATGGCCCGGCCCGGCCAGCGCCGGTGCCACTCCAGGGGAATGCCCCGGACCTCGTTGCCGAGCATGATCACATCATCCTCGTGGTACTCGGCCTCGCTAAACAGCGTGGTCCCAAACTTGCTGACCAGCCACGGCGTGCGGTCGCCCAGCCAGACCAGGAAATCTTCGGGCGTCGGATGGACGGTCAGGGTCAGGTGCTGCCAGTAATCGAGCCCGGCCCGGCGCAGGGCCTTGTCGGACATGTCGAAGGCGATGGGACCGATGAGGTGCAGGTGGGCGCCCATACCGACACACAGGCGGCCGATGTTGCCGGTGTTGGGTGGAACCTGGGGCTGGTAGAGGGCGACATGCATCGGCTTATTTCCAGCGGACTAAAAGCAGGTCGTGGGGCCCGTGGTCCAGTTCAATCCCGTCCTTTTCCTTGGCCAGGGGCAGACGGCTGAGGGGTTCGCCGACGGCGTTGACGCGCCATGCTTCCGTCACCGGACCCTGGGGGCGCAGGAAGGCCTTCCCGCGGGCTCCAGATTGGTCGACCAGCAGCAGTTCCCCGGACCAATCCGCCGGTTTTCGGGCGTGGAGGGGCACGAGGCCGCCACTTTCCAGCAGGCGGAAGGGAGGGGCTAGGGGCTCGCCACCGGTGTAGCGGCGGCCGGGGAGCGTCAGGGTTTGGGCCAGGGTGCCGAGATTGAGGGCCCCGGGTCGACGGCTGGCTGCCGCCAGGGCGTAGGTCACACCGCCGCTGCCCAGGATGCGCAGTTCCCCGCCCTCGGCTTCGATCATCAGGGGCCGCCCGGCGACCACCGCTAGGCCCCGGCCTGCGGCATCCCCGAGGGCCGCCCAGCGGACGCCCGCCAAGGGTGTCATCGGCGGTTGGACCACGCTGCGGGCTTGGTTGATGGCCACCCGGGACAACTCCCCGGCGGCGATCAGACGGCTGCCCCGGTGGGCGGTCGGATGGGCCAGCGCGAGGTCGCCCTCTCCGGTCCAACTGGCGGTGACCCGCAGGCAATCCTCGTGGGCGTGGAGGGTGTAGGTGATCAGCAGGGTACCTTCGGCCGCCGTCCGGCGGACGCTGACCCGGGCCCGCACCGGGCCGGTTTCCAGGACCGTGACGGTCGCCGTGCCGCCGAGGATCCGGCCGTCGATACGCGGAGTCACGGCGGGGCCGGTTAATTCGGCGAATACACCATCCCAGCACAGGCGGCTGACCTGGCCGAGGGCGTCGAGTTCCGCCCGCACCACCCCATTGTCGAGGACCGTCGGTTCGACCTCCCAGGCGGCATCGGCAACGGGATCCTCAAGGGCTTCCAGGGTCACGCATTGGAAGGCACCGAGCCGCAGGGTGGTCAATACCTCCTCGCCGGTTGGGCCTTCCACGACCTGGGCGGGGTAGGTCCGACCCTCGTGGTCGCGCACGCCCCAGGGCTTGCCAATCCCGCCAAGACTGACCACCAGATCCCGTTCGATGGGCAAGGGATTCCAGGCCCCCAGGAAGTCGCCCCGGGCCTGGCGCAGCATCGGCGGGACGCGCGGCGGCACCCCGGCCCCGAGGGCCGTCAGGACTTGGTCCCAGGCGGCTCCGCTGCCAACGCCGAGGCAACTGGTGGCGTCCTCCAGCCGGGCGAGGTCGAGGAGGGCCAGGGCTCCCTGGTCATCGGCCCACCGGGGTTCCTCGGCTGGCAGTTCCCCATGGTGGAAGAGGTCGGGATCGGCCTCTTCGTCGGGCTCCCGGGCATCCACCCGTCCACCGCCCACACCTTCCCAGCGGAAGCCGGGTTCCGGGAGGGTCGGAATTTCGACGGCTTCGACGCCGCCCAGGCGCAGGAGATCCGGCAGGCTGCCGTTGAGGGACGGCAGGTCCTCGAGTCGCACGGTGGCCGGGCGCAGGGCCTCCATCCACCGAACCACCGCGATGGCCGGTGGCAGGATGCCACTGGGCAGCCGGGGCAGGGCTGGGGGCGTGGACGATGCGGGCAGGTCGGTCGGCTCGTTCATGCGCGGGTCAGCGTAAAGCCGATCCGCACGCCGTTAAGGTCCGATTCCGTGCCGCCGGGGGCACGGCTGAAGCCCGTGGCTAGGACTTCGCTGGCGATGGCCGGGGCCCAGGTGGCGATGGCGGCGGCCAGGCCGGTGTCGGCGGTGTCCCAGGTCACCGAGATACGGTCGCTGACTGCCAGGCCCGTGTCTTTGCGGGCTTGCTGGAGGAGGCTGATGAATTCCCGGGCGTGGCCCTCGGCCACCAGGTCTGGGGTCAGGGTGGTGTCGAGGACCACGGTCACCGCACCCTCGCTGGCGACCACCGCCCCGGCCACCGGCTTGCGCTCCAGGATCACATCGGCCAAGCGCAGGGCCTCGCCGCACACGGTCACGGCCTCACCGGCTTCCAGGGTCGCGACTTCGGCATGGCCCCAGGTGGCCAGGACGGCGCCGATATCCTTCAATTTGGCACCGCAGCGGGCCCGCAATTCCTTGAAGTTGGGCTTCACCGCCACGCTGACCACGGCGGCTTCGTCGGCGCTGACTTTCACCGCCTTGACGTTGAGTTCCTGGGCGATGGCCGTCTGCAGCGTCTCGGCCGCCAAGCGCACCCCGGCATCGCGGGAGACCACGGTGATGGCCGGCAGGGGCTGGCGGATCTTGGTCTTCACCTGCTCGCGCAGGGTCCGGCCCAGGCGGCCGATGGTCAGGCTGGTGGCGACGGTGGCCTCCAGCACGGGGTCGATGAGGGCGGCCTCGGGCTGAGGGTAGTCACACCAGTGGACGCTGGCCGGGGCCTGGGGATCCACGGGACGCACCAGACGTTGGTGGACTTCCTCGGTCAGGAACGGCATGAAGGGCGCCAAGACCTTGGCGAAGGTCGTCAGCACCGTGTACAGGGTGTGGTAGGCGTCCGTCTGGTCCTGGCGGTCGTCGGACTTCCAGAAGCGGCTGCGGCTGGTGCGGATGTAGGCGTTGGTCAGGTCGTCGATGAAGCGGTCGAGGCGCGGCACCACGTTGTAGAGGCGGTAGCCCTCCATTTCGGTATTCACATCGCGGATCAGCGACTGCAGCATCGACAGCACCCAGCGGTCCATGACGTGGCGCTCGGCCACCGGCCGGGCCGTCCAGGTACGGGGGTCGAAGCCATCGACGCTGGCGTAGGTGGTGAAGAACGACAGGGCGTTCCAGTAGGGCAGGACGACCGTCCTCACCACTTCCTTGAGTCCCGCCTCACTGAAGCGCAGGGGCTCGGCCCGCACCACCGGGCTGTCGATGAGGTAGGCCCGCAGGGCGTCGGCGCCGTACTGATTCAGGACCAGATTGGGGTCCGGGTAGTTCTTCTTTGACTTCGACATCTTCTGGCCGTCCTCCGCCAGGACGAGGCCGTTGACGACCACGTTCTGGAAGGCCGGCCGCTCGAATAGCGCCGTGGACAAAACGAGGAGGGTGTAGAACCAGCCACGGGTCTGGTCGAGGCCCTCGGCGATGAACTGGGCCGGGAAGTTGGCCTCGAAGCGTTCTTTGTTTTCGAAGGGATAATGCTGCTGGCCGTAGGGCATGGCCCCGGACTCGAACCAGCAGTCCAGGACTTCGGGGGTGCGCTTGTAGGTCTTGCCATCGCGGACAATGGTCACGGCATCGAGGTGGTGTTTGTGGAGGTCCGTGATGGTCTGCCCACTCAACTGCTCCAGTTCGGCCACGGAGCCGACGCAGATCTGGTCGGTCTTGTCGGCAACGTTGACCCACACCGGGATGCAGGAGCCCCAGAAGCGGTTGCGGCTGATGTTCCAGTCCTTGGCGTCCTTCAGCCAGTTGCCGAAGCGGTTGCTGCCGACCTGCTCGGGCACCCAGCGGATCTGGGCGTTATTGGCCGCCAACTTGTCGCGCAGGTCCTCGACCCGCACGTACCAGGCTTCGATGGCGCGGTAGATCAGGGGCGCGCCGGTGCGCTCGCAGAATGGATAGGAGTGGACGATGGTCGCCTGGTGGACGAGTTTCTTCTCGTCCTTCAGACGGGCGATGATGGCCTTGTCGGCGTCCTTGCAGAACTGGCCCGCGTACTCGGGGATCCGCGTCGTGAACCGGCACTCGGCATCGAGGGGGTCCACGGGAGCGATGCCCGCAGCCTTGCCGACGCGGTAGTCGTCCTCGCCGTAGGCCGGAGCGATGTGGACGATGCCCGTGCCGTCGCCGGTGGTGACGAAGCCATCCGTCAGGAGGACGAAGGCGTTGGCGGTGTCGGCGAAGTAGGGGAACAGGGGTTCGTACATCAGGCCCGCGAGCTTGTCGCCGGTTGGCTCTGCGATGACGCGGTACTGCTCGGGCTTTTTGTAGAGGCTCGCCACCCGGTCCTTGGCCAGCAGGTAAACGTCACCGGTGGCGGCGTCCTCGATCCACTGGTAGGTGATCTCAGGCCCTGCGCACAGGGCGAGGTTTTCCGGCAGGGTCCAGGGGGTGGTGGTCCACGCGAGGATGGAGGCCCGACCGGCCTGAATGGCCGCGAAGACCTCGGGGGACTTGGCAGCACAACGCTCTAATACGTCGCCCTGGGCACGATCGGCGCGGATTTTGAACCGCACCGTAATCGCCGGATCCTGCACATCCTGGTAGTTGTTGCCGGCCTCGAAGTTCGACAGCGGCGTCGTCAACTTCGGGCTGTAGGGCATGATGCGGTGGGCCTTGTAGACCCGCCCCTGCTGCCACAGGCGGCTGAAAACCCACCACACGCTCTCCATGAACGGCGGGTCCATGGTCTTGTAGTCATTATCGAAATCGACCCAGCGACCCATACGCCGCACGGTGCGCCGCCACTCGCCAACGTAGGTCTGGACCATCGACCGGCACTGCTCATTGAAGACGCCGACGCCCTTTTCGGTGATCTCCGCCGCCCCGGCCCAGCCCAGTTCCTTCTGGGCCAGGTTCTCGATGGGCAGGCCGTGGCAGTCCCAGCCAAAACGCCGCTCGACGTAGTGGCCGCGCATGTTCCAGAAGCGCGGCACGATGTCCTTGATGGTCCCGGCCAGCAGGTGCCCGTAGTGGGGGGTGCCGGTGGCGAAGGGCGGGCCGTCGTAAAAGACGAATTCCTTCCCCCCGGCCCGTCGCCGGTTGGATTCCTCAAACGCCCGCAACTCGTCCCACAGCCCGAGGATGCGCTCCTCCAGGGCCGGGAACTTCACATCGGTGGGGACCTTCTCAAACACGGACTTGGGGGCGGCGGCGTTCATGGGGAAAACAGGATAGTCCCGCGATCCGCCGGGAAACCCCTGGGCCATTCCGAGGCCCCAGAATGACCACGGCGGAACGGCTTGAGCCATTCCGCCGTTGAAAAAACTGGTGCCGAAAGCGGGACTCGAACCCGCACTCCATTGCTGGAAGTCGATTTTAAGTCGACCGCGTCTGCCATTCCGCCATATCGGCCAGCCAAGCGGGGGCATCCAAGCGTCGCCCCCGGGGGCGTCAATGGCCAACGTTGGGTTCGGCATCCGGGATGGTCATTCGTCCAAAGGCGATCATGACCAACCGACGGATGTTTTCAGCCTCTTCTTCCGCGAAGTTGGCGTCCAATCGCACCCCGATTCGCGCGTGGACGTTGATGGCGAGGAGGACCTCGCCCATGCGGACGTACTTGCCTTCTTTGAATCGGTAGTGCATCCGTCGGGCGCCACCCTGGGCGAAGGACAGGTCCTCTTGGGAAACCACCTCGTAGCCATCGCGGGCTTGGAGTGGGCTCAGGATGGTCTGCCAGGTATTGTCCAGGGCGTCGGATTCCGGGGTATGGACGACGGTGGCGCTGAGGTAAGCGGTTTCGCTGGTCGGATCGATCCAGGTCACATCACCGCTCAGACGGTCGCCCCGTTTCCAGCCTTCTGGCATGGGGACGGTGATGTTGGTGTCCGGGTGGACGAAATCCCCGTTCTCGGCGACGCGGATGCCATCGCCACGGACCTGATTCGGCAGTCCGAGTTCATTGCGGATCCCCTGATGCAGGGGATCGGCACGGAAGCCCGCCTGGTAGCACCGGTGGGTTCGATCTTTGGCTTGGGGCAAGGATTCACCATTGGTGTCCGCCCACCGGCCGAGCCGGTAGAAGGCGTCCGCATCCTTCCACCCAATAGCGGCGAAACGATCCTCGAATTCCAGGGTCAAGGCTTCCGAGCGCGGCCGCCAAAGATCCCGGTAGAGTTCGAGATCAAGTCGCCGCAACCGACGGGACAAGGCATCGAGGGCGCTGGGGGGCGAGCTGCGAATCCAGGGTGCGCTGGCCAGGCGGCCGGCCCGTGGGATGTCGTGCAACAGGTCCACCGACCAGGTGATGCACTCGTCTAAGAGAGGGAGATTCTGGGTTTCGGCGGCAAGGGCAGCGGCGTCATCAATCGTCTTGCCGATGATCCCATCTGCGGAGGCCAGCCAAAATTCCTTGTTGGGCTGGTGGAGCGCCCGGCCCCGTACCCACTCCGCCGCCTTAAGTTGTGCAGCCCAATCCCGAGCCCCAATGGACGCCAGGTGTTTGGCGATCACCTGCGCATCAGAGGGTGCGGGGTCGAGGCGTTGAACGGTCAGAACGGAGGGTTCGCCGCTGCGGGTCTCCAGGATCCCGTAGAGATAGAGATTGTCCGTATCGATGGTGGTGGCCCAGAGGTCCGCAGGCCCGACGGCGATCCACTCCGGGAATGACCCGAGCGTGACCCGGAGTTGTGAACCGGTCAGCGTGTCCCGGGAACATTTGCTTTCGATCACGACCTCTTTGCGACCCGTGAGCAGAGCGGAGTTTCCAAGGTCAGCGGGCGTCAAGGCGAGCCAGGTCGCGCCGTGCTGGACGACCATGGTTCGCTCCTCCCCGGCGATGGGGAGGGTGAAACTTTCCGTCCACGGCCCTTCAGCGGCCCAGCATGAGACGGAAAGCAGGCTCAGGAGGAGGCGAGACAGGGGCATGATGTAACACGATATTCGCAGGCGTGGCCACGCTAGGGCCCCGGCCCGGGAACCGCGAGGGATCCTGGGTGGCTACCCAAGGAGCCAGATCATCGGAGTTCAAAAAGTTCCCTCTTTACAAGTTCGGGGTTTTGCCAAACTCCTTCCCCACGACGCCAGCGCAAGGTTGGCAAAGGGAACCGTAAGGAACGCTTTGTCAGACAAGTGGATGGGTGTCGCGGGTCCTGCAAGGGATCACGATGTTGTGGGGGTATAGCTCAGTTGGTAGAGCGTTTGAATGGCATTCAAAAGGTCAGGAGTTCGAATCTCCTTACCTCCACCAGTATAAACCCCGTTAAGTCAATGACTTGCGGGGTTTGTCTTTTTTAGGCCTCGGCGCGCAAAGGGGCCGCGTGTAGGGCCTGTGTAGGGATTCCGGTTGGTCGCCCTCCCCGTGGAGGGCCTCCATGCGCGCCGGTCGTCAATCTCGTGGGGTCATCGGTGCCCGGAGGTCCCGCCTCACTCCGGGAGGAACGCATCCCCAGGCACCTTGAAGCGGACGGCCAGGGCTCGGGCCATGCGGGCATTGATGGATCGCCTCCCGGAGAGGATGGCAGACACCAGCGATTGCGGACCGATCTCGGGCACCTGGGATTGTGTCAACCCGTGTTCCTCCATCAGGTGTGCCAGCATGGCGCGGCCGGTCACGGTCGGCAGGGGATGGTGTCGGGCTTCATAGGCTTCAATGAGGTCCGCCAGGATCATGTACTCATCCCACGCCTCGGAGTCCTGGGGGGCCCCTCGGAGGTCCCACAGGCGGCGGGTGGCCTCCTCTAGGTCGGCGTCAGTCTTGATGGGGTGAACGGCGATGGTGGTCATGGTGCCCCCGTGGGTTCGATGGTGGCGGCATCAATGGCATCGTACTGCCGATGGGTGCCAATAAACTTGATGAAGATCGTGGCCTTGTCGTAGACGATGGCGCACACTAGCCGATAGCGGTTTCCCGCGAGGTTGAACACGACACGCTCTGCATCGAGGATGCTTGTGGATGCCATGAAAGCCTTGACCTCGTGGGGGTCTTTCCAGGTGGCTCGACTAGCCTCCCTCCACCAGCGGTCTACGGCCGGGGTCGCCCCGGGCTCGGTGGCCAGGAAGCGCAGGAGAATGGGGCGACTGATGATCCGCACGGGAGGAATATAACAGATTGTTATGTTTCCGCAAGGTTGGCACGATGTGGAACGACTATGGCCACCGTTGGTCCTCCCCCGGCCGGTCCGGCTTGATCGGCAGGGCAGAGTCCCGAACCTCTTTCTCGGTGTCAATAGCGATTGACACTATACGGATACTAATGTCCTGTTTAAAAATATGCGGTGTTTAATAATTGGACACTAAAGCAGAATCCCTGGCAGGGCCAGGACAGGGGCAAGAGAAATAAATTAATTGTATAATTTTACGTTTTTTAAATCGACTTACGTCAGGTGCCACTCGTAGTATATTACTGAGATACTATGAGTGGGAAGTGATCTCATAAGGATCAAATCAAGGACTTACGACTGTGAGACCCCCCCCACCTTACCCCCCCCCCCCCCCCTCACGGCCTCAAGGCCATAAACGCTTTTGCCTGTCCGCGCCCCTCCTGGCACTGTGCATTTTCTGCCCTGGACTCCCCAGGCCGTAGGCACCTGGGGCGGTCGGACCCTCCTCTGGGCTCTAGTGATCGGCACACGGGCGCAGTCGCCACTCGACTTTAAGGCCGTTAACCATTCGCGGTTCACTGAACAAATGCACCTCGACTAGAGGAAGGCCTGTAGGTGAACCAGTTAAGAACCAGATAGGCCGGATGATTCCGGCTTCTGCTAATTGTGCCGCCAACCACTCCACGCGCTTGTCTTGCCCCCCACCTGAGCGCTGCACCGGAAGGGTTAGCCGAACATGGTAACCTCGGATGCTTCTGCATTTCAGCCGATAAACGGCTTTCTCTGGGGTAGCCCCGCGCCGCACCTCCAGCCGTTCTATGGTTACCGTCCGGACATGTTGCGGGGGGCCCTGATTGGAGATGGCCTCCTGCACCTCGTCCCACCTATCCTGCATCCACCCCGGGGCCGCCTTGAGCGTCCTCATGGCATCCACCCGCGCCATAGGCGCAGGAGCCCGCCATGGGTCCGGGGTTCCGCGCCGGTCCGGTCCCCGACCCTGTGAATCCACTTGTTGTGACGGGCCAGGGCCACCCCAGGGCCAAACACGGCGTTATTGCTCAGCCCAAGGGGCAGCGAATAGCCCCCAGCATATCGAAGGGCCTCATACATGCAGAAGGTCGCGCCGGGGTGATCCTTGGCATATTGGCGCATGAACTCAGCGATCCGGCCCCTTTCGCCCTCAGCAGTCGATGCAGGCGCGCATGGTGGAGAAGGTGCCAGCCAGTCCCAGATCGTTGCATTTGCCGTGTTTTGGGGATGATCCAGACCATGCCCGGTGGTCGGGTTGGAAGCCTCGGGGAACAAGCCCGGGGCTTCTGCATTGGTGGTCAGGCGGTCCATGGTTAGACCTCGACCCGGCGTGCATCCAACCACGCATCTAGGGCATCCAGATCGTACAGGCAGGCCCGACCGGCCTTGATCATTGGAATGCCAAGGCGCGGGCGGCAGACCTCGGCCGCCAATGTCGCAGGGCTTAGATTCACATAATCGGCGGCGGCCGGTCGCCGGGCGATGCGGCGGGGTTTTGTGGTGGAGGGGGTGGGGGTCATGGCGGGCCTTTCTAGGGGTCCATCACCGCTGGTGGATTCCAGTCGATGACCATAACCAATACCGCCACTTCAATTCGCTCTGTACACGGGGATCAGATCCTCTTGTCCTCCTTTGCGGCTTTATTCTTTTTCCTCGGCTTTTTGCAGACATCATCCAGGGACCCAAGCGGCAGATTGTATTTCGTCTCTGCTTTGCGCCGGGCCTGGACCACCTCCTCCCCCTTATCCCGCGCATCCATCACATCTAGGGTGCCCAGGTCACGCCGTCTAGAGACATCAGCGCAGGCGGCGTGCAATTCCTTGTCGGTGGGGGCATCCAGGTCCGCATACTCGCGGTAGTGTCGTAGGTGCGCTATCTCGCGGCCGATCTCCTCCTTGGTCGGATCGCTGAAGTAGGGAAAGCGAAAGCCGATGATGGCATCCATGGCCCCGGCAATGTCACCGTCTGACAGGCAGGCGATGCAGGCTTCCAAGGCCACGGCGGCGGCATCCGGCGCATGCTCAGTGCCAGGGGAGTGCTTCCGGGCTAATCCAAAACGGTGATCAGTTCCCCGATATTTGATGCACGGATGGAAGCGTCCGCCGCGGTGACCTCCAGGCGTGCGATGCGCCGCAGAGCCTCGGCTAATTCTCGGGCATCAGGCGCGCGGTTGAGGACTGATGGAACCTCCACCCGGACAGTGGCCGGATCAGTCGCCGCAGGCCACGGCAGTGCGGGCTTGTGCCCGACCGGCCCGGCCTTGCCGGTGGCCTTGGTGGGATTTTTCATGTGGCCTCGGCAGGGGCAGGAAGGCGCGGGGTGGTGTCGGCGGGCTTGCCCAGGGCGCGCATCATGTGCGAGGTTTTACGGGCAATGGTGGCCTTGTGGTCGATGCCCATGGTGATGTATTTTCGCGTTGCCTTGGATCCTGGGGCGTGGCCTATCTGTGCGCCGATTTCGGCCTCGGTGGAGCCTGTCATCGCCATATGGGTGCCCACCGTGCGGCGTATATCGTGGAACCGATAGGCCAGCACGCTTCCCTCAGCCGGGTTGCCACCTGATGCGGTGACTCGCTCCCGCAGGTGTTCCACAACGCGCAGGAGGGGGTGGTCGTTGGCGGACTCACGGCGGCCTAGTGCTTCCCGCCAGAACTGATCCGCAAGCACGGGCAGAGCGGCTTCCTCATTGGCCAGGGTCTGGGGTTCCCATCCGTCCAGCGTTCCCAGGACTCGCACCAAGCGGCGGGCCTCCATGCGCCAGAGGATGCGGTCCCAGGCTCGGGCCGGTTCCACGGCGTGACGTTTGGGGTCGGTGGCGTTTGGAAATACCCATAGGGCCGATGGGCACAGCGTCCGCCATTGTTGAAGGGCCTGCACCAGGGCGTCATCCAAGGCCACGGATAGGGTTTTGCCGCCCTTGGCTCGGTGTCGTGGAATGGTCCACCTGCCGTTGATGAGGTCCAATTCCCGGTTGTCTGTCGTGGGCCAGGGCATCGACAGGATATTCCCCTTTCGGACTCCGGTGCAGATCGCCAACGTGAAGAACAAACGCCAGGGGTCGGCTTCCTCCTCCAGGGATTCCCAGAAAAGGGCAATCTCGTGGGCCTTCAAAAACTCGGCCCGGCCCTCCTCCTCGTGTCGGTAATCCTTGCAGGTTGCTGCCGGGTTCCCGTGGCCCTTCACCTTGCTGAAAATGGTCGCCAGCAGCACAAGGGCACGGTTAGCGAGGGTTGCCCCTCGCTCCTCGGTAATCTTCGCATGAAGGGCCTTGCAGGCATCTTCGGTAATCTCATTGGCGGGGGTGCCTCCGGTCCAGGATTCTGCCCCAGGGCTGCCGCAGATCGGGCAGGTGGCGTGCGGCTCGTACCGTACCCCGGCAATGATTTTGCCACCCTTGTCCATTTTGGGGTTGAGGCTGGCACCTTTGGCGGCCCACACCGCATCTTGTGGCCCATGGGTGGGGCAGGTTGCCTTGTAGTGGCACTTGAATGCCGGGGCCAAGCAGCGCGCCCACAACCACATGTCCATCTTCACGCTGGACACGCGCTTGCTGGCCAGGGCGTGATCCTGTAGGTAGGAAGCCCACAGGTCCGACATGGTGATTCCTGCTTTCGTTGCTGCCTCAACCTTGTCGGCCCAGGGGGTCTTGTCCTGGCGTATCTCCTCGGCCAGCCTCCCGGCGGTGGCTCGGGCCTCCTCAATGGTGACCCCGCCAGCCTCGCCCGTGTGGGGGCCAATGTGAATCATCCGCTGTCTGGTCTTGACCCACTTCGAAAAGTAGAAGACACGGCTATCCTTACGGACTCGGCAGCAGAGGTCGTGGCACTTGGTGTCATAAACATGCCGATACCCGGCCTCGGGCAGGGCCTTGGTGGACTCCTTGCGGAGCCGGTCATCCGTGAAGTTAAAGCGGGTCGGTTTTGGCATATCTGTTCACTCGCACATGAAGAGAACATCCGCACTTTGGCTGCGTGTAGGGCCTGTGTAGGGGAATTGGTCGAGAACTAGCAACATGCGCCCTACACCATATTTCCATGAATCGTTGTATGTGGTTGTTAAATCAATCAAGATCAATCTACAGCAATCCGCAGTAAATGCCGGATTGTTTGAATGGCATTCAAAAGGTCAGGAGTTCGAATCTCCTTACCTCCACCAAAAGAACCTCGGCGAAAGCCGGGGTTCTTTGTTTTTCAGGAGATGCTTCATGCGTGCGGTTGTGCAGCGGGTGACCTCGGCCTCGGTGACGGTGGGCGGCGAGGCGGTCGGAACCATCGGGGCGGGCTTATTGGTGTTCGTGGGGGTGGGGCCTGCTGATGATCCGGCGGCGGCGGCCTGGTTGGCGGGTAAGGTGGCCCGTCTGCGGATTTTTCCAGACCACGAGGGACGCATGCACCGGTCGGTGGTCGACGTGCGGGGTGACGTCCTGGTGGTGAGTCAGTTCACCCTGCTGGCGGATACCGCGTCAGGCAATCGGCCTGCTTTCACCGGGGCGGCGTCTCCGGAAGTGGCCGAGCCCCTGGTGGAGGCGGTGGCGGTCGGTTTGGAGGCGCTTCTGCAGCGGCCCGTGGCCCGGGGGCGCTTCCGGGCCGATATGCAGGTGGCTCTCGTTAATGACGGGCCGGTGACCATCCTGTTGGATGGACCCCGGAAATGAAACAACCCCGGCGGAAGCCGGGGTTGTTTCCGTTGCCTTAACGGCGGTCGGTTCAGGCCAGGGCCTTGGGCTCTTGGGCCTTGTGGGGGTGTTCGCCGCCCTGGTAGACCTTGAGGCGCTTCAGCTGGTCGCGGCCCTGCTGGCTCTTGGGCAGCATGCGCTTGACGGCCAGTTCCAGGACCTGCTCGGGCTTCTTGGCGTGCAGGGTGGCGAGGTTGATCTCGGTCAGGCCTCCCATGTAGCCGGAGTGGAACTTATAGATCTTCTTTTCGCCCTTATTGCGGGTCCAGACCAGGGACTCGACGTCCGTCACGACCACGAAGTCGCCGCAGTCGGTGTGGGCGGTCCAGTCGGCCTTCTGCTTGCCCATCAGGGCGGTCACGACGCGGACGGCCACGTCACCCAGGACTTCGCCCTTGGCGCTGGTGATGTGCCACGCGCGGGTGACGGTTTCATTGTTGGCGAAGGTGGTCTGGTGCATGGTGATGCTCAAATAGGGAGGGGCGAAAGGTTAGTAAAGTCCACGGGCGGGTCAAGCCGCGCCGTGACCCTTGATCTTCAGGAAGCCGGCTTCGATCTCGGCGACGATCAAGTCGATCTTGTCGTAGTTGCCGTGAGCACCGATGACGGTGGGGAGGACCATCGGCGGTTCACCGTTGTTCAGCTCCTTCATCCGGCGATTGATGATGGTCACGAAATTGTAGTAGCCGCCGACTTTGGCGATGGCTTCGGCGTACTGCGTATTGACCAGTCCCATGGGAATCCTCACGAAGGGGTGGGGTTTGTAGCGACCGACCACCGGCGGTCAATGACGAGGCCGGTTGGGCGGTGTCCAGACCTGTGGGCTTCCGGTCCGGGGCACGGCTCATAGCCTCCCCGCCCGCTGGAGAAACTTCCGATGTCCACCGCCGCCCCCGTCAATTCCTCCCTCGCCTATCTCAATGGCGCCTGGAAGCCCCTGCCGGAGTGCGTGGTGCCCGTGAATACCCATGCCCTGCAGTACGGCACCGGCTGCTTTGAGGGCATCCGGGGCTACTTTGACGGCACGCGGGTGAATCTGCTGTTTCTGCGGGAGCATTTCGAACGCCTGCACCGCAATGCCGGGATGCTGCTGATGAAGCCGCCGTCCGTCGACGAGATGGTCGCCATCGCCCGTGAAGTGGTGGCCCGCAATGCCTTCAAGGCCAACGTCTACCTGCGGCCGGTGGTCTATAAGTCGGGCACCAGCCTGGGGCCGGTGCTCCTGAATGTTCCGGATGGCTTCATGTGCTACGCCCAGCTCCTGGGCGACTACCTCGACACCAGCAAGGGGTTGGAGGTCTGCGTCTCTTCGTGGATGCGCATCCCCGACAACACCATCCCAGCCCGCACCAAGGCTACCGGCGGCTACCTCAACAGCGCCCTGGCCAAGTCCGAGGCGGTGATGAATGGCTACGACGAGGCGATTTTCCTGAATAGCCGCGACCAGGTGTGCGAGGGTTCGGCCGAGAACATCTTCATCATTCGTGAGGGAACCCTGCACACCCCGGACCGCACGGCCGACATCCTCGAAGGCATCACCCGCAAGGCGATCCTGTCCCTGGCCAAGGACCTCGGGATCCCGACGGTCGAACGGGCCATCGCCCGCACGGAATTGTACCTTGCGGACGAAATCTTCCTGGTTGGCACCGGCTGCCAGGTCAGTTGGGTCAAAACCGTGGATCGCCGGGTGGTGGGCACCGGTGCCCGGGGTGCCCTCACCACGCGTATCCAGCAGGCCTACGAAGATGCGGTCTATGGCCGGAATCCGGCTTACGGGTCGTGGTTGATGCCGGTTTGACGGTTGAATATCCGGGGTCCGGGGTCCGGGATCAAAGCTTAGGTACCGGACTACGGGGCCGTGGCCAGCCTCGGACTGAGCGGACGGCGTAAGGACTACGGGACCCCGGACCCCGGACCCCGGACCCCGGACGAGGGATGATCGCCCTTGGCGATCATCGCCTCCACCCACCGGCCAATAATGTCTTGTTCGAGATTCACCGGCGTTCCCGGCCGTAGGTCGCCCAGGGTGGTGTGTCCCAGGGTGTGGGGGACCACGGACACGCTGAAGCGGGAGCCCCGGCAGTCCCAAGTCGTGAGGCTGATGCCGTCAATGGTGACGGAGCCCTTTTCCACGGTGATGACGCTCTCGGGAGCCAGGAAGGTCAGCCGCTCGCTGGCGCCTTCTGGTCGTCGTTCGAGGAGGCGGCCGACGCCATCGACGTGACCGGCGACCAGATGGCCCCCAAGTCGCTGGCCAACGGCCAGGGCCCGTTCCAAATTGACGCGCTGGCCGCTACGCCACGAGCCGAGGGTGGTCTTCCGCCGGGTTTCCGCCCCGGCATCGAACCACGCCCGGTGTCCCTCCAGCTTAATGACCGTCAGGCAGATGCCGTTGTGGGCGATACTGTCCCCCAGGCGGGTCCCGTCGACCAGGGGCCCCAGATCCGTCACCAGGAGGCTCTCCCGTTCGTCGTGGCGGATTTCCTGGAGGGAGCCGATGTGCTCGATGATACCGGTGAACATGGTTCCATGGTCCCGGTCTTGCGTGCCCCGGCAACCCCGGCGACCATCCACCCATGACCTGGACCCGTCGATGGCTCGATGCCTGTGGTGAGGACGCCGCCGCCGTGTTGGTGGAGGCGGAGTCCCTGGCGGCCTCCCTGCCGGATCCCGCCCGTTGGGGACCGGACCTGCAATCGTTTGTTGAGGCCCACGCCAGCCAAGGTTTGGTGACGCGGCAGTTGCGGGCCGATCCCATGGCCTTGGACCTGCTGCTGCGGCTGGGGGGCTATTCCCGCTACGGGTTCGATACCGCCGTGCGCTGGCCGGGGGGCTTTTGGCAGATTCTTCAAGAGCGGCATTATCGCCAGGTCTGGGGTCGTCGTCTGCTGGCCAAGACCCTGGAGGCCGAATTGGCCGTGATCGCCGGCCGCGAGTCCCGCATCAGCCACTTGGCCCGCTTCAAACATCACCACTTCCTGCGGGTGATCCTTGGGGATTTGGCAGGTACGCTGACCTTTCCGGCCATCGTCTCAGAGCTATCGGACATCACCGACACCCTGGCCCAGGCCGCCGTCGATCTCGCCGTCGAAAAGTTGGCGACCCGGGGCCTCTTGTGGCCCCCCGAGCATCCCCAGGCCCCGGGTTTCACGGTCCTGGGGATGGGGAAACTCGGCGGTCGAGAGCTAAATTACTCCAGCGATATCGACCTGATTTTTCTGTATGAAGCGCCCCCCGAGGTCCGCGAAGTCGGAGGGTTGGAGGTCCATGAATGGGCTAAACGCCTGGGCAGCGAGGTCATCCGGATCCTCGATACCCCGGGCGATCATGGCCGGATGTACCGGGTCGACATGCGGCTGCGGCCCGAGGGTGACCGGGGCGAATTGGCACTCTCCTGGCGGGAAACGGTGGACTACTACTACACCGTCGGGCGGCCCTGGGAGCGGCAGGCCATGCTCAAGGCGCGCCCAATCGCCGGCAGTCGTGTGCTGGGGGACCGTTTGGTGGCAGAGTTGGCCCCGTGGATCTATCCGTCGGATCCGGCCTGGGAGGATCTTGAGGAATCCCGCTCGATGCGCCGCCGCATCGAGGAGCGGGCCCAGGATGCCAACGTCAAAACCGGCGCGGGCGGCATCCGCGACATCGAGTTCCTGGTTCAGTTCTTCCAGCTCGCCTACGGCGGCCGGATGCACGACCTCCGCCGTCGTGACACCCTGCCGACCCTCGCCCTGCTGGCGGATCACGGCCTGCTCCCCCGGGCGGATGTACGTCGTTTAGCGGATCACCTCGTGTTCCTGCGGACCCTAGAACACCGTCTTCAGATGTGGGACGACCGGCAGGAGCACGAGATGCCGACGGACGCCAGGGAACGGGATCTCCTTGCTCGCCGATTGGATCTACGGGATGGGCAAGCCCTGCAGGCTCGGCTCACCCGGGTCCGCTCCGAGGTCCGGGCGGTGGTGGCGCGGCATTTTCTCGAGGGTACCCGGGATCAAGACGCCCTTCTCGCCCTGCTAGTGGCCGGGGAGGCCGCTCCGGAACACGCCGTCACCGTTCTTAGTCCCCATGGTTTTCGGGATCCGGAACGTGCCGCTTTGCACCTGAAGCAGTTGGCGGAGGAGCCCTTTTTCATCCTCTCGCGCCTGCGCACCGAGCGGGCCCTGGTCCGTCTGCTGCCGCTGCTGCTGCATCTCATCGGTGAAACTCCCGAACCCGATGAAACCCTCGCGAATCTGGTGCGGATCATTGGCGCCGTGGGTGGCCGGGCGACCTTCTTCGAGATCCTGGGGGAACGTCCGGAGGCCCTGCGCCTGTTCACGGATTTCGCCGGCTGGTCGCATTACTTGGCGGAACGTTTCGCCCAATTTCCCGGCCTTCCCGACGAGGTCATCGACGCCGTCGCCCGCACCGAGGCCAAGCCGTTGCAACTCCGGACCGAGGCCCGGGCCCTGGTCCAGGGCCTGGCCAATCCTGCGGAACCCCTGGCCCATTTCATTGCCCGCGAAGAGTCCCTGATCGCCCTCCGGGACCTTGATGGTGCTCCCGAGGTGGTGCCCGAGCGCCTGACGGCCCTGGCGGAAGCGACCCTGGATGTCCTGCTGTCCCGCCTGGCGGTGGAGCGCGGCCACGCCTGGGGATTCCCCATGGATGAGGCCGGAAGGCCCGTGCGCATGGCGATTCTGGGCCTAGGGAAACTCGGGGGTCGGGAGCCGACCTACGCCAGCGATATGGATGTGATCTTTGTTTGTGATCCGGGGGGGCGCTGCCCCATCGTGGATAAGGATGGCCAGGAATTCTGGACCCGGGTGGCCCAGGATTTGATGCGCCTGGCCCAGGAGCACCGCCTGTGGGATTTGGATGCCCGTCTGCGGCCCTGGGGTGACGGCGGCGAACTAGTGGTGACGACCACCGCCATCGAACGCTATTGGAGCGATCCCAAGGACCTGTGGGAGCGCATGGCCAACCTCCGGATCGCCCATCTGGCCGGCGATCCCCAGTTGGGGGAATCCGTGGCCCGCGACATCCGTGCGGCGGCCCTCGGTCAGCCGTTGCCGGGCGATGCGGTGGCTCAGGTCCGGCAGATGCGGGCCCGCCTGGAGGCCTCGGTCGCTGGCCGGGATCACCTCAAACGGGGCTGGGGTGGCTATGTGGACCATGAATTCATCGTTCAGTTCCGCTGCCTTGGCTTGGCCTCGGCGGAGATTCCCCGGGTTGCCAGTACCGAAGCCTGCCTCAAGGCCCTGGGCCAGCGGGGGCGGATCCCAGCGGAAGCCGTGACCGAGTTGACGGATGGTCTGGCTTTCCTCCGATTTGTGGAAAGCCGTATGCGGCTGTGGGTTGGCAAGGCGGTCTCCAGCCTCCCCACCGACCCGGACGGTCGCCTGCGCATCGCCCGCCGTTGTCATTTTACCTCGGTGGCTGACTTCGACCTGCGCCTTCACCACACCCGGGAACAGGCCCGCCGGTGGTTCGACCGCTTGGTGTCTTGACCACCGGGTCGACGCACCACCGTTGTGCGTCCTTACGGACCCGAGCAATTCCATGGCCAAGCAGAAGATTGAGTACACCGAAGATGCCATCACGTCGCTGGATCCCCTCCAGCACATCCGCCTGCGTACGGGCATGTACATCGGCCGTCTGGGCGATGGCACCAACCCCAACGATGGCGTCTACGTCCTCCTGAAAGAGGTCGTCGATAACGGCATCGACGAATTCATCATGGGCCAGGGCAAGCGGATCGAGATCCGCCGCGAGGGGAATACCGTCAGCATCCGCGACTACGGCCGGGGCATTCCCCTGGGCAAGGTCGTGGATTGCGTCAGCAAGATCAATACCGGCGGCAAGTACAACGACGACGTCTTCCAGTTTTCCGTCGGCCTGAACGGCGTCGGTACCAAGGCCGTGAACGCCCTATCGGCCAACTTTGAGGTCATCAGCCACCGCGAAGGCCTGTTTAAGCGCGCGACCTTCGCCCAGGGCAAGATTGAGCGGGAAGAGGATGGCAAGGACGCCAAGGCCCCCACGGGCACCTACGTCCGCTTCACGCCGGACCCCGAGATTTTCAAGTCCTACACCTGGAAGGACGAGTTCATCGCCAAGCGGTTACAGTACTACTGCTACCTCAACACCGGCCTGACCATCACCTATTGGTCCTCGGATTCCCAGCAGGAACAGGTCTTCAGCGCCAAGAACGGCCTGGGGGACCTGCTGGCCCATGAACTGGGCGAGGAGCCCAGCCAGTATCCCGTCTTCCACCACCGGGAAAAGGACGGCAAACTCGAGTTCGCCTTCACCCACACGGGCACCTACGGCGAGCAGTACTACTCGTTCGTCAACGGCCAGTACACCAACGACGGTGGCACCCACCAGCAGGCCTTCCGCGAAGGGGTCCTCAAGGGCATCAACGAGTACGCCAAAAAATCTTTTGCCGGTGAGGACGTGCGCGAGGGCTTCCTCGGGGCCGTGGCCGTCAAGGTCCAGGACCCGCTGTTTGAAAGCCAGACCAAGAACAAGCTGGGCACGGAAATCCGGTCCTGGGTCGTGCCCCAGGTCAAGGAAGCCGTCGAACGCTGGCTGCACACCAATACCGAGGTGGCCAAAAAGCTGATCGAGAAGATCCAGCAGAACGAGCGCCTGCGGACAGAACTCTCCAAGATCAAGAAGGAGGCCCGGGACCGCGCCAAGAGCGTTGCCCTGCGCATCCCCAAACTCACGGACTGCAAGGTCCATCTGGTGGACGAAAAAGAACGCCGCCGCTTCGAATCCTCGGTGTTCATCACCGAAGGTGACTCGGCCGGCGGCAGCCTGACCCAGTGCCGCGATGTCGACACCCAGGCGATCTTCAAGATCAAGGGCAAGCCCCTCAACTGCCACGGTCTCGATAAGGCGACCGTGTATAAGAACGAGGAGCTGTACAACATCATGTCGTTGCTCGGTATCGAGAACGGCATCAGCGGCCTGCGCTACAACAAGGTCATCATCGCCACCGACGCTGACGTCGACGGCATGCACATCCGCAATCTGCTGCTGACCTTTTTCCTGCGCTATTTCGAAGCCTTGGTCACCGGTGGCCACGTCTTCATCCTGGAGACCCCGCTGTTTCGCGTGCGGAACAAAGCCACCACCCGTTACTGCTACTCGGAGGACGAGCGGGATGCGGCGATTGCGGCCATCAAGGGCGCTGAAGTCACCCGCTTCAAGGGTCTGGGTGAAATCAGCCCCAAGGAGTTCGGCCAGTTCATCGGCAAGGACATCCGCCTGCTTCAGGTCGAAGTCGACTCCATGGCCGAGGTCCACAAGGCCTTGGAGTTCTACATGGGCAAGAACACCCCGATTCGCAAAGACTTCATCGTTTCCAACCTCATTGCCGACCTGGCATGAGCCGACCGGGTGGGAGCATGGTCCGGAATCGTGAGGGGGGCCATATCCTTCGTCACCTTTCGGTTGCACATAAAATGTGTACACATATCCTGCGGACAGAGGTGATCCCATGAGCAATGTCACGCTGGCCTTCCCCGATGACTTGCTGGAGCGCGCCCGGGCCTACGCCCAGCGTCAGGGAACTACCCTCAATCAGTTGATTCGCGAGAGTTTACAACGTCGAGTCCAGGTTGCCGGCTGTGATTTGAGCGCCGACGAATGGATTGCCGAAGTGGCCCGCCTCAGTGTGGTTCCCACCGCAGCGCCCCCTTGGGCCTGGAACCGGGAGGACATTTACGAGCGCGATCCACCCCCCGCAGCGAATCGCGTGGGCGAGATACCCCAACGCTATGAGGCGGCTCGCGAGGAAGCTCCTCGGGGTCGGACGTTCCTCGACACCAATCTGCTGTTCTACGCCCACGACGCCCGGGAACCCACCAAGCAAGCCCAGGCCCGGGCCTACCTGGCCAACCTGCGGGAGCGGGGGGATGGGGTTCTCTCCACCCAGGTGCTCAACGAATTGTCCTCGATCCTCCTGCGGAAACTCCTGTTCCCGCCGGCCCAGGTGAAGGCGCTTTTGGCGCTCTACGGCTGGGCCGAGGTGGTGGTCATCCGTCCGCCGCAGATTGAGGACGCCCTCGACTTGGTGGCGTCCCATCAGTTGTCCTATTGGGACGCCCTGATGGTTTCCGCGGCCCTGGCCGCCAACTGCACGGTCTTGGCGAGCGAAGATCTCGCCCGGGCCCGGCCGATCCGCAGCCTGCATTGCTCGTCCCCCTTCGCCTGATCCCTGTGCCTTCGGACTTGTTGCCATGACCTCCATCGAACCGTTGATGCGCCAAAACTTCCTGGAGTACGCCTCCTATGTGGTGGTGGACCGCGCGATCCCCGAGATCCGCGACGGCTGCAAGCCGGTCCAGCGCCGCATTCTGGCGACCCTCGCCAACATGGATGACGGCCGTTTCATCAAGGTCGCCAACGTTATCGGCGAAACCATGAAGTTGCACCCCCATGGCGACGCCTCCATCGGCGACGCCCTGGTGGTGTTGGCCAATAAGGGGGTGGCCCGGGGCAATGAAAACCTTGGCTACTTTATTGAGAAACAGGGGAATTTCGGCAATCTCCTGACGGGCGATAATGCCGCCGCGCCGCGTTACATTGAGTGCCGTCTGACGGCCCTGGCCAAGGATACGCTGTTCAACAAGGCCCTGACCGCTGTCATCCCCAGCTACGACGGCCGCAGTGACGAGCCCGTGGCCCTGCCGGCCAAGGTGCCCGTGGGCCTGATGCTGGGCACCGAGGGCATCGCCGTCGGCATGGCCACCACCATCCTGTCCCACAATTTTGCGGAATTGCTGAAGGCGGAAATCGAACTCCTCCGCAACCCCAACGCGGAGGTCCGCTGCCTGCCGGACTTCCCCCAGGGCGGCCTGATGGACGCCGGGGAATACGATGACGGCCGGGGTAAGATCCGCCTGCGGGCCAAGATCGAAGAGGACGGGGACAAACGCCTGATTATCCGCGAAATTCCCTTCGGCACGACCACGGATTCCCTGATGGAATCCATCGAAGTCGCGGTCCAGAAGGGGAAGGTCAAGATCAGCGAAATCAGCGACCGCACGGGCTCTGAAGTCGAAATTCACCTCGAACTACCCCGGGGCACCTACGCCGCCGATGTGGTTCAGCAGCTCTACGCCTACACCGACTGCCAGGTGTCCATCAGCAGCAATATCACCGTCATCCGGGACAAGAAGCCCGCCGAATTGACGGTGTCGGACATCCTCAAGGACCACGTCGGTCGCCTGACGGGCATCATCAAGGCGGAGTTGGAGCACGAACTGGCCCAGCTCACGGACAAGCAGCATCACCTCACCCTCGAACAGATCTTCATCGAGAACCGCGTCTACAAACGCATCGAAGAAGTGACCACCGAGGACGGCGTGGCCAAGGCCGTGTTCGACGGCATGAGGCCCTACGAAAAGCGTTTTGTCCGACCGATGGTCGATGCCGATGTCGAACGCCTGCTGGAGATCCGCATCAAGCGCATCAGCGCCTACGACATCGCTAAGAACCGCCGGGACATCGCCGAGGTGCTGTCGGCCATCGACACGGCCAAACGCAAACTGACGGACCTCACGGGCACCACCATCGCCTGGATCCAGGGTATCCTCGCCAAGTACGAGAAGCACTACCCCCGCCGCACCAAGGCCGGCCGTTTTGAGGAAGTCGACAAAAAGTCCGTCGCCACCGCCAACCTGACCCTGCGCTACGACATCGCCACGGGATTCTTCGGCACCGCCGTCAAGGGCGGCGACCGGGAACTCAAGGCCAGCGAATACGACAAAATCCTGGCCCTCTTCCAGGATGGCACCTACCAGATCATGTCGCCGCCCGAGAAAACCGTGCTGGAGGGCAAGATCCTTCACCTCGGCCTGTTCAATGAGGAGAAGGGCTTCGCCTTCGTGATGATTTATCGCGACAAGGAAAAGATCCCCTGGGGCAAAAAGGTCACCATCAAGTCCTTCATCAAGGGCAAGACCTACGAACTCATCAAGGACGGCGGCAAGATCGAGATCTTCACCACCGACCCCAAGGGCATGATCACCTGCCAGTTCGTCCCCGCCGAGCGTCAGCGCGTCACGGAGGTCAAGGTCGACCTCGCCACCATCGAGGAAGTCGGCACCGTCGGCGCCCGGGGCCAGAAGCTGGCGGATAAGCCCACGGCCAAGATCGTGCGGGGGTAATGTAAGGCCTCGATAGCCCCTCGCCGGGCGGTGTTAGGCTGCTTCCTGTGAGCGACTTCGTCCATCTGCACGTCCGCAGCCATTTCACCCTCCTGCAGTCCACCATCACGGTGAAGAAGCTGCTGGGGTCGGTGAAGAAAAAGGGCATGGACGCCGTGGCCCTGACGGATCGTGGCAACCTGTTCGGGGCCTT
>CAIUVD010000102.1 GCA_903902515.1 uncultured Planctomycetota bacterium | reverse complement strand
TGTCTTTGACCCCGGACCCCGGACCCCGGACCCCGGACATCTCCAAAGGAGATCCCCATGAACGCCTTCACCCTGACGACCACCAACGGCATCGCCCGCCTGGTCTTCGACCTGCCTGGCGAGAAGGTGAACAAATTCTCCTTCGAGGCCATGAACGACCTCGACCGCCACCTGGCGGAACTGGAGAAACGGACCGATGTCCGGCTGCTGGTCCTGACCAGTGCCAAGCCCGGCGTCTTCATCGCCGGGGCCGACATCACGATGCTGGCCCGGATCGCCAAAGAGCCGGAAGCCGAGGCCAAAGCCAAGGAAGGCCAACGCGTCTTCAACCGACTGGCCGACCTGCCCTTCCCAACCATGGCGGTGATTGACGGTGCTTGCCTCGGCGGCGGCTTGGAATGCGCCTTGGCCTGCACCTGGCGCGTCGTGACGGATGGCGACAAGGTCAAACTCGGCCTGCCGGAAGTCTCTCTCGGCATCATCCCCGGCTGGGGCGGCACCCAGCGCCTGCCGCGCCTGATCGGCCTGCGCGGGGCCCTCGACCTGATCGCCAGCGGTCGGCCCGTGAACGGCAGAAAAGCCCTGCAAATGGGCTTGGCGGATGTCTATGTCGCCCAGGCCTTCCTGACCGACGACCTGCCGCGCATCATGGACCAGGTTCTCGATCCCGTCCAGGCGGCCGCTTTAGTCGCCAAACGGGAACGGCCCTTCAGCGAGCGCCTGATGGGTGCCGCACCCTTCCGCAACGTGGTGCTGTCGGCCGCCCGCAAGGAAATCCGCCGCAAAACCCGGGGCCTGATGCCCGCGCCCCTGGCGGCCCTGGATGTCCTGGCCCGCACCGCCAACGCCTCCCGCGAGCGGGGTCTGGCCTACGAGGCCCGGACCTTCGCCCGCCTCGCCCCAACTCCGACCTGCAAGGCCCTCATCGATGCCTTTTTCGCCAGTGAAGAGGTCAAGAAAGTCGCGGCCAAACCCGACCACGAAGCCCAGTCCGTCGGCGTCCTGGGGGCCGGAGTCATGGGCGGCGGCATCGCCTGGGCCGTCAGCGCCGCGGGCCTGCCGGTGCGCCTCAAGGACCTGACCTGGGACGCCGTAGCCAAGGGCCTGGCCACCGCCAACAGCTACAACCACGCCCTGGTAAAAATGAAGAAGTGCCAGCCCGGGGAGGCCAACCTCCGCATGCACCGCATCGGCGGGACCCTCGATTGGTCGGGCTTCGATCGCACGGATGTGGTCATCGAGGCGGTGGTCGAGGACCTCAACATCAAACGGAAAGTCCTGGCCGAAGCCGAGAAACACCTCCGCCCCGGAACCATCCTCGCCTCCAACACCAGCAGCCTGTCGATCACCGCCATGGCCGAGGGCCTCCAGGATCCCTCCCGCCTGGTCGGCATGCACTTCTTCAACCCCGTCAACCGCATGCCCCTGGTGGAGGTCATCAGCGGCGCCAAGTCTTCGCCGGAAGCCATCGGCCGGGTCGTGTCCCTGGCCCAGAAGTTAGGCAAGACCGTGGTCGTGGTCCGCGACTGCCCGGGGTTCCTGGTCAACCGCATCCTCCTCCCGTACATGAACGAGGCAGCCCGCTGCCTGGAGGATGGCGGGGACGTCGCGGGCATCGACGCCGTCATCACCCGTTTCGGCATGCCCATGGGCCCCTTCACCCTCACCGACGAAGTCGGCATCGATGTCGGCTTCAAGGTGGCCCGCATCCTCGAAGCCGGTTACGGCCCCCGCCATGCCGTGGCCGACCTGCTGCGCGTCGTCTACGAGGAACTGCACCTCCTCGGCGCCAAGGCCGGGGCGGGCTTCTTCCTCCATAAAGGCAAACGCCTCGACCCCAATCCAGCCATCGACCAAGCCCTCGCCAAGTTGCGGCTTACCCACCCCAGCCACGTCCTCACGGACACCGAAGTCGAAGACCGCTGCCTGCTGACCATGGTCAATGAATCCGCCCGCTGCATCGAGGAAGGCGTCATCGACCGCCCCCAACTCCTCGACCTCGCCATGCTGATGGGCACGGGCTTCCCGCCGTCCAAGGGCGGCCCCCTGCACTACGCCGACGCCCGTGGCCTGCCCGAGGTCGTCGACGCCCTCAATCGCCTGCGCGACACCCACGGCCCCCGCTTCGAACCCGCGCCCCTGCTGGTCGAAATGGCCAAGACTAACCGCCGTTTCATCAACCGTTCTTGAAGGCAGGGAGAGGGGAGAGGGGAGAGGAGTGGTCAACCGCCGATCCCAAGACGCCTCACCGATCCTGTCTTTCCCCCCTCTCCCCTCTCCCC
>CAIUVD010000101.1 GCA_903902515.1 uncultured Planctomycetota bacterium | reverse complement strand
CCCCCTGTCAGGGGGCCGGATTACCCCCGAAAGGGCATTGTCCAATCAAGTCGATTCACTGTCATCAGTGCATTTAACGCGATAAAATACGTACGTTTAGTAGTAAATAGCCATCCTTAGTTGGACAGCAGTGACATTATCTCTATCATTTCTTGGTAGATCTCGCAAAACAAACCAAGAAGTGGATTCCACACCGCGCAAAAACTTCACCAATTAGACAAGGGTATACGATGATGTTTTCTCCCGTGGGTCAATGGCGCTGAGATAAGAAATTGGGGTGAAACGCCGTTCAATACCCCAGGAATAGACTCGTAGCATACGGCTGTGGGGGTATGCATGGGATCAGCAATCAGACACTTTCATGCCCTCCGGACTTCTCCCTGGGGCGTCCCGCCCCCTCGAACCCGCAGCGGCCGGGACAGCCGCGATCCCAGGTCATGCCATCCCAGGCACTGAATCATCAATCCCAGCATTCCCTCTCGGCTTGGCCCCGGAACCTGGGCCCCATGAGTCCCCTTCATGATGGCCTGCGCCTGCTGGAATGGCTGTCTGACCATCCTGAGCCCCAGGGCGTCACGGCCCTGGCAACGGCGCTGGGCTGGCCCAAGAGCCGGGTTCACCGGGTGCTGACGGCCCTGGTGGCGGCGGGCTACGCCGCCCAGGGCCCCGACCGCCGCTACCGTGCCACGCCCCAGGTTTTGCGCCTGGCCAGTGGCGTCATGTCCAGCCATCCCCTGCGCCACTTGGCCCTGCCGGTGCTGCGCCAGGCGTCCCAGGCCACGGGCTGCGATGCCATCCTTTCGGTCCTCCACGGGGACTGGTCCTTGGCCATCGCCGTCGACAGCCCGGCCGGCCGCCTGAGCGACGACCCCTTTGGCCTCCTGGGCCGCACGGCCCACCTCCATGCTGCCGCCAACGGCAAGGTCCTCCTGGCGTGGCTGCCACTGGTCGAACAGCGCGACCTTCTGGAGCGCCTGCCCCTGCCGGCCCTGACGCCGCGCACCATCACCGATCGGGCCCGGTTGATGGAGGAACTGGAGGCCGTCCGATCCCAGGGGTTCGCCGTCAACGACCGCGAGAACCATCCGGAGACCGTGACCTATTCCGTGCCGGTGTTCGATGGCTTCCACCGCACGGTGGCCGCCTTCGGTTTGTCCCAGCGCCCCGGCACGGTGGATGGCGAGGTCGTGGTGGCGGTGCTCAAGAAGGCCGCCGCCGGCCTGACGCGGGGCATCGCCGGGGTGTAGGGGGCTTACCGAGGTGGAGCTGGCAGGCGGTCGGCCAGGCGGCTGAACAGGTGGCGGTATTCCCGGCCCGTGGCGGCCTCCAGGGCCAGGCCGCAGGTGGTACTGGCCACCGTGCCCAGGCCCGGGAGGTCGTGGACGGCGGCGGCTTCCCGGGCGGTGGCGGCGGCGGTCAGGTCCGGGACTAGCCAGCCGCGATCACCGGCCATCCCGCAACATCCGGTGGTCGGTGGGATGACGGCCCCGGGGAGGGCCGCGAGGTGGGCTCGGCCACCGTGGCGTTCCTCGGAACAGGTCGGATGGATGAGCAGGGTGTCGCCCGTCAGGTTCGGCAGGCGGGGGAGCAGGACTTCGACGGCGAAGCGGGCGGGATCGTAAATGTCGAGATTGAGGTCGAGAAGCGCCGCCGCGCAGGGGGCGGTGTCGATGACGACGGCGGTGGTGCCCAGGGTCTTCAGCGCTGCCAAGAGGTCGGCCCGGGCGGCGTCGCCCTCGGCGGGGAACCCCTTGCTGTCGAAGGGCTGGCCGCAGCACAGGCCCGCGACCCCGGGGGGCACGACCAGGCCGATGCCGGCGGCGCGGCACAGGCGGGCCAGGTCGTGGGCCACGGCATCGGGGCCCATGGTTCGGGTCAGGCAGGTCGGGAGGTAGGCGATGGTCGGGGTGCCTTCCGGCCAAGCCCGGGGCAGGGCCGGGGCGGGTGGCGGCAGGGGGATGTGGCGGCCCGGTGGGCGCCACCCCGCCAGGACCTGCAATCCCGCCCGGGCTACACCCAGGGCCACGGGCAGATGGCGGCGGACCAGGGCGGCGATTTCGTGGGCCAGGGGCCCGTGGCGATGGGCGCGCCGGACTTTGACGGCGGCCCCGGTATCGATGCCGACGGGGCAGGCGGTGGCGCAGGTGCCATCGGCGGCGCAGGCGTCCTCAATGGCCGGGACGGCGGCATCCCCCAGGCCCGCCCGCCACAGCACGATCCGCTGGCGGGGCGACAGGGCGGCGTCCCGACTGGGGCACACGGGTTCGCAGAATCCGCACTCGATGCAGGCATCGACGGCACTGTCCACCGGCGGCATGGGCTTGAGGTGGCGCAGGTGGGCCTGGGGATCGTCGCTGAGGAGCACCCCGGGATTGAGCAGGCCCTGGGGATCGAGGAGGGCCTTCACCCGGCGCATCAGGGCCACGGCCTCGGGGCCCCACTGGGCCGTGACCCAGGGGGCCATGTTGCGGCCCGTGCCGTGTTCCGCCTTGAGGTGGCCCCCGAGGGCCAGGACATCCGTGGCCATGGCGTGGAGGAAGGCGTCGTAGCGGGCCTGTTCTTCGGGTTTGGTCAGGTCCGGCGTCAGGGTGAAATGGAGGTTGCCGTCCTTGGCGTGGCCGAAGACCACCGCGTCGTCGTAGCCATAGGTCGCGAACAGCGTCCGGAGGCGGCGCACGCCCTCCGCCAGCCGGGGCACGGGATAGGTGATGTCCTCGATGACCACCGCCGTCCCGGCCCGGCGCACCGCGCCGACCGACGGGAACAGGCCCTTGCGGACCGCCCACCACTGGGCCTGGCGTTGGGGATCGCGGCTAAACGTTGCCGGGATCACGGCGGTGATGGCGGCGACGGCCGTCGCCAGGGCGTGTTCGTCCACGGCCTGGCATTCGATCAGCAGGGCCGCGGGTTCGCCGGCGGGCAGGGGGTCCGGCAGTTTTTCCGCCACCCGGCGCAGACTCACGGCATCCAGCAACTCCACCGCCGCTGCGGCCCCGAGGGATGGGACCACGGCGCAGGCCTCGTCAATGGAGGGGAAGAATACGAAAGCCGTGGCCCGGCAGCGGGGCAGGGGCAGGGTGCGGAAAGTCGCCGCCAGGATCACCGCCAGGGTGCCCTCGCTGCCGACCACCAGGCGTTGCAGGATGCCCGCCGGGCCCTCGGCATCGAGGAAGGCGTTGAGGGAGTAGCCCACCGTGTTTTTGGTGGCAAAAGCGGTGCGGACCCGATCCGCCAAGCCCGGCGTGAAGGCGAGGTCCCGGGCGATGTTGGCCAGGCCGGCGGCGAGATCGGGCCGATCCCGACGCAGGCGCTCATCCGCATCCGTCGCGCCCGTTTCGAGGACGGTTCCATCGGCGAGGGCCAGGCGCAGGCCGGTGACCGTGCGGTAACTGTTGTCCGTCACTCCACAGCACATGCCGCTGGCGTTGTTGGCGACGATGCCGCCGATTTCTGCGGCCTGGAGGCTGGCGGGATCGGGGCCGATGCGGCGCTGATAGGGGGCCAGGGCGGTGTTGACCCAGGCTCCGACGGCCCCGGGCCCGCAGCGGACTTCCGCCCCGTCATCGAGAACCGTGATCTCCCGCAGGTGCCGCGAGACGACCAGCAGGATGCCGTCGGTTACGGCTTGGCCCGAGAGGCTGGTGCCCCCGGCGCGCAGGCACAGGGGTACGCCGGTTTGGCGGGCCACCGCCAGGGTGGCCAGGACATCGGCCTCGTGCCGGGCCCACACCACCACCTGGGGGATCAGCAGGTAGAGGCTGGCGTCATGGGCCCAGGCCCGGCGGGAGATCGCGTCATCGGCGATTTCCGCCCCGGGCGGCAGGGCTGACCGCAACAGGGCGGCGAGATTACCCACCGACCGTACCTGGCAGCGCCGGGACGAACAGGACGTCCTCCAACCACCGTTCCCCGGTGGAATCCACCAGCAGCAGACGCTGGACCCCGTCGTGGGGGCCCACGGGGGCGATCAGGCAGCCGCCGGGGGCGAGGTGGGCGATGAGGGCCCGGGGCGGCTCGGTGCAGGCGCAGCCGATGTGGATGGCATCAAAAGGGCCTTCCTCGATGGCCAAGCCGTCCGCATGGCGGAGGTCCACCTGGGGGGCCAGGGCTTGCAGCACGGGGCGGGTGCGGGCCACCAAATCCCCCTGCCGCTCAAGGGCCAAGACCGATCCCGGGGCGACCAGGTGAGCCAGGAGGGCGGCGGCGTAGCCCGATCCGGCCCCGACATCTAGCACCCGCATTCCTGGGCGTAGGGCGAGGGCCGCCAGCATCAGGGCGACGACCCGGGGTTGGCTGATGGTCTGGCCGTTTCCGATGGGGCGGGCCCCATCGTCATACGCGAGGGCCCGGGCATCCTCAGGGACAAAGGCATGGCGGGGCACCGCGGCCATGGCCGCCAGCACCCGGTGATCGTCGATACCGGCCAGATGATCGCGGACCATGCGGGCCCGGCGTCGCCGGTCGGCCGGATCGTCGGCGACCGGCACGGCGGTCACTTCCGCTGCCGGTTGACCTTGGTGTGGATCAGGTCGATCGCCTGACCGACGGTTTCCGTGCCCTTGCCGCCCAGGACGGTGTCCTCGAAGGTGATGCCGAAGGCATCTTCGAGGTCCATCATGACTTCGGCCACGTCGAGGTGGTTGGCGGTCAGTTCGGCAAAGGACTGGGATTCGTAGTCGAATTCCTCGGCTTCGCTGCGCTTGTTGGCCGGGGGCGGCAACTGGTGCAGTTTATTGGCCAGGATTTCGACGACTTCTTCAACGACGCGGGCGCGGTCCATATCAGCTTTCGAACTTTTTGAAGATGACCGAGGCGTTGTGGCCGCCAAAGCCGAGGTTGTTCGACAGGGCGTACTGCACCTGGGCCTGACGCGCGACGTTGGGAATGTAATCCAGGTCGCACTCGGGGTCGGGGGTGGTGTAATTAATGGTCGGCGGCAGGACGCCGTCCTTCAGGGCCAGCAACGAGGCGATGGCCTCGATACCGCCAGCAGCACCCAGGGTGTGGCCGGTCATGCCCTTGGTGGAGCTGATGGCCAGGGTCTTGCTGACGGCATGGTCGCCGAACACCTGCTTGATGATGTTCGTCTCGCCCTTGTCGTTGAAGAACGTGCTGGTGCCGTGGGCGTTGAGGTAGCCGACCTGGGCGGGGGTGAT
>CAIUVD010000100.1 GCA_903902515.1 uncultured Planctomycetota bacterium | reverse complement strand
AGTCTGCGGGGATACCGCCGACGTACTTGCCGGTCAGCAGGCCCTGGGCCAGGGGCGAGAAGGCGATCACGCCCACGCCCTCGCGGGAGGCGGTGGGGAACACCGTCGTCTCGGGGCCGCGATCCAGGAGGTTGTAGCGCGGTTGGTGGATGGTGATGGGGGCCCAGTTCCGCTGGCGCATCAGGGCCACGCTGTCGCTGAAGCGCGGGTCCGGGTAGTTGCTGAGGCCCGCGTAGAGGGCTTTGCCCTGCTGGACGAGGGATTCCAGGGCGCCGAGGGTTTCCTCCAGCGGGGTCTCGGCATCGGGGCGGTGGGAGTAAAAGATGTCAACGTGGTCGAGGCCGAGGCGCTGGAGGGACTGCTCGCAGCTCTGGATGAGGTACTTCCGGCTGCCGCCGTCGCCGTAAGGGCCGGGCCACATGCGGTAGCCCGCCTTGGTGGACACGACCACCTCGTGGCGGGGCAACTCCTTCACCAGCCGACCGAACAGGCTCTCGCTGGCGCCGCCGGGGCTGCCGTAGTTGTTGGCGAGGTCGAAGTGGGTGATGCCGTGGTTGAAGGCCGTGAGGACGATGTCCCGGGACAGGGCGTCGTCCACGTAACTGCCGGTGCCCTGCCACAGGCCCAGGCTGATGGCCGGCAGGCGCAGCCCGCTCCGGCCGCAGCGACGGTAGGTCATGGTGGCGTAGCGATCGTCGGCGAGGGTCATGGCGGGCCTGGGGTCAGCGGGTGAGGTCGGGGTTGAGGGCAAGGCCGAGTTCGGCCCGCCAGACTTCCAAGGTCGCCATGCCGGCAACGATGTCTTCCGGGCGGTGGGCGTCGCTGGAGACGATGACGCGCACACCGCCCTCCTCGGCCACGGCATCCCAGAACGGCCGCCAGGGGTAGGAGGGCCGACCCCACAGCTGGGGCTTACGCAGGCCATTGCCGTTGAGTTCGAGGGCAGTGCCGGTGGCCTTGGCGGCGCGGGCGATGCGGCGGGCAGCCTCGGTGTGGGCAGGGGTCCACTCCGCCACGGACACGCCCAGCACATCGGGATGGGTCAAGGCGGCAAACCGCCCCGATTCCATGACCGCCACGCAGTAATCGGCGTAGGCGGTAACCCGGGCCGCATCCGTTAGTTCGCCGAAACTGTCGATCCAGCCCCCTTGCCACGGCGTGGCATGGCAGCCGACGATCAGGTAATCGAAGCCGTGTTCTTCCTCCAGATGGCGGTACCAGTCGTCCCAGGCGGGGGACCAGTCGCACTCCAGCCCAAGGCGGATCGTCAGCCCGGGGAATTCGGCCTGGGCCGCCCGCACGGCAGCGACGTAGTCCGGGAGTTCCTCCGGCCCCATGCGGTAGTCGGGCCAGGCTCCTCCCGGCAGGGGCGCGTGGTCGGACATGCCGAGGGTCGTCAGGCCCGCGGCCACCGCCGCCCGGGCATAGTCGGCAACATCACCCGTCGCGTGTTTACAGCGGAAGGTGTGGGTGTGCCAGTTGGCGCGGGACGCGCCCAGAACGTCCGGGGTCCGGGGTCCGGGGTCCGGGGTCAAAGACCGGATCGGGGGGAGGGACGGATCCATCAGGGGCTCTCGACGTTTCGGGACCCCGGACCCCGGACCCCGGACCCCGGACGCCAAGCACAGCGAAGCCCCTTCATACCTTCCCAAACCGGCGCTGCCGGCACTGGAACTCGGCCAGGGCGGCGTGGTAGTGTTCGACGGTGAATTCGGGCCACAGGGGTTCGACGGCGACGTACTCGGCGTAGGTCGTCTGCCACGGCAGGAAGTTCGACAGACGTCGTTCGCCGGCGGTGCGGATCACTAGATCCACGTCGTCGGCGCCCTTGGGGCAAGGGCCACCGTAGAGGTGCCGCTGGAAGGTGGCGGTGTCGATGGTCGCGGGGTCACGCTGGCCGGCGGCGGCCTCAGCGGCCAGGGCGCGGGCGGCATCCACCAGTTCGTCGCGGCCGCCGTAGGACAGGGCCAGGGACAGGATGGTGTTGGGATTCGCCGCCGTGGCGGCGATGGTGTCATCCAGGACTTTGCGCACGTCCGCCGGTAAGCGATCGAGGCGGCCGATGGCCATCAGGCGCACGCCATTTTTTTGCAGCGTCGGCAGTTCCCCCACCAGGAACCGCTTGAGCAGACCCATGAGAACGGCCACCTCCGCTGCCGGCCGGTCCCAGTTCTCGCTGGAGAAGGCGTAGAGGGTCAGGCGGGCGATGCCCAGCGTGACGCTTTCGGTGGTGATGGCACGGACGGTCTCCGCCCCCTGCTCATGGCCGCGCGAGCGGATCCATCCCCGGGCTTTCGCCCAGCGGCCGTTGCCATCCATGATGATGGCGACATGGCGGGGGAGGGGTTTGGTCCCATCAAGTCCGGGGTCCGGGGTCCGGGGTCCGGGGTCCCGCGGGGTCGGATTTCCTGCACGGTTCGTCACGGCACCACGACTCTGGATCTCGCTGGGGAGTCGCATCCCATGGACCCGACGGCCCCACGAATCCTGTCTTTGACCCCGGACCTCGGACCCCGGACCCCGGACCGAAAGCCGCAGGCTTTCATCGGCAGACCGTCGCCTCGCGCCCGGGCCCGGTGCCGATCCACTTCACGGGTACGCCCGTGATCTTCTCGACGAAGGCGACGTACTTCTGGGCGTTGACCGGCAGGTCCTGCCAGCGGGAGACGCCGACCGTGGAGGTGGTCCAGCCGGGCAGGACCTCGTACACGGGCTTCACCCGGGCGAGTTCGCTGATGCTGGCAGGAACGCTGTCCAGGCGCTGGCCGTCCAGTTCGTAGGCGACGCACACCGGGATCTCGGCTTCGACATCCAGGATGTCGAGTTTGGTTAGGGCGATGCTGTCGACGCCGTTGAGACGGCAGGCGAAGGACACCGCCGCCAGGTCGAGCCATCCGCAACGGCGGGGACGGCCGGTGGTGGCCCCGAATTCGCCGCCGCGCACGCGGATTTCGTCGCCCTTGCCGCCGGCGTTCTGGTCCAGCTCACCGGGGAAGGGTCCGCCGCCGACGCGGGTGGTGTAGGCCTTGACGACGCCGATGACCTCCCCGAGTTCTTTATGGGACAGGCCCGAGCCGGTGATGACGCCGCCGACGCCAGTGTTCGACGACGTGACGTAGGGATAGGTGCCGTAGTCGATGTCGAGGAGCACGCCCTGGGCGCCCTCAAAAAGCATGGTCTTGCCCTGGGCGGCGGCGCGGTGCAGGAAGGCGGCGGTGTCGGCCACCAGGGGCTTGAGGACCGCGAGGTGGGGCTGGAGGGCGGCGATCTCGGCCTCGACATCCAGGGGGTCGCCGCCGAGGGCCTTCACCAGGTGGTTCTGGGCCGTCAGGTGGGCCCTCAGACGCGCGGGGAAATCCGCCTGCAGGAGGTCCCCGGCTCGCAGGTTGGTGCGCGCCATCTTGTCCATGTAGGTGGGGCCGATGCCGCGCAGGGTGGTGCCGACCTTGCTGGTGCCCTTGGCCGCTTCGTAGGTGCGGTCGAGGGCCTTGTGGCAGGGCAGCACCAGGTGGGCGCGGTCGCTGACCAGCAGGCGCGAGCGCAGGTCGCAGCCCGAGGCGGCCAATTCGGCCAATTCCTCGGCCAGGGCCTTGGGCTCCAGCACTACGCCGTTGCCGATAATGCAGGTGGCCTTGGGGTGCAGCACGCCGCTCGGCAGCAGGTGGAGGACGGTCTTCTTGCCGCCGACCACCACCGTGTGACCGGCATTGGCGCCGCCCTGGCAGCGCACGACGACATCGGTCGTCTCGGCGAGCTGGTCGATGACCTTACCCTTGCCCTCATCGCCCCACTGGAGGCCAAGGATGACTTTATTCCGGGACGAGTTCTGCGACGGCATGCTGCACTTTCCTGACAACGTGCGAAACCGCCCGGGGGTTCCGGGCGGCGGAAGCGGCACGGTAGCCGATCCGTTCCGTCTTCAACCCGAAAACGCCGGGGGCTGGGAGCCTGGTTCAGCAACCGGACGTGTTCAGTCGTCGTCGCTTCGCCAGAAACGATCGGCCACCGAACGGCCGAAGGTCACCGAGGCCTCGACGCCCGGAATCATCCGCCACAGGGCTAGCGGGGTACCATCGGGGCCTTCGGAGGCTAATAAACGTCGCGCCAGCAGGACCGCCGGGACCCGCAGGACCAGGGTGGCGATGAACAGGGTCAGGTAGGGATTCACGCCGTGGATGGGAAAGGCCAGCAGCAGCATCCCCAGGCCGGTGCCCGCCAAGCAGCAGGTATTGAAGACCGTGGAGTGCCAGGAAATCAGGTGGGCCCGTTGCTGGGCATCCGGGTGGCAGCGGAATAGCAGGGGGCCCACGGAGGCATCCGCCAGGGCCCAGGCGAAGCCACTCAGGATCTCCGTCAACAGGATCGGCCAGGCCATGCCCAAGATAGCCGAGGCCGCCCAGCCCACGGGGATGAAGGTCATCAACAGAATGGCCCGGTTGAAGACCGCGATCGAGCCGATGCTGTCCACCAGCCGTCCGGCATAGGGCAGGCACAGCAGGCGGGTGATCGTGTTGGTATAGACGAGGATCGAATACAGGACCGCCTGGGCGCCCAGGTTTAGGCCGCCGTCCGTCTGGGTGGCCACCAAGTAGGTCGCATAATAGGGCCCGGCGACCATCAGGCCAGCATGGAACAGCGACCACACCAGGGTGAAACGGCCAAAGGTGGTCTTGGTCAGGGTGCGCAGGAAATCCTGGAATCTGCTCACCTGGGGGATCAGGGGCCGGGACAGACTGGGCCTGGGTCCAAGACGCTTCACGGGGTCGATCTGACGGAACTGGAGGAGGGTGCTGGCCAAGCGGCTGAGCATCGCGGCCGCCAGCACGATTTGCAGGCCGACGATGGATTCGGTGACCGGGAACGTGGCCATCACGACCATGAAAAGGACGGCGAAGCTCAGGCGGCTGATGTGGAAGATGCGATTGCGATGACTGGTGTAACGCCCCATCACCCGGTGGGGCACCAACCCGCCGAACCAGGCCATCCACGCCGGTCCACCCAACACCGCCCCGACACCATTCATGAGGGCCACCACCGTGACGGCAAAGCCCATGGCCCAGCCCGGTGGATGGCCGTCCGCCGCCAGCAGGAGGGGGATCTGGAGCAACCCAAAGCCTGCTACCTGGACCCAGCAATGGTGGATGGCCACCCGCCGGGGTCCACCCAGCCAGGCGATCATCCGGCCGGTGATCGGTCCCAGGAGGATGGATGCCAATTGGGGCAGCATGGCCAGGAAACCAATGACGGCCGCCGCTGCCCCCAGGCGCCCCTGCAATAGGGGTACGATCCAGGCTTCCAGGCAGGCGAACATGCCGCCGACCACGGCGGCTTCGCACACGGCGGCGACCAACGAACTCCGGACACTGAGCGGACGTATACCGGCAGACATAGGCGGAGGGGATGTTAACCCCGGCGGGCGAATTGCATCAATCCGCACTGGGCATCCTCAGAACCCCTGCCCAAGGTACCCCAGATCGAGGGACAGCATGCGGCACAGCAGGGCCAGGGCTTGGTCCTGGTCCGGGGCCAGACGCAGGAACAGGACCAGCACCGGGCCATCGGGCTGGATATGGACCACGTCCGGCAGATTCACCGACATCAGTTCCTTGGGGAGACCCCCGGACAGGCGCAGGCGAATCTGACGATCCGCCACGTCGATCCGGGCGATGCCCAGGGCCTTGCAGCGCATGCGCAGGGCCCGGACCTGGAACAGACGGACGACCGGCGGTGGCAGGGGTCCGAAACGGTCCCGGGCCGAGCGGGCGATGGGCGGCAAGGCGGTGAGGGTCTTGGCGCTGTCGAGGTTCTTGTGCAGTTCGAATTTGAGCTGCGGCGTCTCCAGGTAGGTGTCGGGGACGTAGGCGTCGACTTTGATGCCCAGGAGACTGGAGGTGTCGCCGGTGGGGAGGACGGATTTTTTGTCCGGGGTCCGGGGTCCGGGGTCCGGGGTCCCGCGAAGTCCGGAGCCGCTGGTGGT
>CAIUVD010000099.1 GCA_903902515.1 uncultured Planctomycetota bacterium | reverse complement strand
CGGCAGCTCCGTTGACTTCCACGGTATAGCCAAAGACCTGGGGTCGGCGGTTATGGATTTCCTGGATTTCCAAGGTGATGGGTGTGTCAGCGTGGTTTTGTCCAACCTGCAGCGTCAGGGCCAGCTGGGAACCGGCCTGGCTCACCGTCGCCACCGAGTATTTCTCGCGCAACAGGCCGATTTCGACGGCGAGGGTTTCGCGCCGGACCACGCCGCTATCGACCACCCCGTGGGCTTTTTCAGATTGTGGATCGCCAAGGACCACCGCGTCCACGCGCAAGGATGAGCCTGGTTCTGCAGCCTCACTGGCAACGGCAATCGGGCTCTTACCCAACAGTCCAAGCAAGAGCAAGCCCAACAGCAACCGATAGCCAGCATTCCAGGATGTGTTCATGGTGATCCTCCTTCGATCAGTATGGGATGTGCAAGTGCAATGCGATTCCCTCCAGTCGTTGCTGAAGGATCTCCAACCGTGGATTTACCCACGACCGTCCATCTTACGTGACCCTTCCAACGACATCAACCATCACCACCGTGGCGTAATCGTCGGGTTCAGCGATGGGCAATTGGACCTCTAGGCGGCCATCTGCCTGGCGGAGGATGGGCAGCGGCCCAGCCCCGGGTTCACTGAGCAAGGCTGCGCCGAGGACGGTGTTGGTGAGTGTCGGCAGGCGCAGGATGCTGTCGAAGGGCCACGCAAACAGGTGCAGATAGAGCCTGGTGACTCCATCCGGTAGCTGGCGTTGGGTACACCGACCCCAGGGCAGGATGGTGGCGAAGGGGGAAGCGCAGGTTCCGTGGATGGCCTCGCCATGCACCTGCATCCAGCCGCCCATGGCCCGCAGGGTATCTACGGTTGAGCGCGGTAGGGAGCCGTCGGGTTTGGGCCCGATGTTCAGCAAATAATTCCCGCCCTTGCTGGCGGTGTCGATAAGTTCGCGAATCAGCGTTGTCGGGCTTTTCCACTCGCGGTCGTAATGGGTGTATTCCCAGGTGCGGTTGAGGGTCTGGCAGGTTTCCCAGTCGCGGCCGGGGAATCCCGTCGGGGGGATGAACTGCTCGGGGGTCTCGGTGTCCCCGGCAAAGCCACCGCCGAGGCGATTGTTCATGACGATGTTCGGCCGCAGTTCGCGGACCACGGCCAGGATTCGAGCCGCACGCGCGGCATCGATGATCCCGCCGGGAACCTCGCCGCCGGGGATATCCCACCACAGCACCGAGACTTCACCGTACCCGGTCAACAATTCTCGTACCTGGGGGATGACGATCTCGTCCACATAGCGGTCTGAATCGCCATCCTGGGCAGGATCCCAACGGATGCCCCCGCCTCCAGGATGGTGCCAGTCGAGGTTCTGCGAGTAGTACACGCCAAAGCGTAGGCCCTGGCCATGGCAAGCGTCAGCGAGGCCGCGAATCCAGTCCTGGCGCGCCGGGGTCTGGGCGATGGTGAAGTCGCTGGCCTGGGAATGGAAGAGGCTGAATCCCTCATGATGCTTGGCGACCGGGATGACGTACTTCATGCCCGCTTGCAAGGCCAGTTTGACGATGGCTTCGGGATCGAAGCGTTCGCCGGTGAATTTGGGCAACAGGGCAGCGGCATACTCGGCCAAGGGAATGCGAAACCGATCTTGCATCCAGCAGCCCAGAAACGGGCATGGTTCACCCTTCCAGGTGCCACCGGCGGCGCTGAAAAGCCCCCAATGCACGAACAGACCGAAGCGCGCTTCGCGCCACCACGCGAGGCGCGCTTCGCGATGATGCGGTGCTTCGTTGTCGAAGGTTCGGATCATCTGTTCGGCTTGGGCGGAGATCATGGGGGTGGCCATATCCTGTTGTGAGATTACCTTGCCGCGGGTCATGCATACGCACGGATGGCAAACACCGCCGCTGGTGCGCCTCCGTGGGTTTCACCGCACTCCAGGATAAGGCGGTCGGTTATCACCGGGGAATCCAGAATCACCGTGGCCCGGGACAGGTGTTGATCGTCGCTGGCGGCAAGTTCACGGCCGGAAGCGTCCCGCAGACGCCAGCGGCGGACACCAAACGGCGAGGCCCGTTCGGGATTGATCATCAACACGTTTTCCAAGGGATGATCGAAATCGGAATCAAACCACAGTTCAACCCGGCGTATGGCGTGTGGTTGGGACCACGAGCAGGTCAGGGTGGGGTGGTGGTCGACCGGATCCGCCACCCAGGCATTGGCGGCATTCGTGGGCCGATCGATGCCGTTGGCGATCTGGGAGGCATCAAAGGCGGCCAAGGCCGGTTGGAATGCCATGGCCAGGTTGCGGCCACCGGGTCTGCGCTGGGGCGTCCAGAACTCCATCGATTCTACGCCCGCGTCAGGAGGAGCCACCTGGGCCCCATGGGTGGAGACCGCCGCATCGCCTTTACACGCGACGGACAGGATGCCGGTGAGGCGGTGATCGCTCGTGTGGACGCGCAGATCCGGAGATCCAAACAGGCAGACAAAGCCGTAGCGGGCTTGGTCTATGCTGCAGGGGAAGGTGACGTGAACCGCCTGAGCCAGCCCAGGTGCCAGGGTGACCTCCTGGGATGCCAAGACGATATCCGGCGTGTGGTTGTCAGGGCGATTGCTGGTTCGCAGCTCCAGCCGTACGGCTCCACCTTGCGGAGCATCGATCCAGAAGGTCATCGTCGGAACGGGACCGGCGGCCAAGGGCAGCAGTATGGCCCGGGGGACATCCAAGGGCAGGGGCTCGCCACCCTTGGGCAGGGCATGCAAGCGCAGGGTGCTGGAGGCAGAAATCGTCGCCTGCTGGACAAGATCCGCCGCTTCTCGCAAGGCTTTCCCTGGCAAATGTTGGCCGCTGCGGAGGAGTTCCTGTTGTAAATTGGCGAGATGGACGCCGGAACTGAGATCGTTGGGAAGAAGTTTTTCCTTGGTGCATAACGCGGCGGCCATACCCACGGCTTGGCCCGCATGGGAGCAGGTCGCCATGACCCGGGTCGAGCTAAACGCGACATGGGTCACGCTGATGATGCGCCCCGCAAGAAAGAGGTTGGGAACATTCCGGCTGTAGAGGCAGCGGTAGGGAATCTCGTAGATGCCGCGCGAGTGGTATTGATTGCAGCCCGACTTCGGCGAATACACACCGTCTGCGGGATGGAGATCCAAGGACCATCCGCCAAATGCCACGGTATCGGGGAAGCGGCGCTGCTCCACGACATCCCGTTGATTGAGCATGTAGGGACCTTCGAAACGGCGGCTTTCGCGCTTGCCGGGAATGGTCCCGACCCATTCGAGGGTCAGATTGGCGGCCTCCGGAAAGAGACCGGAATTTTTGATGTGGTTCCACACGCCATAGGCGACCTTCCAGAGCTCCCACTTGATGTCTTCCGTATCGTGGACGGTGTCACACCGGCCGCCGTATTCGAGCCACCAGAAGCGGCAACCCATATCCTGGGCCTTGATGTTCCGCCAACGGGGAATCTTGGTGATGTCCTTCAGGGCGAAGGCCGGGGGCGTGAAACTCACCGGTCGTCCGGTATCCTTGCTGTAAAAATAAATCGAGTGGCCGAGCAACTCGCCATAGGACTGATCCGGGGCCAGACCTTCGTTGAACTCTTCCTTGGCTTCTGCGCCCATGCGGAAGGCCGCTCCCGCGAGGAAGCCCACCACGCCATCGCCAGAGGCATCGCAAAATAACGGCGCACGCACTTCGTAGGTGGTGGAATTCTGACTGTTGAAGCCCCGTACGGCGGTGATGGCCTCGCCATCCTTGAGGACTTCATTCACCGCCGTGTTGAGGAGCAGGGTCAGGTTGGGCTCACTGACGGCTTTTTCGAGCAGTACCGTGTCGAAGAGGACCGGATTCGCCTCCGGATTACGCCAGGTGTTTTCCAGGAGAATTTCATCCACTACGCCACCCTCGCGGGCCCAGCGGTTGTTATTTCCCATGTGTGAGGTCGCCCCGAGTACCCACAGACGGACTTCGCTCGAGCAATTGCCGCCGAGCACCGGACGGTCTTGAATGAGGACGACCTTGATGCCGGCGCGGGCAGCCGTGATGGCGGTGCAGGTGCCGCCAAGGCCACCGCCAACGACGACGAAATCCGCGTCGATGGTGCGGCACTTGAGGAGACGATGGTCGGTAGCAGGGGCAGTAATCATGGGGTTTCCGATAATTTAGGAGGCCAGGTCAGGGAAAGGAACGACGACCGTCGGGGATGGTGGACCGAACCCGTAGATTTTCTCGGGTGAAGGTCGCGGGCTCCGCATCCAACCGGCAGAAAGACCGGAGTAGGGCTTGCCATCCGGGGTGTAGGCATGCGTTGCATCAAACGCGGCATGATAGGCCCGAACCTGAAATTCGGTGCCTGGGGGAATCAGATGGTCTTCATAATGGTGGATGCGTGCATGGGGATACCCGTAGGTGGTTTCTTCCCCCTCGGTGGCGCCAACCATTTCGAAGATGGTGCCGACCTGTTCCGGTCCGATGGGTAAACGTTTCCAGATGCTGTACCCGATCAACGGGCCGGGGGGAGCTTCCCAAGCCAGCTGAACATGCCCATTCTGCATGGTCAATTTCACGTGCGGAATTGCCCCAGGGACGGGCATGACGGTCGCGAGGGTTTCTTCATGGATCGCGGGATTCTGCCGACTGATGGCACGAATGACCACTTGGCGTTCCTGCATCACCATGGGGGTGTGATAACGGCCATCGGTAGCAATGTGGCCAACCTCGTCATTGCCACCGGGAATACCGTCAACCTGCCAATCAATGGCGGTGGACTGCTGGTTCTGGAGCACGGCCATGAAGGGGTAGGTATGGCCACCCTTCATGCGCACGGGAAATGATGACCGGGGATGCCCGAGGGGATCGGCGGTGTGGGCGGACTCGGTGATTTCCTTCGGCCACAGCTCAAGGGGTTGAGAAAACTGCTTGGCCCCGGCAACCGTGCCGAACCACAGCAGGCTGATATTCCCGTAGGTGTAGTATTCGTGGTATTTTTCAAAGTTTGGCCGGTCGTTATCGTCCCCGACGGCGCCATTGATGGTGCCACCAGGAAAGGCTTTTCCCAGGTCGTCAGGATAGTACTGACCGGAATTGCAATTGTTGGCAAAGCCGTGGATCAGGCCATAGCCGCGCGGATTGTGGCCGCTGAACCAAAACATCTGCCGCCAGGCGGCGTCGATCATGCTTTGATCCTGCAGCAGTTTTCCGGCAGCCAGTAAGAAGGCAGCATTGCCAATTTGATGGAATTGCCGGCCGATGGCCCCGAAATATTGATAGGAGAGGGATTTTCCTCCGACCTGGCGTTTCAGCGTTGGCGCCTCGACCTTCATCGGCGTGTAGCCGAAATGGTTGCGGGCCGCGATCGGCATCAGGTAATCGCCGGCATAGCTGCGAATGGCTTCGCGCCAGGCCGACACCCGAGGATGGTCGGGGCAGGTGGCGATGAGCTGGAATAACGCCTGATAGGTCCACGGCGTCAGCATCACTTCCTGTTCGGGCTTTTCGCCCCAGGGATTTCCAGAGCCATTCAGGCTGCGGCGGAACCATCCACGGGCTGAGCAGGAGGCATCCCCCGCCCATTCGAGCTGTTGCAGATCCAGAAACCGATCGGCTTCCCGGATGGCTCGATCACGGTAGTCGGTTTCTCCGGTCAGGCGTGCCATCAGGAGGTTCAGCCAGATCCAGGCCCCCAGGGAGTATTTCTTGGGGAAAGGGCGGAATTGCCGATCGATGGCCTGG
>CAIUVD010000098.1 GCA_903902515.1 uncultured Planctomycetota bacterium | reverse complement strand
CGTTGACGAAATACCGGTGAAAAAAAAGCCCGCCGTCCTTGGGGGACGACGGGCCGAGGTCCAACCTGAAGGTCAGGTCTTCTTTTGGGCCACCAGGGACATCTGGAGGAGATTCCAGGTCGCTTCGGCTTCGTTGCGCGCCTTCTCAAGGGCGGTGTCGGCTTTAGCCGAGCCGAGCTGATCCAAGCGCTTCTGGATCTTGTCCATATCGATGTGATTGATGTCCTCGGCCTGTTCCGTGAACAGTTTAATCTCGTTGTTGAGGACCTGGGCCACGCCGCCACGGATGGCCAACAGCGTCTCGCGGCCGTCGGCCGTACGGACCAGGGCAAAACCAACGGCCAACTGCGCCACCAGGGGCGCGTGACCGGGACGCACGCCGACCTCACCGTCCACCGCCGTGAAGGTCACGTGGCTGGCGGGCAGGACCGGCAGGGTCCGTTCCGGGGTGATGACATGGACGTTCATGGGATCACTTGGCCTTCATCTTTTCGGCCTTGGCCACGACATCCTCAATGGTGCCGACGTACAGGAACGCCGATTCGGGGAGGGTATCGTAGTCGCCGGTGAGGATAGCCTCGAAGGAACGGATGGTGTCATCCAACTTCACGAACAAGCCCTTCATGCCGGTGAACTGCTCGGCAACGTGGAACGGCTGGCTCATAAAGCGTTCGAGGCGACGAGCACGGGCCACCAGGCGCTTGTCCTCGTCGGACAGTTCGTCTACGCCAAGGATGGCGATAATGTCCTGGAGGTCCTTGTAGCGCTGCAGCACCTTCTGAACGCCACGGGCGACGCGGTAGTGGCGGTCGCCAACGATGTGGGGCTGGAGGATGCGGCTGGTCGAAGCCAGGGGATCCACAGCGGGGAAGATGCCCTTCTCAGCGATGCCACGGGCCAGGTTGGTGGTGGCGTCGAGGTGGGCGAAGGTGTTGGCCGGGGCCGGGTCGGTGTAGTCGTCAGCGGGGACGTACACGGCTTGGATCGAGGTGATCGAACCATTCTTCGTCGAGGTGATGCGCTCCTGGAGGGCGCCCATCTCGGAGGCTAGGGTCGGCTGGTAACCCACGGCGCTGGGCAGGCGGCCCAGCAGGGCGGACACTTCGGAACCGGCCTGGGTGAAGCGGAAAATATTGTCGACGAACAGCAGCACGTCCTTGCCGGACGAATCGCGTAGGTATTCAGCCTGGGTCAGGGCCGAGAGGGCGACGCGCAGGCGGGCACCGGGCGGCTCGTTCATCTGGCCATAGACCAGGGAGCAGCGGCTTTCGCCGGCCTTGATTTTGGGCGAGCCGGTGGCGGCGTCCCAGATCGGGTGGCCATGCTCATCGCGCTCGACCTTGATAACGTCGGCTTCGATCATTTCGTTCCACAGGTCGTTGCCTTCGCGGGTACGCTCACCCACGCCGGCGAACACCGAGTAACCACCGTGGGCCTTGGCCACGTTGTTGATCAGCTCCATCAGAATCACGGTCTTGCCGACGCCAGCACCGCCGAAGAGGCCGATTTTGCCACCCTTGACGTAGGGGGCCAGGAGGTCGACGACCTTGATGCCGGTGGCGAAGATCTCGGTCTCGGGGTTCAGATCCTTGAAGGCCGGAGCAGCGCGGTGGATCGGGCTCCGGGCGCAGGTGGCGCTGACCTGGGCGCCGTTGTCGACGCACTCGCCGAGGACGTTGAAGATACGACCGAGAGTCTCGGTGCCGACGGGCATGGCGATGGCCCGGCCCGTATCGCGAACCTGGGCGCCACGGGTCAGACCGTCGGTGCTAGCCATGGCCACGGCACGGACGCGGTTGCGGCCGAGGTGCTGCTGAACTTCCGCCACCAGTTTGGTGGTCGCGCCCGTTGCCGGGTCCGTCACATCCATCTCAATGGCGTTGTAGATGGCGGGCAGGACCGGGAATTCGGCATCAAGCGTGGAGCCGATGACCTGGACGACGGTGCCGGTAGCGGTGCCGATAGTGCTCATGGGGATCTCGTGGTAGCGAATGGAGGTGTTGATGAATGAAGGAAGGTTCAGGCCATGGCCTCAACCGCGCCGGTGATCTCAGCGATCTCCTGCGTGATCTTGCCCTGACGCCCACGGTTGTACTGGCCGCTGATAAGCTTGACCATGTCGCTGGCGGCATCGGTGGCATTCTTCATGGCCACGCGGCGGGCAGCGTGCTCGCCGGCGCTGGTCTGAAGAAGTGCGCTGAACAGGGCGGTCTTGACGGTCTGGGGAATCAGGCTGGCCAAGAGTTCTTCGGGTTCGGGAATGAACTCGTAGTCAGCCTTGGGACCGTTACTAGCCTTCACGGTGCCGCCGGCGGGCAACAGCGTCAGGCAGTCGGGGGTCTGGCGGGCGGCACTGATGAAGCGGCTGTAGACCACCTCCACCGTGTCGTAGTCCTTGGCCAGGAATTGGCTCATGAACTCGCTGGCCAGGGTTTCCGCCTGGGCGTAGCGGGTCATCCCGACCAGGCCCTGGTGAACCTTGAGCGGAGCGTGGCCGCCGAAGGTCAAGGTGGAACCGGCCTTCTTGGCCAGGGCAATGAACTGCACGGTGCGGCCCTGGGCCCGGTGTTCCTGGGCTCGCTTGAGGGCCAGGTTGACCAAGTTGGCATTAAAGGCGCCGCACAGTCCACGATCTGAGCAGGCTACTAAGAGCAGCACTTTGGTCACCGGCCGGGCGGCCATTAACGGATGGCTGGCGCCCCCCGAAGCCGCCGACAGTTCGGCGACCATGCCAGCCAGGCCCTCGGCGTAGGGCCGAGAAGCCAGGGCGGCGTCCTGGGCTTTTTTCAATTTGGCCGAGGACACCAGCTCCATGGTGCGGGTGATCTTCTTGGTGTTCGCGGCGCCCTTACGGCGCTTGCGGAGGTCACGGAGGTTGGCCATGGGTACGGTCCGGTCGGTTCAGCGGGCTGGGGAGCGGATCAGGCGGACTTGTGCTTCTGCTTGAACTGCTCACGGAAGCGGCTGATGGCCTCCTTGAACTTGGCCTCGGCCTCGTCGTTAAACTCTTTTTTCTCGCGCAGGGTCTTAGCGATCTCGGGGTATTCGGCGTTGACCATGGCCAGGAACTCACGCTCGAAGGTCCCGACCTGAGCCGTGGGAACGTCGTCCAGCATGCCGGAGCCCGCGCCCTTGATCATCATGACCTGGTCAGCGACTTCGAGGGGAGCGGCCTGGCCCTGCTTGAGCAGTTCCACCATGCGGGCGCCGCGATCGAGCTGCTTCTGGGTGGCGGGATCCAGTTCGGTACCGAGCTGGGAGAAAGCCTCCAGTTCGCGGTAGGCAGCCAAGTCGAGCCGGAGGGTACCGGCAACCTTCTTCATGGCCTTGATCTGGGCCGAGCCACCGACGCGGGACACCGAGATGCCGACGTCAACGGCGGGGCGCACGCCGGAATTGAAGAGGTCGGGCTGGAGGTAAATCTGGCCGTCGGTGATGGAAATCACGTTGGTGGGGATGTACGCCGAAACGTCACCCGCTTGGGTTTCGATGATGGGCAGGGCTGTCATCGAGCCCTTGCCCATGGCATCGGAAAGCTTGGCGGCCCGCTCGAGCAGGCGGCTGTGGCAGTAGAAGACGTCGCCGGGATAGGCCTCACGACCGGG